>DATMNV010000233.1:0-2653 GCA_035568535.1 Bradyrhizobium sp.
GTCATCCTTGACGATGCGCTCGGAGAGCAGGATCGAGTCTTCGAAGTTGTAGCCGTTCCACGGCATGAACGCGACCAGCACGTTGCGGCCGAGCGCGAGCTCGCCGAGCTCGGTCGAGGGACCGTCGGCGATGATGTCGCCCTTCGTCACCAAGTCGCCCATCTTCACCAGCGGACGCTGGTTGATGCAGGTGTTCTGGTTGGAGCGCTGGAACTTCGAGAGCCGGTAGATGTCGACGCCCGGCTTGGTCGGATCGGGCTCGTCGGTGGCGCGGATGACGATACGGGTGGCGTCCACCTGGTCGACCACCCCGGTGCGGCGGGCGGCGATGGCGGCGCCGGAATCGCGCGCGACTACGCCTTCCATGCCGGTGCCGACGAACGGCGCCTCGGCATGCACGAGCGGCACGGCCTGCCGCTGCATGTTGGAGCCCATCAGCGCGCGGTTGGCGTCATCGTTCTCGAGGAACGGAATGAGCGCCGCGGCCACCGAAACGAGCTGCTTCGGCGACACGTCCATATAGTCGACCTTGTCGGGCGCCAAGAGCACCACGTCGCGATTGCCGCCGTCGCGGCAGACGATCAGGTCTTCGGTGAAGCGGCCCTTGGCATCGATCGGCGCGTTGGCCTGGGCGACCGAATAACGCCCCTCCTCCATCGCCGACAGATAGTGCACTTCTTCCGTGACCCGGCCGTCCTTCACCTTGCGGTAAGGCGTTTCGACGAAGCCGTATTTGTTCACCCGCGCATAGGTCGCAAGCGAATTGATCAGGCCGATATTCGGGCCTTCCGGCGTCTCGATCGGGCATATGCGGCCATAGTGGGTCGGATGCACGTCGCGCACCTCGAAGCCCGCGCGCTCGCGGGTCAGACCGCCCGGCCCAAGCGCGGAGAGGCGCCGCTTGTGCGTGATCTCCGACAGCGGGTTGGTCTGATCCATGAACTGCGAGAGCTGCGACGAGCCGAAGAACTCGCGCACCGCCGCCGCCGCCGGCTTGGCGTTGATCAGATCCTGCGGCATCACCGTGTCGATATCGACCGACGACATGCGCTCCTTGATCGCGCGCTCCATGCGCAGCAGGCCGATGCGATACTGATTTTCCATCAGCTCGCCGACCGAGCGCACCCGGCGATTGCCGAGATGGTCGATATCGTCGATGTCGCCCTTGCCGTCGCGCAGATCGACCAGCGTCTTGATCACCGACAGGATGTCTTCCTTGCGCAAGGTGCGCATGGTGTCCTCGGCGGTGAGATCGAGCCGCATATTCATCTTCACGCGGCCGACCGCAGAAAGATCGTAGCGCTCCGAATCGAAGAACAGCGAGTTGAACATCGCCTGCGCGGTATCGAGCGTCGGCGGCTCGCCCGGACGCATCACGCGATAGATGTCGAACAGCGCTTCTTCGCGCGTCATGTTCTTGTCGATCGTGAGCGTATTGCGAATGTAGGCGCCGACATTGACGTGATCGATGTTGAGGAGCGGCAGCTCCTTGTAGCCGGCATCGTTCAGCGTCTTGAGCGTCTTCTCGGTGATCTCTTCGCCCGCTTCGGCGTAGATCTCGCCGTTCTTCGGATTGACGAGGTCCTCGGCGAGATAGTGGCCGATCAGTTCCTCGTCGGTCAGCCGCAGGGCCTTGAGGCCTTTTTCGGCGAGTTGCCGGGCCTGACGCACGGTGAGCTTCTTGCCGGCCTCGAGCACCACCTTGCCGGTGTCCGCGTCGACCAGATCGTTGATCGCCTTATAGCCGCGCAGCCGGTTGGCATCGAAGGGCACGCGCCAGCCTTCCTTCGTGCGCTTGTAAAGCACCTGCTTGTAGAAGGTGTTGAGGATCTCCTCGCCGCTCATGCCGAGCGCATAGAGGAGCGACGTCACCGGGATTTTGCGGCGGCGATCGATGCGCGCATAGACAATGTCCTTGGCGTCGAACTCGATGTCGAGCCAGGAGCCGCGATAGGGGATGATGCGGGCCGCGAACAGGAGCTTGCCCGACGAATGGGTCTTGCCCTTGTCGTGATCGAAGAACACGCCAGGCGAGCGATGCATCTGCGAGACGATGACGCGTTCGGTGCCATTGACGATGAAGGTGCCGTTATTGGTCATGAGCGGGATGTCGCCCATGTAGACATCCTGCTCCTTGATGTCCTTGACCGATTTGGCGCCGGTTTCCTCGTCGATATCGAACACGATGAGGCGCAAAGTGACCTTGAGCGGCGCCGCGTAGGTCATGCCGCGCTGCCGGCACTCGTCGACATCGTATTTCGGCCCCTCGAACTCGTATTTGACGAATTCGAGCATGGAGATGTTGGAGAAGTCGGAAATTGGGAAGACCGACTTGAACACCGCCTGCAGTCCCTCGTTGGGACGGCCGCCGTGCGGCTCCTGCACCAGCAGGAATTGGTCGTAGGACGCCTTCTGAACCTCAATGAGGTTCGGCATCTCCGCGACTTCCTCGATTTTTCCGAAAAACTTGCGAACGCGCTTCCGACCGATAAACGTCTGCGCCATATGTCCTCTCGCTCAACCGATCCGTCGGGCTCGAACCACCGGATTCAAGCCGTTGGCCCCGGCCCATGCGGTCCGAGGCGCTGAGGCGATCAAGACGACTCTCCAGAAGGCCGCAATCCATCGCGACCATCGGGACAGGCGTCGAACC
>DATMNV010000234.1:0-11570 GCA_035568535.1 Bradyrhizobium sp.
AAGCCGACGAAATAGCGCACGGCATAGGCGCGCGAGCGCCATTCCTCGCTGGTGTACTTGCCGACCATGGCGTCGTTGACAGTGACCTGGCCGAACGCGCCCATCACGATGCCGATCGAGACCAGGATCAGCGGCAGGTTCTCCAGGGTCGCGGCGAGATAGAGGAACGGCGCCAGCAGGAAGGACAGCGGCAGTGCCACCGTCTTCAGCGAATGGCGGTCGAGCAGCTTGCCGATGGTGTATTGCGTCATCGCGCCGAACACGTAGACGCAGGCCGCGATTACGCCCAGCAGCGCCGGGCTCTTGGTGAAGTCGAGCCGTTCGGCGAACAGCTTTGGCAGCGCCACCGTCACCGCGTTGAAGGTGGTGGAGATCGCGATCACCACGATCAGCAGCGAGACGATCACCCGCCACATGTCCCGCTTGGCGACGCGGGCCTGCGCCGCGGCCTGTTTTGAGCCCTTGCGGTCCTCATGCACCACCAGCATCGCAAAGGCGATGCCGATCAGCACCGTCACGGCGCCGGGAATGATGAAAGCCCAGCGCCAGCCGAGATATTGCCCGATCACGCCGGTGACCAGCGCCGACGACGCCACGCCGAGATTGCCCCAGACGCCGTTCAAGCCCATTTCGCGGCCGAGCTTGTCGGCATAGGACACGATCATCGCGGTGCCGACGGGGTGATAGATCGAGGCGAAGATGCCGATCGCAAGCAGCGCGGCGGCGAGTTGCAACGGCGTCTGCACAAACCCGACCGAGATCATCGACAGCCCGATACCGACAAAGAAGATCAGCATCATGTGGCGGCGGCTCCAGCGGTCGCCGAGCCAGCCGGTGATCAGCGAGCCCGCGCCAAAGGCGATGAAGCCCGGCGTCGCATAGGGCAGGAGCTCCGAATAAGCCATGCCGAGTGCCGGCCCCATGATGATGACGGCGGCGGCGAAGATCAGCATCGCATAATGGTCGATGAAATGCGCGCCGTTGACGAAGGCGATGACCCGGCTGGGGCTGTTCATTTTGCTGCTCTGGCGATTCCCGGTTTTGCGGAAATAGGTTATACGAAGTTGGCCTGACGGGATGCAGCCAATGACTGTCGCCGAACCGCCACTGATTGCCATTCTGCGCGGCCAGCGCTCGACCGGCGATGGCCTGCATCTGGTGTCGCGCAGCTATCGCAAGGGCCTGCGGCTCGACCCGCACATGCATCGCGAGGCGCAGCTGGTCTATGCGGCAAGCGGCACCATGCAGGTGACGACGCCGAAGGGCCGCTGGCTGGTGCCGCCGGACCGCGCGGTGTGGGTGCCGGCGCGGCTGGTGCATGCCATCGACGTGCTCGCCGATATCGAGATGCGCACGCTCTATTTCGACCTCGCCTGGCTTAGGCGCGAACGCCGCAGCCCGAGCCTCAAATCCGAATTCGTGGTGCGGGTCTCCCCGCTCCTGCACCAGGCGATCCTCGCTTTGTTCGATGAACGCAACAGGGTCGAGCGCATCGCGCTGCTGATCAAGCTCGTGATGATGGAGCTGCACCAGGCCGAGGATCCCGCGACCTTCATTCCGCTGCCGCACGAGCCGCGCTGCCGCCGCGCCGCCGAGATCGTGCTGGCCGCGCCCGCTGCCGCGCACGAGATCGACACGCTCGCGCACAAGGTCGGCACCTCGGCGCGGACGCTGTCGCGGCTGTTTGCCGCAGAGACGCAGTTGAGCTTCAAGACCTGGTGCCAGCGCGCGCGCATCGCGGCGGCCATCGAGAAACTGTCGACCGACGCGCGGATTTCGGTCAAGCAGCTTGCCGCCGATTTCGGCTATTCCAGCGTGCCGGCGTTTTCCCATGCGTTCCGGCAGGTCACCGGCAAGACACCGACGGAATTTGTGGAAACGAAATAGGCCTCCCCTCGTCACACGCGGGCTTGACCCGCGTGTCCATCGCTCTTCGAATGATTCTCTCCAAGGGGATGGATGGCCGGGTCAACCCCGGCCATGACGAGTGGAATGTTTCCGGCCCGGCTGGTTTTGCCTATAGTTCATGCGCTTGACCCGGCCTGACTTCGCCTTAAATCCTATGTAGGATTCGCCGTATTCCGGATTAGACTACGCCCCATGGCCAACGCTTTCTTCTCCGACCTGCTTGCGACGATCTCCGAGCGCGGCCGCAGCCTTCTGCGGCGCGGCGATCCGGCCGACGGCAAGGAAGATGCTTCCGACCTGATCGAGCTCTGCGAGGCGCTGCTGTCGGGCCGGGGTGAAGCTACGGGCACCGCGATGGCGCGTGAGGTGCTCGACCGCTATCACGATCTCGACGATGACGGCCGGCGGAGCTTCTTCGAGGGCTTGGCGCGCAATTTCGGGCCGGACCGGGAAAAGCTCGCCGAGGCCATCAGCGCCTGGCAGGCACAGCCGGGCGACGGCAATGGCAGCAGTCTGCACTTTGCATCGGAACCGCGGCGGCAGGAGCTGATCCGCCGGCTGAACCGGGCGCCGGGCGGTACCGCCGACCTGGTGGCCATGCGTTCCGACCTGCTCACTCAGATGGATGGCCGCAAGGACCTCGCCGCGCTCGACCGCGATGTCGTCCACCTGCTCGGCTCGTGGTTCAACAGGGGGTTTCTCGTGCTGCGCAGGATAGACTGGTCGACACCGGCTAACATCCTCGAGCAGATCATCCGCTATGAAGCCGTGCACGAGATCCGCGATTGGGACGATTTGCGCCGCCGCATCGATCCCATCGACCGCCGCTGCTATGCCTTCTTCCATCCCGCGCTCGCCGACGCACCCTTGATCTTCGTCGAGGTGGCGCTGACCGAGACGATTCCTGGCGCGATCGCGCCGCTGCTTGCGGTGAACCGGCAGCCGGTCCCGACCGAGCGGGCGCGCACCGCGGTGTTTTATTCGATCTCCAACACCCAGCGCGGGCTGGGCGGCATCTCCTTCGGCAATTTCCTGATCAAGCAGGTGGTCGAGGAATTGCGCCGCGAATTGCCGAAGCTCGATACTTTCGTGACGCTTTCGCCGGTGCCCGGCTTCATGCAATGGCTGCAGCAGGCCGACGACGCGCCGGTGTCGAACGAGGAACGCGAGCTGCTGAAACGCCTCGACGAACCGAAATGGTTCGAGAACGAGGAGGCGACCTCGCAACTGCGCGCCGTGATCGAGCCGCTCGCCGCGCATTATTTCCTCAAAGCCCGCACGCCGAAGGGACGCGTCATCGATTCCGTCGCCCGCTTCCATCTCGGCAATGGCGCACGCCTGGAGCGCGTCAACTGGCTCGGCGACCTCTCGCTCAAGGGCCTGCGCGAGTCCGCCGGCATCATGGTGAACTACCTCTACCGCCTCGAAGACATCGAGAAGAACCACGAGACCTATGCCAATGACGGCGAGGTCGTGGCTTCCAGCGCGGTGAAGAAGCTGTTGAAGACCGAGGGCCGCAGGCTGCTCGACATGCGGCTCGGTTAGGCCGCGGATTCCGGCGCACACTCGCAACTGATCTGCCTGTCGGTGGCTCTCATGTGAGGTCGGCTTCCGGGATGTCCCGCAACAGCCGATCTTGCAAAGGCCTCAGACGTTCGGCATAGCTCCGCCATTTGCCCACGGAGGACGCGTAGATGGGACGTCGCACTTGAACGGCACTTGCCGTGGCCGAGGGAACCGAGCTTTCATTGAACCGCAGCACATCGTCATCCCAGGCTAATCCAATAAAATCAATCATCTTGCGACTCGCAGCCGCCTGATCGTTCACAATGTCCTCGTAGTTGATCTCAAGCAGCGCGTGTTTTGGCAAAACGGTCCTCCAGTGCTCCGACAACCGGCGGAATGCCAGATAATATTCGGCGACTTCGATCTGGTCGTAGGAGAAGGCAAACTTGTTGTGGAAGAGGGCCTTGTACATGGCCCAGCAAGCATCCATTGGGCGTCGCTGGACCAGAATTATTTTCGCAGCCGGCAACGCCGCATGAATGAGGCCACAATAAAGATAATTTTCGAGGGTCTTGTCGACGAAACGCACGTGCGGCGGTTGGCGCAACGCCGTCGCGGCCTGCAGATAACTCTGTCCAAGCCTGGCCGGGTCGCAGCGTGTATCACCGTTGACGGTGGTGCGGCGGAGCTCGGCTGCGAACGCACCGGTTTCGCCCACCGAGCTCATCGCGGGGTGGCTGGCGAGGATGCGCTCGACCAGCGTTGTCCCAGTACGCGGAAGCCCGGTCACAAACACTGGCGCCGTGGAGAAGTTGCCCGCTGGAGCCGCATCGACCCAGTTCTTCGTATGGGATCGGATGATCTGTTCGATCTCGGCAGTGCCTTCGCCGCTCTCACCAATCAGCCGCCGCTGCAACTTGCATCCCGCGTCGACATGATCGAAGGCGCGCTCATAGAGTTCAAGATCATCGCACTCCTTGCCGAGTCCGAAGCGGATCATGACCTCGCTTTGCGGGGAGAGTTTTCCATCCGAAATGACGGCCTCCATCTCGGCGATGTGATTGCGGCCAGCGGTCTGGATGCGCAAATCTGAGCGCAAGTAATAGGCAAGGCCGTAGCCCCGATCGATGTCGAGCACTGCGTCGCAATGCGCTTCCGCCTCCTCGAACGCGCCGATCATGCGCTCCGTCGCGGCAAGGTTGAACAGATATTGGGGCGTGTCGGCCCGGCGTGCGACGGCGCGAAGAAAAAGGCCCCTGGCCCGATCGTGAAACCCAAGCAGACCCAGGATCGCGCCAAGAGCGTCAATCTCCTCTGGAGCCGTACCCACACTAGCCTGGGCAAGCTCGGCAGCTTCAAGCGCCTGTCGGACATTGCCTGTCAGGAACAGGCATTTGGCGCGAAGGATGAGCGGAATGGGCCTGCCGTTCGAAAGCGCGATCGCACGTTCAGCGCAGACGATTGCAGCGTCTGGACGGCCGCGCTGCAGTGCAGTTTCCGCCAGCAATGACCACGCTGTCCAATCGTTGGCGTCTCGCGCAAGGATTTGAGCACAGATCAACTCCGTCGCTGCAACATCCCCACCGACAAACGCTCGCCTCGCCGCCTCGATTGTCGGCGGCGGACGTCGATGCGGGCTTGCCGTGTTCATCAGACAGGCTCCTGATGACGCCGGAGGGTCACAAGGCAAGGCGCCTCGGGACCGAAACAGCCCCAAGGCGCCGGCGGCGTAATGCCCTGATTAGTGATCGCGGTGGTCGAAGTCGAAGCTGGCAAAGAGGTCGCCGAGCGCCGGACGGTTTTTCGGGACGTATGGATTGTCCTCCGACGTCATCGGATTAGGCAGATTGTCGCGGCTTCGATCCGAAATCCTCGGCAAGTCCCAATTCCGCTCGATGAATTTGATGATCGAAGCGTGATCGGTGTATTCATGCGATACCCGACCGCCACCGGAATATTTCGAGACCACCACCATCGGAATCCGGGTGCCGTCGCCGAAATAATCGAGCGGCTGAACATAGCCGGAGTCGTAGTAGCCGCCGCCCTCGTCGGTGGTGACGAGGATTGCGGTGGACTCCCACAACTCCTCCTTGGACTGCACCTGCTCGATGATCCGACGGGCGAAGGATTCGAACAGGCTCAATTTCGAGGAGGCCGGGTGACCGTCGTTGAACGTCGAAGGCTTCACCCAGGATACCGCCGGAAGCTTGCCGTCGGCGATCGCATCGTAGAGATCAAGCGTATCCTTCAGATGCGCGTCGCGCTGCGCCTGATGGGTCATGATCGACGCCGAGTAAAGGAACGGATTACAGATGTTGCAATAGAGATAGGCAACTGGATCGAGCGACCCGAAATTTGCGCCGAGCCCGGGCGCCGTCTTGAAGTCGTTCCAACGTTCGCCGAAATAAGCCCATGACACCTGCTTGCCGTTGAGCACGTCACCGATGTGCCGCTGCTTGATCACCGGCGGCAAGGTGAAGGCACCGTTGTTGATCGGGTCCTGGGCGCCGCTGCCGATATAGGCAGGAACGTAGTTGTTCAAGAGATAGTAGTGGTTAGGCGCGCAATTCGGCGACACATGAACGGCGTTCAGGTAATAGACGATCGCTCCTACACCCGGCTGGGTCGAGTCGGAGCAGTTGGTGTAGCTGCCACCGCTATAGCCGTCATTGGAATACCAGTTGTTGGTTTCCGGCGCAGGATTCGGATTTTCAATTTCATTGACGAAGACCTGCGGATTCGAGCCGGGCTTGAGGACATGGTCTGGCGTTGCCGGATCGCCATTGGTGTCGGAGTACCAAAGCGCATCGGCATAGCCAAACATCATCTGGTTGGCGAAAGTGCCGCCCATCACCGGCTGGTGGTAATTGTCGAGCAGTGTGAATTCGCGGGCGAGCTTCGTGAGGTAGGGCGCATCTCCCTTCGCGACATTGAAGAAGCCCATCGCGATGTTGCCTTCCTTGAGCAGAGGAACCGGCGGCGTCGACGGCGGTGGCGCGCCGTTGCTGCCGGCTGCGACGGTTTCCTCAACCCATGGGAACAGATCTGCCTGGCATCCGCTTGGATTGCGTTGGGACGCCTGCGCGGCATCGCAATCCAGCTGTTGCCACATCTGATAGAAGCGATGTACCGGGCTGCCGCCATAGGTATCATAGAGACTCTGGCCATTCGCAGTCACCAGTGGATAGGGCCCCTTCGGCAGGTTGGCGCTGTCCTTGATTCTTGTGTCGGGTGATCCGCCCGGCAGACCGGTCGCCCCTTCCGTAAGCAGCGACAGATCCTGTGGGCGCAGCCCGTAATCGGCCTGCTTTGCCAGTTGCAAGGTCGCCATGCAGCCAGGGCCGTTGAGCGCCGCCGTGTTGACGGCGTTATAGCAGGCCTGCGGCGCGTAGGAGGTACCAGGCGGCTGAAGCATGTTGGTTTGCTGGTTGTACGGTTTCTTGTTGCCGGGATGGTTGGAATAGACGTTGAGATCTTCCGCGGCGAACTGGCTGGCCTTGGCATAGTTCGGGCCGGGCGTGCCATCGATGTCGACAATGCCCTTCGACAACAGATTGTCGACGGATTGGCCGTTACGCGGCACATAGGTCGCGAACACGTGGTCGAAGGTGCGGTTTTCACCCATGATGATGATCAAGTGCTTGATCGGGCTGTCGGTCCTTCGATCGTTGCCGCGCGATCCGCCCAAACTATCGGGGTCGGCCGCGCAGGCGTCATAGCTCATCAGCGCGAGAATTGCGGCGGTAACGACGGTGCGATCGCGTAGACGTGTTGTCAGCTGTTTGAGCATGGGAGCCCTCGTCGGAAAAGGTTGTGGGGAAAGCCTTCGATGGCAAGCAGGGGTTGCAGGCTAGGCGGCTTTGATGACAGGTTTGCTGCAAGTCCATGTCACATGAAAAAAGCAACGATTTGCTTCTGCAAAGCCACGCGTTGCAGTGGACGTTGCCCGCCTGCCACACAGTCAACAACGCAGGCGCAAGACGCTGGAGCTCTGTTTTGGCGCAGCCGATCCGCTTCCACCTTCGCTGGTCGAGCTGCGCCGGACTTGGTCGCTTTGCTCATGCATGCCTGATCGTGTTGAATCGCCTCTCGAAACGGCGACACGGCTATGACGCGCCTTTGACACCAATCGGCCGCAGGTTGCGTTGAAGCGGCCCTCGCAACCGGCGCCGGATCGGAATAACCTCGCCGCCGCATGATCGGATCAACCGGTCGGCGGATACATCGGGAGGATTTCATGACACGCGACGTGCGAGGCGCTCCGCAACCAGTGATTTCACGACGAACGTTCGCTCAGGGCATCGCGGCTGGCGCCGGTGCCGCCGTGCTTGGGACCAGTAGCGCGCTGGCCCAGCAGAGCAGCGAGGCGGCGCCGCCGACGACAATCACCACCCCGCCGCGCGATTTCGGCCCCACCGGGGCCCCAACCACCTATTTCTGGGATCCCGACATCATCGCGGTCGATCCGTCATTCAACGATCTCGCCCAGCCCAACACGTCGATCAAGCGTCTCTACACCGGATTGCTGTGGGCCGAAGGTCCGGCCTGGAGCGCGCAGGGCCGCTATCTCCTGTGGAGCGACATTCCCAACAACCGGCAGATGAGATGGTCGGAGGACGACGGTCGCGTCAGCGTGTTCCGCTCTCCATCCAACAACTCCAACGGCAACTCGTTCGACTTCAATGGCCGGCAGCTCTCCTGCGAGCATCTCACCCGACGGGTCGTGCGCTACGAGCACGACGGCACGGTTTCCGTGCTCGCCGAAAACTTCAACGGCAAGAAGCTCAACTCGCCCAACGATGTCGTGGCCCACCCCGACGGCAGCTACTGGTTTACCGATCCGCCCTATGGCGGCCAGCTTTACGAGGGCGAGCCGGACGCTCCGGGCGGCGCCAGCAATGCGGGCGGCAAGCTCAATCCACGAATCGGGCAGCCGGCCGGCTTCGTGCCCGGCAAGCGCGAGCTTCCAACCAACTGCTATCGCATCGATCCCAGTGGCCGGGTCGACATCGTGGTGACCGAGGACCAGGTGCCGGATCCCAACGGCCTCTGCTTCTCGCCCGACTTCAAGAAGCTGTACGTCGTCAGTACCGGCAAGGGACCAGGCGATACCGGAGCCGGCGGCAAGGGCGACGTGTCCGTGTTCGATGTTGGCGCCGACAACAAGCTCAGCAATCAGAAGCTGTTCAGCGACTTCATGGTTGACGGCGTGAAGTGCGGTCCGGACGGCGTGCGCTGCGATGTCAACGGCAATGTCTGGGCATCGAGCAATGCCGGGCGCCACGTGGGCTATAGCGGCGTAACGGTATGGACGCCGGACGGCAAGCTGATCGGCCGCATCCGCCTGCCCGAGGTGTGCGGCAACATCTGCTTCGGCGGCCCCAAGCGCAACCGCCTGTTCATGGCCGCGAGCCAGTCGCTCTACGCCGTGTATACCGCCACGCAAGGCGCGGGGCCGGGCTGACCCGTCCGCGATCGCGCGCTACGGCGAAGAAGGTGTCGGCATCAACTGTCGACACCTCCTTGCGCGCACGGCTCCAGATTGGGCAATGGGACCAGGCGATCTCCGATCCGAGAAAAAGCCCGCCGGCGATCTGCCGGCGGGCTTCGCCTCAGCGGAGGCAGTGCAACGCTCAGTGCGTGAAATCGCGGTCGTGATCGGCCATGTCCTTGACAAGGTCGATCAGCACCCTTGCACGATGGCCAAGGCCGTCTTCGGCACCCTCGTCGACCGGATGGTTGTGGAAGGCGGCGTCGTTCAGCACCGTCTTGATCTGACCGGCGAGCTCATCGCGCTTTGCGGTGACATCGCCGATCTGTTGCAGATAGCGCGCATAGACCTTGTCGGTCGCGGTGACCGAGCGGTTCGACCAGACGAGGCTGGCGCGGCCGAGCTCGCCCTTCGGCGCATTCAGCTGCTTGAACACGGTCGCGAGCTCGATGAAGTTCTCGCGCCTGTTGCGAATGCCCGAAGGCAGCGCATCGTCGCCCATGAATTCGGCGACGACACGACCTTCATGGACATAGTCGTCCACCAGGCCAACCAGCGCCATGACCGTCGGCCGCACGTCGGCGTGATCGGTGAACACGGCGTCGTCGCGGCCGAGCCGCCGCACGCCGGGTCCCACCATCGCAACCCAGGTGCGGGTGATCTCCTGCTGGAAGTCGCCGTGGTTCCAGGCAAAGCCGGGAGCCTCGCACACGGGCGTGGTCGGCACCGCGCAGCCGTTGTTGTTGCCGGTCTCGAAGAAGTAGTCGTCGTCGCCGAACATGGTGAGGGTCGGCGTGCGCTGCGGGCTATGGGTGACCATGTGCAGGAGCTTCATTTCGGCCCGGTCGGCCAGCAGCTTCGACAGCTTGTCGCTGTTGCCGGTGATCGGGCTGGTGGCGACCAGTGCGTCGAGATCGTGCTCCATGGTGCGGGTCGCGGCGTCGGTCGGCGCCGGGTTGCCGACAATGTACATGTTCGGGGCGTCGTCGCTGTGCACCGAGAACGCCGTGCTGTTCATCCGCTCCGAGAGCAGGACCTTGTCGATCGACACCTCGATCTCGCCGACATTCGCGTAAGTGCAAGGCGTCGCAACGCCGTTGCAGTTGGCCGGGCTCGGCTTGCCGCCGACGAAATGGTCGTTCTCGTCCGGCACGACGACGAACAGCGTGTTGCTCGCGTCGATGCCTTCCGCTTTGAGACGGCTGAAGAAGTTGCCAAAGGCCTGGTCGTAAGCCTTGAGCGCCGCGACATAGCCTGCCTCGCCCGGACCATAGGCATGGCCGCCGTTCGGGTTGCCGGCACCCGCATTCGGAACGTCCAGATGGTGCGGATCATGCGCATCGGCAACATAAGTGTAGACGACCGGAATGCCGGCTTCGAGCATTTTTGCGGCATAGCCCAGCGAGGCCGTGGCCGAAGGATCGAAGTCAGTGGGGAAGCCCGGCTTATTCGAGAAGGGATCGGTGATCACGATGCCATCGAGATCCGTCACCGGACCGCTCGGCGAGATCACCGGCTGAACGTTGATGTTGCCAAAAAGCGCGGAGAAACCGCTATAGCCGCCGGGCTCGTCGGGGAGAAGATCGGGCTTCGCGAAGGAGTTGCCGCACAGGGAGCTGCCCTTCGCGCAGTGAACCGCTACGCCTTCGTAATCCTGGGTCGCGGCCGTACTGGCGACGGACGAACCAAAGATGTTTGCGATGTCTGTCTTGTTTTCGATTGCCAGCCCATTCAAGGAGAAGGCGCCCACGTCGCAGCCGGCGCGGGTATAGGCGACCCACGGCGCCGGCGCGTTCTTGCCGTTCTCGTTGACCAGCACGGGCAGGTTTTCGCCGGCTTCGGGATGGCTCTGCGCCGTGGTGGTGGTCCAGTAGACGAAGGAAGTCTGGAAAACCACCGAGGAGTTGTCGGCCTTGTAGATCCCAAAGCTGTTCGAGACCGGGCTGCCGTGACGATCGCCATAGACCCCGGTCAGGCCGGTGAGAATGTCGTCGGCGGTGTGGGAGATCAGCGGGGTGTGGTGATTGCCGCTGACGACGCCATTGTCCTGCATGAAGTTCAACAGGTTCGGCATCTGCTCGAGGTCGGAGGGAACGTTCGGATTGTCGCGCCGCAGGTGCACATTTTCGAAGATGATGTAGACGACCCGCTTGATCTTGTTGCCGGCCGAGTGGAGCTGGCAGGACGCCTGAACCGGCGCGGCCACAGCCTCACTGGAGCCGGGCGCCATCGCCAGCGCGGCGGCGGCGAGCAGCGCCGATGCCGCGAAGCTGCGACCGGAACGCGCGCAATTCGCGTTGCCAATCAGGCCATGCGCCAGGTCAATTGGCGCGCTCAACGAAGTTTTTAATCTCTTCATCGTTTTCTCCCAATGTCGGCAGGTGAAATAAAGGCGAATTCTCCGACGGGCCGACACTAGTTCGCGACGTGTTGCGGCAATTTTGCACGACCATGACGTTTGAGTGTCAATCGGCGTTGAGGTGTGGAGAAAGCACCCGGAAGGGAACTTTTTTTAACGTAGCCAAGACGTGGATGGCCGGGACTTCGCCCGGCCATGACGGATGTGGGCGTCATGACCGCGTCCGCGACTGGGGGGAATGGGATTCTCGCGACGTGTCATGCGATGTGAGTCCGCGACGAACATTCGCTTCGGTGCGAACAGCGT
>DATMNV010000235.1:0-2246 GCA_035568535.1 Bradyrhizobium sp.
GAGGCCAAGGCCGAAGCGTCCGGCGTCCAGGTGCAAGGCTTCACGCGGCGCAAGGCGACGCGCCGCAACTTTCCTGACCATCTGCCGCGTCGGCGCATTGTTCACCCGGCTCCGAGCTCGTGTCCCTGTTGTGGCGGCACCGGAGACGCTCGATGTCATCCCGCGCCAATGGTTCGTGACCGAGCATGTGCGCGAGAAGTTCAGTTGCCGCTCCTGCGAGACGATCACGCAGCCGCCCGCACCCTTCCACGCGATTGCGCGCGGCTTCGCGGGACCGAGCCTGCTGGCGATGATGCTGGTCGAAAAATACGCCAACCATCAGCCGCTCAACCGGCAGAGCGAGCAATATGCGCGCGAGGGGATCGAGCTCTCAGTATCGACCATGGCCGATCATGTCGGCGCCTGCGCGGCTACGTTGCTGCCGCTTTACGAGCTGATCAAGGCGCATGTGTTTGCCGCCGAGCGGATCCATGGCGACGACACCACCGTACCGGTGCTGGCCAAGGGCCACTGCCGCACCGGGCGTATTTGGACCTACGTGCGAGACGACCGTCCCTTCGGCGGCACTGATCCGCCCGCGGCGGTGTTCTTCTACTCGTCCGATCGAACCGCCATACATCCGGAGCGGCATCTTGCCGGATATTGCGGAATCCTTCAGGCCGACGCCTATGCCGGGTTCAAGGCACTCTACGCACCGGATCGAGAACCGGGACCGATGACGGAGGCCGGATGCTGGGCGCACGCGAGACGCAAGTTGTTCGGACTTGCCGACATCGCTGCGCAAGCGCGCAGCCAGAAACAGACGGCGATCTCACCGATCGCTTTCGAAGCGGTTGCGAAGTTCGATGCCATCTTCCTGCTCGAGCGTTCGATCAACGGCTTATCGCCGGAAGCGCGCGTGGCCGCACGCCGCAAAGACGTGGCACCGCTCGTGCATGATCTGATCGACTGGATGAAGCGAGAGAGGAGCAAGCTCTCGCGTCACAACGAAGTCGCGAAGGCGATGGACTACATGCTCAAACGGATCGACGTCTTTACGCGATTCCTAGAAGACGGACGCGTCTGCCTGAGCAACAACGCTGCCGAACGTGTGCTGCGCGGAATTGCTCTCGGCCGCAAGTCCTGGCTGTTCGCAGGTTCCGATCGCGGCGGCGAGCGCGCTGCAATCATGCTCACGCTGATCCACACAGCCAAGCTCAACGATGTGGATCCCCAGGCCTGGTTCGCCGACGTGCTCGCCCGGATTGCCGATCACAAGATCACCGACCTCGCCGCGCTGCTGCCCTGGAATTGGCGCTCCGCGATTATCGTCGACCGCGCCGCCTGAGAAATAGAGTACCACTCCCGCGGCCCTGAGCGGATGGTTACCCTGCCAGTATCTTCTTCACGTAATCGGCCGCTTGACGATACATCGCTTGCCGCACCCGCGATCGGGCCGGAACCTCTCGCCGATGTATTTTGCAACATTGTAAGGACGGGCAAAGCCGACTTGGCGGCGTAACCTGCTGCCCAGCGGGTGGTTGGGTGGATTACGCGTTGTGCTAACCAAATCGGCCCACCGCCGTCGCCGCGCGCCCTACCCTAGTGCACGCAGCTCAGCGCTCGCGCAGCGTGTCGTGCTTGTAGCGCATGATGGGCGAGAGCAGATAGCTGAGCACGGTGCGCTCGCCGGTCTTGATCTCCACCGTGACCGCCATGCCGAGTCCGAGATTGACCAGATTGTCGTCGATCTGCATGTGCGTGCGGTCGAGCGAGACCCGCGCCGCATAGGACATCTCCTGGCCCTTGGGCTCGCTGCTCGCGTTGTCGGCCCCCGGCGCTCCTTTTTCGTTCGGTTTATCCTGCGGCTTGTCCCGCGTGATCGCGTCGCCCGAGACGCTGAGCACCTTGCCGTGGAGGAGACCATAGCGGGTGAAGGTAAAGGTATCGACCTTGATCTCGGCGTCCTGGCCCGGACGCACGAAGCCGATGTCGCGATTCGATATCATGGCCTCGATCTCGAGCTGGCTCTCCTGCGGCACCAGCACCAGCAAAGCCTGCGCCGGGGTGACCACGCCGCCGACGGTATGGACGGCGAGCTGCTGCACCACTCCATCCACCGGCGCGGTAAGCGTCTGGAACTTGGCGCGCTGCTCGGCCTTGGCCACGTCCTGCACGAGACCGGACGCCTTTGCTTCGGCCTTGTTGAGCTCGTCGAGCAGAGTGCGGCGGAATTCCGCGACGGTCTGCGCGCGGGTCTGGATGAT
>DATMNV010000236.1:0-4500 GCA_035568535.1 Bradyrhizobium sp.
CAATGCCGCAATCAAGAAGGCGCTGTGCCGCGATGCCAAGGGCGACCGCAGCTGGCTGGAGAAAGTCAGGCCCTGGTACGGCCATGACTACCATTTCCACATCCGCATGCGATGCCCGCCAGGCGCCAGCGAATGCAAGGGCCAGGCGGACCAGGGCGGCGGCGACGGCTGCAAGCCTTCCGACCTCGCCTACTGGTTCAAGGATTCGATCCTCCATCCCAAACCGGAGCCGCCGCCGAAACCGCGGGTAGGCATCACGCTGGCGCAGATGCCGTCGGGCTGCAAAGGGGTGCTGAACGCCCCGGATGCCAAGCCGAAATAACGACACGGTGTTTTCATTCCGCCACGACTTCCGCTAAGATGGCGGCATCGCGCCGTAAGCGCGGTTCATGCCTCGGATCAAGGCCGCTGATCCGCTCCCATTTCCGTTTTGCCGATGCAAGGCCGTCGTCACGCGCGGAATGATCACCATGAAGGAATCCTCATGCGCATCAGTGCACGCAATCAGCTGAAGGGTACCGTCGTCGACGTGAAGAAGGGCGCGACCACTTCGCATGTCCGCGTGGATATCGGCGGCGGCAAGATCGTGACCTCGTCGATCACCAACGAAGCGGTCGATGAATTGGGCATCAAGGCCAAGGACACCGTCACCGTGGTGGTCAAGGCCTCCGATGTCATGATTGCGGTGGATTGATCATGCGTCGCGCGGCGATCGTTGCGTTGCTGCTGCTCTCCACCGCCCCAGCGTGGGCGGCGGAAGAGCCGAGCGGCTGTGACAAGTTCAAATGGAACATCGAGCACGAGCGCGCGGCGCTCACCGCCGCGGATCGCGCTAAGCTCGCCTCGGGCGGCGAGATCACGGCCATGCCGTCAAGCGGTATGGTCCTGACGCTGGTCGCGCCCGCTGAGGCCAAGCTGCCAACCCCGCCCGAGCGCGCGCCGAAGGACGGCACCTTCGCCGGCTTCACCAGCTTCAAGACCGCGCCGAAGGCCGGCGTCTACACCATCAGCCTTTCGGCCGGCGCCTGGGTTGACGTGGTGCAGGATGGTCATTTCCTGAAACCCAGGGCATTCAGCGGTGCGACCGATTGCGAGGGCATCCGCAAGACCATGAAATACGAGCTTTCGGCCGCCCCGTTCGTGCTGCAGATCTCGGGCTCGAAGGAGGATTCGATCTCGGTCGCGATCCTGCCGTCGGGCGAATAGACAAATCGCCGCCTTTACGCGAGCGGCCAGCCTGCTATTGTCCGGCCAGCGAAATCCCGAGCGGCCGTAAGCTGTTAGGGACCGGACGGAACGGCGCTTCCGCCTCTCGCCCATCCTTGATTTGAACGACGCCTGAATTGCGCGCGCGGAAGACCCGCGCGAGCGCGAACATGCTTGGAGCGCCCCGATGTACCGTCTTGCCGGATTATTCGCCGCGTTTGTGATCTTGTGGGGCGCGGCCTTTTCGCCCGCCGCCGCCGAGGACAAGACCCTTACCGTGTTCGCCGCCGCCTCGATGAAGAACGCGCTCGACGACATCGATGCCGCCTTCACCGCCAAGACCGGCGTCAAGGTCTCCGCGAGTTATGCCGCGAGCTCGACGCTGGCGAAACAGATCGAACAGGGCGCGCCCGCCGACATCTTCGTGTCCGCCGACACCGACTGGATGGACTACGCTACAGCCAAAAAGAACATCGACGAGCCGACGCGGGTGAACCTGCTCGGCAACAGCATCGTGCTGATCGCGCCGAAGGATTCCAAGATCGAAAACGTGACGATCGCCCAGGGCTTTGATCTCGCCAAGCTTGCCGGCGACGGCAAGATCGCGACCGGCGACGTCAAGTCGGTGCCGGTCGGTAAATATGCGAAAGCAGCACTGGAGAAGCTTGGCGCGTGGCAGGCAGCGGAGCCGAAATTCGCGATGGCGGAGAGCGTGCGCGCCGCGCTGACGCTGGTGGCGCGCGGCGAGGCCGTGCTCGGAATCGTTTATTCGACCGACGCCAAGGTCGAGCCCGGCGTCAAGATCGTCGGCACCTTCCCGGCCGACTCGCATCCGCCGATCATCTATCCGGTGGCGGCAACGCCGACCGCAAAGCCCGAGGCCAAGGAATATCTCGATTACCTGCGCTCGTCCGCAGCGAAGGCGGTGCTGGAGAAATACGGCTTCAACTATCTGATCAAGCCGACCTCCTGAGGTCGAACCGGATTAAAGCATAATGCGATTAATTGCACTGGAACGGCATCGCGGTTTACCTCTCCCGTCGGGAGAGGTCGGATCGTATCGCCAGATGCGATCCGGGTGAGGGGCTGCGGTCTATGATGGGAGCAAAGACCCCTCACCCGGATTGCCTCGCAATCCGACCTCTCCCCAACGGGGAGAGGTGAAGGGCTGTGTTCGACATCACGCCCACGGAATGGACGGCGATCCTGCTCTCGATCAGGGTCGCCACCGTGGCGACGCTGGTCGCAACCCCGCTCGGCATTGCGCTCGCCTACCTGCTGGCTCGTCGCAATTTCTGGGGCAAGTCGTTGCTCGATGCGCTGGTGCACCTGCCGCTGGTGCTGCCGCCCGTCGTCACCGGCTATCTGCTGCTGCTGACCTTCGGTCGCCGCGGCCTGATCGGCGCGTGGCTTGCGGACCATCTCGGCATCGTGTTCGCGTTCCGCTGGACCGGTGCCGCACTCGCCTGCGGCGTGATGTCGTTTCCGCTGCTGGTGCGCCCGATCCGGCTGTCCATCGAGGCGGTTGACCGTAAGCTGGAGCAGGCCGCAGAGACTCTAGGCGCTCCGCCCTGGAGGGTGTTCCTCAGCGTCACGCTGCCGCTGGCGCTGCCGGGCGTGCTGGCCGGCATGGTGCTCGGCTTTGCCAAGGCGATCGGCGAGTTCGGCGCGACCATCACGTTTGTGTCGAACATTCCAGGCGAGACCCAGACGATCTCGTCGGCGATCTATTCGCTGATCCAGACGCCGGACGGCGACACCGCCGCGCTGCGGCTCGTCATCGTCTCCGTCGTCATCGCCGTCGCGGCATTGATCGGCGCGGAAGTCTTCGCGCGCCGGGCGACGCAGCGCCTGCATGGAAACTGACCATGCTGCGGGTCGATGTGACAAAACAGCTCGGCGAGTTCTCGCTCGAAGCCGCCTTCGAAAGCGAGGGCCGCGTCACCGGCCTGTTCGGCGCTTCCGGCTCCGGCAAGACCACACTGGTCAACATGATCGCTGGCCTGCTGCGGCCCGATCGCGGCACGATCGCGATCGACGGCGAGACGGTCGACGACACCGCGCAGGGCATCCATGTGCCGATCTGGCGCCGCCGCATCGGCTATGTGTTCCAGGATGCCCGGCTGTTTCCGCATCTCGATGTGCGGCAAAACCTCGATTACGGCAGGCGCATGAACGGGCTCACCGAAGATGCCGAGCAGCGCAAGCGCGTCACCGATTTGCTCGACATCGGCCATCTCCTTGATCGCCGTCCCGGCAGATTGTCGGGCGGCGAGCGGCAGCGCGTCGCGCTCGGCCGCGCGCTGCTCGCCAAGCCGCGACTCTTGCTGCTCGATGAACCGCTCGGCGCGCTCGACGAAGGCCGCCGCGCCGAGATTTTGCCCTATCTGGTGCGACTGCGCGACGAAGCGCAGATCCCCATGGTCTATGTCAGCCACGACGCCGCCGAGATGCGCCAGCTCGCGACGCAGATCGTGCTGCTGCAGCGCGGACGCGTCAGCTCCTTCGGCGGGGTAAAGGTGCTGTAGGGCTAAATTCGCAGGGCGCAATAGCGAAGCGTGCTTCGCTAATCCGCCCTCTACTTACTGATGGCGCTCGGCTTAGCGGTCGACGTTCAACACCTCGCCGACCTGCAAAATCGACACAAATGGCCTAGTGCAGACAGCAATAACGATCAAGTGTATCCGCGTGATGTCGCGCCGCCCCGGTTGGGAGAAGGCGTTTTACCGAGGGATTCCTGCGAGTTCTCCGGTCGATGGGGTCCCGCGCGGCGCTGCCTCGTGGCGGAATGTTTCAACCGTAACAATTGCGAACTGGAAAAGCCACGGAAAACCTCCAAATACGCCTAGCGCCGGATCAGGCGCCGCGTTTGGTTTAGGCTTTTTTCGGCTCTTGCCGCAGCATGGAGCTTGTCTTGTGGTATCGGCACAACCCATCGGTCTTTCGCAAGTAGAGTTGCAGCCACCCAATTGCAGCCAACACATCGTTCCCGATGGCTTTTCGAGAAGCATCCGGCCCTCCGCCGCTGTCGCCGACCTCGTTGAGGCGATCTGGGATTGGGACATTCCGGACGGCGATGCGGCGACGGGCCTTACGATCAAGATACCGCCGAGCACCGCGCCGTATTTCGTCGTTCAATACCGCACGCTGACGCATTGCAGATGGCAGCTCGGCGCCGACAGCTATGATCACAAGAACTACGGCCATGTGTTGACCCAGACCCAGAGCGGGACCTTTGCGGTCCGTCCTCGCGGTCCGCTTGGTGTTATCACCGTACGGCTCAAGCCCGAGGGC
>DATMNV010000237.1:0-6122 GCA_035568535.1 Bradyrhizobium sp.
TCCCTTGTCATGATCCTGTTCGCGCAGCGAGTTCATCTCGTCGAGCAGATAGGGATGCGCGCGGATCGCGCCCTGCCCGAACACGATGAGGTTGCGGGTCAGGATGTTGGCGCCCTCGACCGTGATGCCGACCGGCACCGAGCGATAAAGGCTGCCGAGATAGTTCTGCGGGCCGTCAATCACGGCCTTGCCGCCATGGATATCCATGGCGTCGTCGATCGCGATCCGCATGCGCTCGGTCGCCTGCAGCTTCATGATGCCGCTTATGACCGCGGGGTGATGGCCGGCATTGAGCGCGGCGCAGGTGAGACGGCGCGCGCCATCGAGCAGATAGGCTGTCGCCGCGATGCGCGCGAGCGGCTCCTCGATGCCTTCGAATTTGGAGATGGAAATGCCGAACTGCTCGCGGATGCGGGCATAGGCGCCGGTGGTGCGCGCGGCGAAGGCCGCACCCGCCGCGGATAGCGATGGCAGCGAAATGCCGCGGCCGGCGGCCAGCGCCGTCATCAGCATCTTCCAGCCCTGGCCCAATCGCTCCTGGCCGCCGATGATGTAGTCGAGCGGGATAAAAACATCGCGGCCCCGGTTCGGACCGTTCTGGAACACCTGCATCGACGGCAGATGGCGGTGGCCGATCTCGACACCGGGGAGATGCGTCGGGATCAACGCGACGGTGATCCCGAGTTCTTCTTCGTTGCCCACGAGATGATCGGGATCATAGGCCTTGAAGGCCAGACCCAAGAGCGTCGCGACGGGCCCGAGCGTGATGTAGCGCTTGTGCCAGTTCAGCTTGAGGCCAAGCACTTCGTTGCCCTCGAAATTGCCCTTGCAGATGACGCCAGTGTCGATCATCGACGCTGCATCGGAGCCCGCTTCCGGGCTGGTCAGGCCGAAACAGGGAACGTCGCGGCCGTCGGCCAGCCGCGGCAGCCAGCGCTCCTGCTGCTCCTTCGTGCCGAAGCGCATCAGGAGTTCGCCCGGCCCGAGCGAATTCGGCACCATCACGGTGACGGCGGCGGCGAGCGAGCGGGTCGAGATCTTGCGCACGACTTCGGAATGCGCATAGGGCGAGAAGCCGAGCCCGCCATGCTCCCTGGGGATGATCATGCCGAAGAATTTCTTTGCCTTGATGAAGTCCCAGGCTTCCTTGGGCAGGTCGCGCCATTCCCAGTTGATCTTCCAGTCGTCGAGCATGGCGCAAAGCTCGTCGACGGGGCCGTTGAGGAAGGCCTTTTCATCGTCGGTGAGCGTAGCCTGCGGAAACGCCAGCAGCTTCGACCAGTCAGGATCGCCGGTAAAGAGATCGGCATCCCACCAGACGTCGCCGGCTTCCAGCGCCTCGCGCTCGGTGTCCGACATCGACGGCAACACGCCGCGGGCCCAGGAAAAGATCGGCTTGGTGATGTAGTCGCGGCGGAAGCTCATGGCGGTCCTCTCCGGGTCGGGGGGCTTTGGAGCGCGGGCAGCGATTCTCTGTTGTTGGCGCATGATCTTATCGGAAAACCGATACCCACTTTTCCGGATCATGCGCTCGCGTCGACTTTGCGCTACCTTAGCGGAAAGCGTGAAGATAAGCGTGACGCTTTAGGTTGAAAATAAAGCGAAATTGAACGGTAGACGATAACTGTAGCAACGGAATTCCGTTCCGAACGCCGGCCCCACTTCACCTCTCCCCGCCTGCGGGGAGAGGTCGGATCGCGCAGCGATCCCGGTGAGGGGGTACGGGTCTATCCTTCAATACTGGACTCGCGGAGAAACCCCTCACCCCACCCTCTCCCCGCAAGAGCGGGGCGAGAGAGAAAAGGCACCGCCTCAATCCGGCCGGACCATCTCGAACATGTTTTCGGGCCTGATCTCGAAATAGTCACCCTTGCGGCCTGCGCGCACGATCGGGCGGGCGAGCCCGGTCTGGTAGACGCCATCGCGGATCATGGCCTTGTCGATATGGACGGCGACGACTTCGCCGAGCGTCAGCCAGGCCTGCGCCTTTTTCCCGTCGGCGCCCTGCAGCTGGATGATCTGCGTCACCTTGCACTCGAACGAAACCGGGCTTTCGGCCACGCGCGGCACGCTGACGATCTTGCTCGGCGCGGGCGTGAGTCCGGCGATCTCGAACTCAGAGACATCGCGCGCGACATGCGCCGCGGTCGCATTCATCTGCTTGGCCAGATCCATGGTCGCGAGATTCCAGCAGAACTCGCCGGTGTCCTGCACGTTCTGGACCGAGTCCTTCCAGGAGGTGGAGGAAAAGCCGATGATCGGCGGCACGTAGCAGAAACCGTTGAAGAAGCTGTAGGGCGCGAGATTGATGTTGCCCTTGGCGCCGCGCGAGGAGATCCAGCCGATCGGGCGCGGCGCGACGATGGCGTTGAACGGATCGTGCTTGAGCCCGTGGCCGTTCTTCGGCTCGTAGAAATGCAGGTCCTTCGGGCTCTTCGCGTCCATTGTTATTTCCTGCCGGGATTCGGTTACTTGCGCTTCGTGAGCGCCGCGAGCACGAACTCGATCTGCTGCTCGATGGTCGGCCCGGGCTTGTCAGCGCATTGCGCGATCATCTGCGGGTGAAAGAACCGCATCATGCTGGTGCAGACACAGAGTGAGGTCGTGAGCACGTCAGCCGTCTCGAACTCGCCGGACGCCATGCCTTGCGCGATGACGCCGCCGATATTCTCCGTGATGAGCTGCATATGCGCAACGCAGACGTCCCAGCTCTCCTGCATCGCGATCTCGACCATCTCATGCAGCTTGGAGTCGCCGACATAGCGCTCGGTGTTCATGCGGTTGACGGTCGTGAGCAGCTCCCGCAGCCGCTCGGCGGCGGGACCAGGCTTGTCCTTGATGGCGGTCGCGGCTTCCTCGACCCCGCCCATCATGGCGCGGGCGACGCCCTCATGGATCGCCTTCTTCGAATCGAAGAAGCGATAGACGTTGGCCGGCGACATCCGCAATTCCTTGGCGATGTCGGCGACCGTGGTCTTCTGGTAGCCGATCTGCCGGAACAAACGCTCCGCCACCACGAGAATCCGCTCCCGCGTATCCGGCTCGACATGTTCAGCAATCAGCGTCATCGGCGTGCTCAATGTTCAATTATTCCGCCGCCTCGGCAAGCGGAAATGCTGGTTTCACAGGACCGTAATGTTGCTGCGGCGCGAGATCGGGCTGCTCGCTGGTACCGCTTTCTTCCAGGCTCTTGCGGAACCAGAGGGCGTAGAGACCCGGCAGGTACAACAAGGTCAGGAAGGTTGCAACAAACAAGCCGCCCATGATGGTGATCGCCATCGGGCCCCAGAACGCCGAGCGCGACAGCGGGATCATGGCCAGGATCGCGGCGAGCGCGGTCAGGATCACCGGCCGGGCGCGCCGGACGGTCGCTTCCACGATCGCCTCCTTCCGGGTCATGCCATGGGCGACGTCGGTCTCGATCTGGTCGACCAGAATGACCGCGTTGCGCATGATCATGCCGGCAAGCGCGATCAGGCCGAGCAGCGCCACGAAGCCGAACGGCTGGTTGGCGACGTTCAGCCCGAGCGAGGCCCCGACAATGCCGAGCGGCGCTGTCAGGAACACCAGGAGCAGCCGCGAGAAGTTCTGCAGCTGGATCATCAGGAGCGTCAGCATCACGATCACCATCAGCGGGAACAGGATGAAGATCGAGGCATTGCCCTTGGCCGACTCCTCGAAGGCGCCGCCCGGCTCGATCCGGTAGGCCGGCTCAAGATGGTCGCGGATCTCCTGCAGTTTCGGCCAGATCTGGTTGGTGACGTCAGGCGCCTGCACGCCGTCGTTGACGTCAGAGCGAACCGTGATGGCCATGTCGCGGTTGCGCCGCCACAGGATCGGCTCCTCGTGGGAATACTCGATCCTGGCGATCTGCTGCAGCGGCACGGCGACGCCGTTGCGCGAGGTCACGGTAAGATCGCCGACACGGGCAAGGTCGAGCCGCTCGGACGGAGCCGCGCGGGCGACCACGCCGACCTTCTCGATGCCGTCGCGCACGGTCGTGACCGGCGCGCCTGATATCAGCATGGCCAGCGCCTGCGAGACATCCTGGGGGGTCAGGCCCAACGCGCGGGCACGATCCTGGTCGACGACGAGCTTGAGGTAGGGCGACTGCTCATTCCAGTCGAGCTGCACTTCCTTGATGTTCGGATTTTGCCTGACGATGTCGCGCACCTGATAGGCGATCTCGCGCACCTTCCCGGCGTCCGGCCCGATCACGCGGAATTGCACGGGGAAGCCGACGGGGGGGCCGAAATTGAAGCGGTCGACGCGGACGCGGGCTTCCGGCAGCGCGCCGTCGGCGACCGCGTTCTCGATCTTCGCCTTGATGCGCTCGCGCGCCTCGACGTCCTTGGCGACGATCACGATCTCGGCAAAGGCCTCGTTCGGAAGCTGCGGGTTGAGGCCGAGCCAGAAGCGCGGCGAGCCCTGGCCGACATAGGCGGTGTAGGTGCCGATGTCCTTGTCGTCCTTGAGCAGCTTTTCGGCTTCCTTCACGGCCTTCTCTGTGACGTTGAAGGCGGTGCCTTCCGGCAGGCGCAGCTGCAGGAACAGCTCGGGCCGCTCGGAGAGCGGGAAGAATTGCTGCTGCACATGGCCGAAGGCGACGATCGAGGTGATAAACACGCCGACGGTGGCAAGCACCGTCTTGACGCGGTGATTGACGCACCACTGGATCACCGAGCGCAGCGCGCGATAGACGCGGGTC
The DNA here is from genome assembly GCA_035568535.1 of Bradyrhizobium sp. Lineage (GTDB taxonomy): Bacteria > Pseudomonadota > Alphaproteobacteria > Rhizobiales > Xanthobacteraceae > Bradyrhizobium. Next base: position 4,709 of record DATMNV010000237.1, read on the forward strand.
TCGTAGATCGCGTGCGGATCGTGGTTGTGCTCGACCTTGATGCTCGGCAGCAGTTTGACGCCGATATAGGGCGTGAAGATCACGGCGACGAACCAGGACGCGACCAGGGCAATCGCGACGATCCAGAAGATGCCGCCGGCATATTCGCCGACCGCGGAGTTGGCAAAGCCGATCGGCAGGAAGCCGGCAGCTGTCACCAGCGTGCCCGTCAGCATCGGAAACGCGGTTGATTCCCACGCAAAGGACGCGGCGCGGAATCGGTCCCAGCCCTGCTCCATCTTCACCACCATCATCTCGACCGCGATGATGGCATCATCGACCAAGAGGCCGAGCGCGATGATCAGCGCGCCGAGCGTGATGCGATGCAAAGCGAGCCCCATCGCCTCCATCACGATGAAGACGATCGCGAGCACCAGCGGCACGGACGCCGCGACCACGATGCCGGTGCGCCAGCCGAGCGCGAGGAAAGAGACGAACAGCACGATAACGAGCGCTTCCATGAAGGAATGCACGAACTCGCTGACGGCGTGCTCGACCACCTTCGGCTGGTCGGCGATCAGCTCGACATTGATGCCCTGCGGCACCGCCTTCACGAACTCGGCGGTCGCGTTGGAGACGTCCTTGCCGAGCTCGAGGATATTGGCGCCCTTGGCGGTGACGACGCCGATGCCGATCGCGGGTTTGCCTTCCTGGCGCACCTTGAAGGTCGGCGGATCGACAAAGCCGTGCGTGACGGTGGCGATATCGCCGAGCCGGAACACGCGGCCGTTGCTTTCGACCGGGGTTTCCGCAACCGCCTTGGCGCCGTCGAGCGCGCCGGTGACGCGCAGCGGCACGCGCTGCGAAGAGGTTTCGACCGTGCCGGCGGGCACGACGTTATTTTGCTTCGCCAGTGAATCGAACAGCGCTTGGGGCGTGATGCCCAGCGTGGCGAGCTTGGCGTGCGAAAACTCGACAAAGATGCGCTCATCCTGGACGCCGTAGACATCGACCTTGGTGACCCCTGGCACTTTCAGGAGCCGCTGGCGCAGGCCTTCGGCGGCCTTCTTGAGCTGGGCGTAATCGGCGCCGTCGCCGGTCATCATATAGAGAATGGAATCGACGTCGGAGAACTCGTCATTGACGACGGGGCCGAGAATGCCGGCCGGCAAGTCGCCCTGCGCATCGACCAGCTTCTTGCGCAAGAGGTAGAACAGGTACGGCACGTCCTTCGGCGGCGTCGAGTCGCGGAAGGTGACCTGCATCGCGGTGAAGCCTGGCTTCGAATAGGTCTGCACCTTCTCGAAGTAAGGGAGCTCCTGCAGCTTCTTCTCGATGGGATCAGCGACCTGGGTCTGGATTTCCTGTGCCGTCGCGCCCGGCCACATCACCGAGACGTTGACCACCTTCACGGTGAAGAACGGATCCTCGGCGC
>DATMNV010000238.1:0-98175 GCA_035568535.1 Bradyrhizobium sp.
CGCGATGCCTGTTGGGCAGCACGACCGCTTCCAGCCGCACCAGGTCGCTGCCGCCGCAGCCGCCCGCACCGTGAATGTCGGGAATACTGGGAGCGATCGCGATCTCTTCGGTCAGCGCGCTGCGGCAGGCCGACGGCTGGGGCGCGGCAGGCGCCGCCTGTTCGACCGGCTTGTCCGATTCGGCCGGCGGCTTCGCAGCCGATGGGCTTTCCGGCTCGGCCGCCGGCGCCTCGGACGGCCGCGGCTTCGGCAGCGGTACTTTGAGCGAATGCACGCTGCCCCGCAGTCGGGGCGGCCCTTCGAACAGGTCGCCGAGGTTGAGGGGCTTTGCGGCCCTGACCCGGGGCGCTTGTATGCCAACGAGGACCAGCGCGGTTACGGCGGTAACCATGACGGGCACGCAGATACCATATGCCCACTTGCGATGTCCGTTCTCCGCGATAAGGTTCATGCCAATTCCAGGATTGATCGCCTTTTCCGCCCTTTTCCGAAGCGGAAAGGCGCAAGCACATAACGCTTCAGGAGGGAATTCGGATGCTTGGTTTGATGCAGGATTGGCCCTTGCTCTGTCACCGGATCATCGAGCATGCGGCGACCTTCCACGGCACGCAGGAAGTCGTCACCCGCTCGGTCGAAGGTCCGATTGTCCGCACCAATTACGCCGAAATTCACAAGCGCGCGCTGAAAGTCTCGCAGATGCTGCAGCGCGATGGCATCAAGCTCGGCGACCGTGTCGCCACCATCGCCTGGAACACCGCCCGCCACCTCGAATGCTGGTACGGCATCATGGGCATCGGCGCCATCTGCCACACCGTCAATCCCCGGCTTTTCCCCGAGCAGATCGCCTGGATCATCAACCACGCCGAGGATCGCGTGGTGATGACCGACATCACCTTCGTGCCGATCCTGGAAAAGCTCGCCGACAAGCTCCCCAGCGTCGAACGCTACATCGTGCTGACCGACACGGCGCACATGCCGCAAACCACGCTGAAGAACGCGATCGCCTATGAGGAATGGCTGAAGCAGGCCGATGGCGATTTCGCGTGGAAGAACTTCGACGAAAATACCGCGGCCGCGATGTGCTATACCTCGGGCACGACGGGCGATCCGAAGGGCGTGCTCTATTCGCACCGCTCCAATGTGCTTCACTCGTTCATGGCCAACTCGAAAGACGCGCTCGGCACCTCCGCCAGCGACGTGATGCTGCCGGTGGTGCCGCTGTTCCACGCCAATAGCTGGGGCATCGCCTTCTCCGCGCCGGCGATGGGCACCAAGCTCGTCATGCCGGGCATGAAGCTCGACGGCGCCTCGGTCTACGAACTGCTCTCCACCGAAAAGGTCACCCACACCGCCGGCGTGCCGACGGTATGGCTGATGCTGCTGCAGCACATGGCCGCCAATAATCTGAAACTGCCGCACCTCGAATTCGTGGTGTGCGGCGGCTCGGCGATGCCGCGCTCGATGATCAAGGCGTTCGTCGACATGGGCACAACCGTGCGCCATGCCTGGGGCATGACCGAGATGAGCCCGCTCGGCACGCTGGCGGCGGTCAAGCCGCCCTTCACCGAGCTCAAGGGCAACGAGCAGCTCGACATCCTGCAGACCCAGGGTTTCCCGCCCTATGGCGTGCAGATGAAGATCACCGACGACGCCGGCAAGGAACTGCCGTGGGACGGCAAGACCTTTGGCCGGCTCAAGGTCTCGGGGCCCGCAGTCGCCAAGGCCTATTTCCGGGTCGACGCCAACATCCTCGATGACGAAGGCTATTTCGACACCGGCGACGTCGCGACCATCGACGAGCATGGCTACATGCGGATCACCGACCGCTCCAAGGACGTGATCAAATCCGGCGGCGAATGGATTTCCTCGATCGATCTGGAAAACCTCGCGGTCGGCCATCCCGCGGTGGCGGAGGCTGCCGTGATCGGCGTGTATCATCCGAAATGGGACGAGCGGCCGCTTTTGATCGTGCAGCTCAAGCAAGGCCAGAAGGCCACGCGCGAGGACATCCTCAAATTCATGGATGGCAAGATCGCCAAATGGTGGATGCCCGACGACGTCGTTTTCGTCGAAGGCATTCCACACACCGCGACCGGCAAGATCCTGAAGACGGCGCTACGCGACCAGTTCAAGGCCTACCGCTTCCCGAACGCGGCGGCGTGACGGCGCGATAGCAGGCATCGGTTGAGGCGACCTCCCTGCAAAAGGGAGGTCGCCTTGTTTTTGAGACAAGCTTGCCGGCCGGAACCAGCACAATTCTTAACCCTGCCCTCAATTCTGCCTTCGGTCAGCGACGAAAGGCCAATTGGAACAGGCCATTCCGCTCTCTAACTTCCGGCCCGATTTCGCAAAACCGAAAAGCAAGGGAAACGCTCAATATGACCAAATCAATCGCGCACCGCGCTCTGCCGTGGCTGCTGTTTGCTTCGATGGCCGCCATCGGCGCCCACGCGGCCGGCAACAGGGTGGTGATCGGCGACATCGATGACATGTCCGGTCTCTACGCCGACGTCATCGGACCGGGCGGCGTGGAAGCCGCCAGGATGGCGATCGAGGATTTCGGCGGCAGCGTTCTTGGCAACAAGATCGAGCTTCTGACTTCCGACCACCAGAACAAGCCCGACGTCGGCGCCCAGAAATTCCGCGAATGGGCCGACCGCGACGGCGTCACCATGGTCCTGGGCGGATCGAACACCGGCGTCAGCCTCGCCATGAACAACGTGGCCAAGGAGAAGAAGATTCCGTTCATCGCGATCGGCGCGGCCGGCGCCTCGCTGACCGGCAAGGATTGCACGCCCTACACCGTCCACTATGTCTACGACACCACCTCGCTTGCCAACGGCACGGCCAAGACGATGGTGAGCCAGGGCGGCAAGAGCTGGTTCTTCCTGACCGCCGACTATGCGTTCGGCACGCAATTGCAGGACGCCGCCACGAAAGTGGTGGAAGCCAATGGCGGCAAGGTGGTCGGCGCGGTGCGCGTGCCACTCTCGACGTCCGACTTCTCGAGCTATCTGCTGCAGGCCCAGAACTCCGGCGCCCAGGTGCTCGGGCTTGCCAATGCCGGCAACGACTTCACCAACTCGATCAAGGCCTCCGACGAATTCGGCATCGGCAAGACGATGAAGCCCGCCGCCCTGCTCGCCTTCATCAGCGACATCCATTCGCTGGGGCTCAAGACCGCGCAGGGGCTTTATCTCACCACCGGCTGGTACTGGGATCTCAACGACAAGACCCGCGCCTTCGCCAAGCGCTACTACGAGAAGACCAAGCGCGAGCCGACCATGAACCAGGCCGGCTACTATTCGGCCACCATGACCTATCTGAACGCGGCCAAGGCGGCCGGCACCACCGATTCGGACAAGGTGATGGCCGAGCTCAAGAAGGCGAAGATCGACGACATGTTCACCAGCAATGGCAAGATTCGCGCCGACGGTCTGATGGAACATGAGATGTACATCATGCAGGTCAAGAAGCCCGAGGAGTCGAAAGCTCCCTGGGACTATTACAAGCTGATCCAGACCATGTCGGGCGAGGACGCGTTCGGAAAACTGTCCGAATCCACCTGCCCGCTGGTGACGACCCACTAATTTGCTTGACGGCTCCAACTGCGCGCCCCGCCCCGGCGGGGCGCGTCCGATTCTCGCCCTGTTTCCGGCGCGGACGGGGCATAAATTGCTTCACACTTGGCCGGAAAGTGCGCTAGGTCACCTGCACGCCCGGTGCCCATTGAGTGGCACAGGCGGCCCAAATCCATGCCGGAATAGTTCAGGATGGCCCGCAGGTTTTCCGCTCCCTACCAGTCGGAGCCCTTCTCCGGGCTCGCTACTTGGGCGCGCAATCTTGCGGTGTTCTCGATCGTCGCCGTCGTGGTCTCGATCCTGATCGTCCGCTTCGGCTTCCTGGAGATGAAGCCGGCGATTGCGACCTTCTTCGGCGCGCTCGGTCTTGCCGCGCTATCCATCCTGATCGGGCTCGCCGGTTTTGCCGCGATCTGGCAGAACGGCACGCGCGGCATGAGTCGCATCCTGATCGCGTTCGTGATCGACGCGGTCATCCTGGCCTATCCGGCCTATCTCGTTTTTCAGTATCGCAAACTACCGCCGATCCACGACATCACCACCGACCCGATCGATCCGCCGCGCTTCGACGCGCTGGCGCGGCTGCGCAGCGGTGACGGCGCCAATACGGCTGTTTATGCCGGCCTGTATTCCGCCGAGCAGCAGCACCAAGCCTATCCGGACATCGAGCCGGTGCAGCTCGAAATCCCGGTCGACCGTGCCTATGCGATCACCCTGCAGCTGGTCAACAAGCGCAAATGGCTCGTGATCGACGAGCGTGCGCCGCAGCAGCCACGCCGCATCGGCCGAATCGAGGCGGTGGCGCGCACACCGATCATGGGGTTCCGCGAGGATGTTTCCATCCGGGTGTCGCCTGATGGCGATGATTCGCGCGTCGATATCCGCTCCTCCTCGCGCTATTTCGAAAGCGATCTCGGCTCCAATGCCGCGCGCATTACCAAGCTGATCGACGACATCAACACAGCCGCCGAGACCGCCGCGCTGAAGCCGGTGAAGAAGGCCGCGCCGCCGCCGACGCCGAAGGGGCCGGCGAAGACGGTGAAGAAGTAGAGAATGGACAACAGCAAATAAGCGGTCATTCTCCTGTTAGCTGTTTGCCAACCTGTACCAAGCGGAGGGCTATCGCGACCGTGCGGCGAGCACCAGTGATACACGTCACATAGGGGAACGCGCTTCTGGTTGACTTCCGGATGATAAGTTTAAAGATTCGCAGCGATTGCAGCGTAAGCGTTGAACGCGGATTGAAGCCTGCATCATGGCTGGATTGAATCGATCATATCCAAAAGCGTCTCCGTATCGCCTGGCTTGCGGCGTTACTTTGTCTGTTTTCCTGACCCTGGTGATGGCAACGAGTGCGCTGGCCGACAAGCGCGTGGCATTGGTCCTGGGAGTCTCGAAATACCAGAATGTCCCCCAGTTAACCAACCCCGACAACGATGCCGTCGCCATGAGCGGCGTCTTCAAGCAGATCGGCTTCGACGTTGTCGATTTGCGCCAGGATCTCGGCGTCTCCGAGATGCGACGCGCCGTACGCGAATTTGCTGCGGTCGCGGCGGACGCCGACATGGCCGTCGTCTACTATGCGGGCCATGGGATCGAGGCCGATGGCGTCAATTATCTCATTCCGATCGATGCCAGACTGCTCAGCGATTTCGACGTCGAGGACGAGACCGTCCCCCTCGACCGCATCCTGCAGGCGATCGGCCCCGCCAAGAGATTGCGCCTGGTAATTCTCGACGCCTGCCGCGATAGCCCGTTTTCGGAGAGGATGAAGCGCAGCGTCGCAACCCGCTCGATCGGCCGCGGCCTGGCCAAGATCGAGCCGACCACCCCTGACACCCTGATCGCATACGCGGCCAAGGCCGGCGCCGTGGCCAGTGACGGCGATGGCGCCCACAGCCCATTTTCGACCGCGCTGCTGCAGCATATCGCAACGCCGGGACTTGATCTCCGTCTTGCTCTCGGCCGCGTACGCGACGAAGTCCTGAAGAGCACCGGCCGTCGGCAGGAGCCGTTTGTCTATGGCTCGCTCGGCGGCGAAACGGTCGCGCTGGTGCCGCAGCCCGCCCCGCCGGTCGATCCGGACGCCGAGGCGCGGCGGGATTACGAATTCACGGCACAAATCGGCACCAGGGAAGCCTGGAATTCCTTTCTCGCCGTTCACGGCACCGGCATCTACGCCAATTTTGCCCATGCCGCGCTCGACAAGCTTGAAGCCGCAGAGAAAGCCAGCGCGAGGGCCGATGCGATCAAGCTTCAGGCCGAACAACAGGCCAGGCAGAAAACCGAGGACCTCAGGAAGCAACTCGAGGAACAGGCGGCGCACCGGACGGAGCAGGCCAAGCTCCAGATGTCGGAACAGGCAAAGCGAGAGCTTGAACAGGAACGTCAACGCATCGCCGAGCAGGCAAAGCGAGAGCTTGACGAAGCCAGGCGCCAGCTTGCCGAGGCACGACGACAAGCCGACGACGCCGCCGCTCAGGTCGAGCAGGCCAAGAAGCGAGCCGCCGCGGACGCCCAGCAGCAAATCGAAGCGGCGAAGCGCGAGGCAGCCTTGCAGGCCGCAGCGACCCAGAAGCTGGCAGCCCTGCCCCCGCCGGCGGACGTGCCCACCCCAGCCGCGCCGATTGCCACGCCCAATATGGACCCGGCAGACATCGCGCGTCTCTTGCAGGCGCACCTGAAGCGCGTCGGCTGCGACCCCGGTGTAGCCGACGGGAGCTGGAATAGCGCCTCGCAGAGAGCACTCGACAGCTTCAACAAGTACGCCGGCACCAAATTCGACATCAAGGTCGCGAACCTTGATGCACTGGATGCCGTGCGCGGTAAATCCGACCGCATCTGTCCATTGATTTGCGGCAAGGGCCAGCGGATTTCCGGCGAGCGCTGCGTTCCGATCCTCTGCGAGGCCAACTTTGTACTGGACTCCGAAGGAATATGCCGCCGGCGCCCGGAACCTCCGCCGCAGAAACCGAAAGCCGTATCGCGCCATGAACCGGGCGCCCGCCATGAGCCGAGCGCGCGCGTGCGATCCGCGCCATCCGGCGGAAAAGATATTTGCAACGGCGACTGCGAGGGCGATTAGAGCATGATCCGGAAAAGTGTGTAGCGGTTTTCCCTCGCGACAAACGCGGAACGCGTTTGCGCGGAGATCATGCTCAAACAAAAAGGGTAGAGCGGGATGACGATTCGAAGAAAAGTCATCACGCTCCAGTGGAGCCCATCGACATTCGCGACAGCCTACCGATGATGCGCGAGAGCACGCGGCGCAATCAGGTTGAAACGTAGTCGCGGTCCGGCTTGTTATGGAACCAATTTCACAGATTGGGGACGACGTTGACCTTCACTTTCATGATCAGGAACGTTCGCTTGCCGTTGCCTTCTTCGAAGAAGAGGCGGGCCTCAAAATAATCCGGCCCGGCATAGCCGGAGTTCGGCCGGTATACTGCCTTGGTCTCGTTGACCAGGCTATACGTGCCGTTTCTTGGACCCACCACGATTTCCTGGCCGGCGAATGGACCGAGAGACATGAAATTGAACCCGCATTGGCGGTCTGATGCAACGCGCATCGGAATGTTCACGTCGCAACCTTGGCAGATATTGAACCGTGGACGGCGACACGCGGTGTTGGCGTTCAGGCCGCGGGCGTTGCTGTGTGCCATAAAGCCAGGCTGCATTTTGCTGGCGCTTGCCCCCTTGGAAAAAAGGAGCGGAGCGGTGAGCGCAATGCCGAGAAGGAGTCCGTTGACAAGAAATCGCTTCATCTTGAAATCCCGTTGCGAAATGTAATGGTTCATGATCCTAGAGCATGATCCGGAAAAGTGTGTAGCGGTTTTCCGAAAAGATCATGCTCAATCAAAAAGCTAAAGCGCGATGATGATTCAACCTAATCTCATCGCGCTTTAGCATAAAAAGACAACCGAAAATTGAAGGCTAGCCTGCCGGCTGGCTTGCTGAAGTTGACGATGGGCTCGAGTAAGATCGTTGTTGGCGTCTTCCGACCAGCCACACGGAAACCACCCTGATTTGTGACGAACGTCACAGAGCCGAAATTCAATTCGTTTGATGAGAAATCCTGGGGATTTTTGCGGCCGCATGCTCAGCATCATGGCTAGATCAAACCAGCCTGACTTGATGTCGCCATTCAATCGTTTGGCTTGCGGCCTTGTTTTGTCAGTCTTTCTGACACTGATGATGGCCACGAATGCGCTGGCCGACAAGCGCGTGGCCCTGGTGCTCGGGATTTCGAAGTACCAGAATGTCCCCCAGTTAACCAACCCCGACAACGATGCCGTCGCCATGAGCGACGTCTTCAAGCGGATCGGCTTCGACGTTGTCGATTTGCGCCAGGATCTCGGCGTGTCCGAGATGCGACGCGCCGTGCGCGAATTTGCCGCGGTCTCGGCGGACGCCGACGTGGCCGTCGTCTACTATGCGGGCCATGGGATCGAGGCCGATGGCGTCAATTATCTCATTCCGATCGACGCCAGACTGCTCAGCGATTTCGACGTCGAGGACGAGACCGTCTCCCTGGACCGCATCCTGCAGGCGATAAATCCCGCGAAGAGATTGCGCCTGGTGATTCTCGATGCCTGCCGCGACAGTCCGTTTTCGGAGAAAATGAAGCGCAGCGTCGCAACCCGCTCGATCGGCCGCGGCCTGGCCAAGATCGAACCGACGACCCCCGACACCCTGATCGCATTCGCAGCCAGGGCCGGCGCCGTGGCCAGCGACGGCGACGGCGCTCACAGCCCGTTTTCAACCGCGCTGCTGCAGCATATCGCAACGCCGGGACTTGATCTCCGTCTTGCTCTCGGCCGCGTACGCGACGAAGTCCTGAAGAGCACCAATCGCCGGCAAGAGCCTTTTGTCTATGGCTCGCTCGGCGGCGAAACGGTCGCGCTGGTGCCGCAGCCCGCCCCGCCGGTCGATCCGGACGCCGAGGCGCGGCGGGACTACGAGTTCGCGGCACAAATCGGCACCAGGGAAGCCTGGAATTCCTTTCTCGCCGTTCATGGCAGCGGAGGTTACGCAAGCCTGGCCCATGCCGCGCTCGACAAGCTTGAAGCCGCAGAGAAAGCCAGCGAGAAGGCCGATGCGATCAAGCTTCAAGCCGAACAACAGGCCAGGCAGAAGACCGAGGACCTCAGGAAGCAGCTCGAGGAACAGGCGGCGCGCCGGACCGAGCAGGCCAAGCTCCAGATGTCGGAACAGGCAAAGCGCGATCTCGAGCAGGAACGTCAACGCATCGCCGAACAGGCAAAGCGAGAGCTTGACGAAGCCAGGCGCCAGCTTGCCGAAGCACGACAGCGGGCGGACGACGCCGCGGCCCAAGTGGAGCAGGCCAAGAAGCAAGCTGCGGCGGACGCGCAGCGGCAAATCGAAGCGGCGAAGCGCGAGGCGGCCTTGCAGGCCGCAGCGACCCAGAAGCTGGCAGCCCTGCCCCGGCCGGCGGACGCCCCTGCTGCCAAGGCTGCGCCGGCCACGGTGCCCAACATGGACCCGGCAGACATCGCGCGTCTCTTGCAGGCGCACCTGAAGCGCGTCGGCTGCGACCCAGGCGCGGCCGACGGAAGCTGGGATGGCGCCTCACAAAAGGCGCTTGACAGCTTCAACAAGCATGCCGGCACCAAATTCGATATCAAGATGGCAAGCCTCGATGCGCTCGACGCCGTGCGCGCAAAATCCGACCGCATCTGCCCATTGACTTGCGGCAAGGGCCAGAAGGCGTCGGGCGACCACTGCGTTCAGATCATTTGCGAGAGCAACTTCGTGCTGGACTCCGAGGGAATATGTCGCAGGCGCCCCGAGCCGCCGCCGCAAAACCCGAAAGCCGTATCGCGTCATGAACCGGGCGTGCGCAATGAACCACGCGTGCGCAATGAACCGAGCGCGCGCACGCCACCCGCTCCGGCCGAGGGAGGCGGGGGACGATGCTACTCCTTTGGTGGAAAGCAATACTGTCAGTAAAGCAACACACGGCCTGACCACACGACACTTCAAGACGCCAGCCGGTACGTCCCGCCGATCACGGGATCGCCGTCGGTGGCGACCACGCCGCGCCCGACCAGGTCCTCCAGATGCGCCAGCACCGAATAGCCGGCCGCGGTCATCAGCCGCGGATCGATGCCGATATAGATCGCACGCACCATGGTCGGGATGTCGGCCTCGCCCTTGGAGAGGCGATGCAGGATCGAGGCCTCGCGCGCCTGGCGGTGGCGGATCAGGAAGCGCACATAGCGTGGACCTTCCGGGATTTCCGCGCCGTGGCCGGAGAAATAGAGGTCCTCCTCGCGCGCGGCGAGGCGGTCAAGCGAAGCCATATAGTCGATCATGGAGCCGTCGGGCGGCGCCACGATCGAGGTCGACCAGCCCATGACGTGATCGCCGACAAAGCTGATCTTCCGCTCCGGCCAGGCAAAGGCGAGATGGTTGGCGGTATGGCCGGGCGTCGCCACGGCCTCGAGCCGGAAGCCCGCACCTTCGATGACGTCGCCGCTTTTCACCTGCACGTCCGGCCTGAAGTCGCGGTCGGCGCCGGATTCCGGATTGTGCTTCTCGCTCTCGAAGCGTGGCCGCGAGGCGCGGTGCGGCCCTTCGGCATAGACGGTCGCGCCGGTAGCTTGCTTGATACGCGGCGTGTTCGGCGAATGGTCGCGATGGGTGTGAGTGACCAGGATATGCGTCACGGTCTCGCCGCGCACGGCGTCGAGCAGCGCTTTCGCGTGTGCCTCGCTGTCCGGGCCGGGGTCGATGATCGCGACCTTGCCCTGCCCCACGATGTAGCTGACCGTACCGGTGAAGGTGAACGGGCTCGGATTGTCGCAGAGCACGCGACGGATGCCGGGACGCACTTCCTCGACCACGCCGGGCTTGAGCGGAAAGTTGCGGTTGAACGGGACGTCGTCGTTTTCGGCCATGGGGAAATTACCTGTGCGCGGTCGTAGCGCGGTCGTAGGATGGGTAGAGCGTAGCGAAACCCATCACACAACGCACGAAAACGCCGCGGTGGGTTTCGCTCCGCTCAACCCACCCTACGCCGCGTAATGCGATTTTACGAAAACGCCTGGATGCCCGTGATGGCGCGGCCGAGGATCAGTGCATGGACGTCGTGGGTGCCTTCGTAGGTATTCACGGTTTCCAGGTTCGAGGAGTGGCGCATCACATGATACTCGATCTGGATGCCGTTGCCGCCGTGCATGTCGCGCGCCATGCGGGCGATGTCCAGCGCCTTGCCGCAATTGTTGCGCTTGACGATCGAGATCATCTCCGGGGCCATCTTGCCCTCGTCCATCAGGCGGCCGACGCGAAGCGACGCCTGCAGGCCGAGCGCGATCTCGGTCTCCATGTCGGCAAGTTTCTTCTGCACCAGCTGCGTCGCCGCGAGCGGCCGGCCGAACTGCTTGCGGTCGAGCGTGTACTGCCGCGCACGGTGCATGCAGTCTTCCGCGGCGCCCATCGCACCCCAGGAAATGCCGTAGCGGGCGCGGTTGAGGCAGCCGAACGGGCCCTTGAGGCCGGAGACATTGGGCAGCAGCGCGCTTTCCGGTACCACGACGTTGTCGAGCACGATCTCGCCGGTAACAGAGGCCCGCAAGCTGAGCTTGCCGCCGACCTTGGGCGCCGACAGGCCCTTCATCCCCTTCTCCAGGATGAAGCCGCGGATCTGGTTGTCATGCGCGGCCGACTTGGCCCAGACGACGAATACGTCGGCGATCGGCGCGTTCGAGATCCACATCTTGGCGCCGTTGAGCCTATAGCCGTCGGAGACCTTCTCGGCGCGGGTCTTCATGCCGCCGGGATCGGAACCGGCATCGGGCTCGGTCAGGCCAAAGCAGCCGACCCATTCTCCGGTCGCAAGCTTGGGCAGATATTTCTTGCGCTGGATTTCGTCGCCATAGGCATAGATCGGATACATCACCAGCGAGGACTGCACCGAGTTCATCGAGCGGTAGCCTGAATCGACGCGTTCGATCTCGCGCGCCACCAGGCCATAAGCCACGTAGCTCGCATTGGCACAGCCATATTCTTCCGGCAGCGTGACGCCGATCAGGCCGAGTTCGCCCATCTCGTTGAAGATCTCGCGGTCGGTCTTCTCCTCGAGATAGGCCTTGATCACCCGCGGCACCAGCTTGTCCTGTGCATAGGCCCGCGCGGTGTCGCGGATCAGACGCTCGTCCTCGGTCAACTGATCGTCGAGCAGGAACGGATCATCCCACTGGAAAGAAGCCTCAGCCGGCTTGTCCTTGGCTTGGGGGCGCACGCTCATGAAAAATCCTTTCGCGTCGTTCCTCTGAGGAATTGGTTGATAAAATAAGGCGCTACGCATGGAAGCGCAATTGAATTGAGAACAGCGTCTAACCTTCAAGCCGTTCGTTGGCGACGATCTCGATGCCGAAACCGGACAGTCCTTTGTAGTCATGCACCGAAGACGTAAGGTTCACGATCGAAGTGACGCCGAGGTCGCGCAGGATCTGCGCGCCGACGCCAACCTCTCGCCATTGCCTGTTGCGATCGGCTTCCGCCGTCTTGGGCTCGCCGACCGGTTCAACGGGAACGCCGGCCGCGCCATCGCGCAAATAAACCAGCACGCCACGGCCGGCGCGCTGGAAATGCTTCAGCACGATCTGCATCCGCGCCTGTCCGGTGAAGAGATCCTTGACGATGTTAGGCTTGTGCAGCCGCGTCAGCACCTTCTTGCCATCGCCGATGCCATTATAGACGAAGGCGACATGGGCGATCTCGTCGAACGGCGATCGGTAGGCATAGCCCTGCAGCGGCCCGATCGGGCTTTCGGTGACGAAAGTCGAGACCCGTTCGATCAGCTTCTCGCGCGCCTGGCGATAGGCGATCAGGTCGGCAATGGTGACATGCTTGAGCTTGTGGGTGGCGGCAAAGCGGCTGACCTGCTCGCCCTTCGTGACCGTGCCGTCGTCATTCATGAGTTCCGAGATGACGCCGACCGGCGGCAGGCCGCTCAGCTTGCAGAGGTCGACCGCCGCCTCGGTATGGCCGGAGCGGAGCAGCACGCCGCCGTCGCGCGCGATCAGCGGGAAGATATGGCCCGGCCGGGCGAAGTCGTTGGCGCCGGCGTTGGGGTTGGCCAATGCCCGGCAGCAGGAGGCGCGCTCGTCCGCCGAGATGCCGGTGCCGCCGTCGGGCTTGTAGTCGATCGATACCGTGAAAGCGGTGGTGTGGGCGGACTCGTTGTGCGCAACCATCGGGTCGAGCCGCAGCCGCCGCGCGTCCTCAGTCGTGATCGGCGCGCAGACGATGCCCGAGGTATGGCGGATGATGAAAGCCATCTTCTCCGCGGTGCAAAGCGAGGCCGCGACGATCAGGTCGCCCTCGCCTTCGCGATCATCGTCATCGGTGACGACGACGAGTTCGCCACGGGCAAAGGCGTGCAGCACTTCCTGGATTGAATCCGCCATTCTCTCAATATCTCTGTTTGATACCTGGATGCATTAGCCGGACTTCGACGCGCGCGCTAGTCTCCCCCGCCCTGCCCGGGCCGCATGGACCAATGAAAAGCCGGGCGGTAGACTGGGCGTTGAAGTGCGGGATGCAGGGAGCCAGGATGGGATTGAAACGAGCAATTTGTCGTGTCGCCCTGGCCGGCGCGCTTCTGGCCATGGCGGGGAGCGTTTCGCCGATCCCCATGACTGCCGCGCAAGCCGAGCCCGCGTTCAGCATCGAGAAGAGCTTTGCCGCTTCGCTGACGGCGCTGCCTGCGGAACCTCTTGGCGTGTCCGGCTCATTCTATGTGCCGGTCTATTCCAGCGTCTCCATGGCGCAGGGCAGGTTGCGCGCGGATTTCTCGGCCACGCTGAGCGTCCACAACGCATCGGAGACCCGGCCGCTGGTGTTGAATCGGATCGCCTATTTCGACACGGCCGGCAAGATGGTGGAAAGCTACCTCAAATCGCCGGTGGCGCTGAAGCCGTTCTCGACCATCGAAGTGTCTATCGCGGCCGCCGATGTGCGGGGTGGAACCGGCGCGAATTTCGTGGTCGATTGGGCCGCGGCCGGCGAGATCGCCGAGCCGGTGGTGGAAGCGCTGATGGTCGGCGACGTCGGCGCCGCACACTACGCCTTCATCAGCCAGGGGCGGCCGATCAAGGTTGTCGGCAAGAACTAAAAAGAAGAACTAAAACAAACAAGAATTAAAACAAAAAGCGAAAAATCCTGGGAGTGAATATCCAATGTCCAGCTTCGATTTTGCGCCCCTGCTTCCGGCGGGCCTGCCCGCGCCCGCGGCCAGGTGGACGGGATTGGCGAAATACAGCTTTGTCGGCGGCAACAACGATCCCGACCAGGTGCCGGTCGACGGCCTGATCGAGGCGGTCAATGCGGTGCTCAGGCGCGAGGGCAAGACGCTGGCGACCTATGGGCTGGCGAGCGGCCCACAGGGTTACCGGCCCCTGCGCGAATTTCTCTCAACAAAGCTGCAGCGCGACGCCGGCATCGTCGCGACGGCCGACGACATCATGATCGTCTCGGGCTCGCTGCAGGCGCTCGACCTCGTCAACCAGACCATGCTCACGCGCGGCGACACCGTGATCGTCGAGCAGGAGACCTATCAGGGCTCGCTGAACCGCCTGACCCGGCTTGGCGTCAACACGATCGGCATCCCTCTCGACGGCGAGGGCATGCGGATGGACGTGCTCGCATCCACGCTTGCTGATCTCAAGGCCAAAGGCATCCGGCCGAAATACATCTACACCATCCCGACCGTGCAGAACCCGACCGGCACCATCATGCCGGAGCGCCGCCGCGCCGAGCTCCTGAAGCTGTCGCAGGAACACGGCGTGCCGATTTTCGAGGATGATTGCTACGCCGACCTGATCTGGGACGGCAGGCGCCCGCCCGCCATCCATGCCATGGCTGACAATGGCGGCGTGATCCATATCGGCTCGTTCTCCAAATCGATCGCGCCCGCGCTCCGCGTCGGCTTCATCGTCGCGCCCTGGGAGATGATGTCGCGGATGCTGGCGCTGAAGACCGACGCCGGCTCCGGCGCGCTGGAGCAGATGGTGCTCGCCGAATTTTGCGCGCCGCATTACACCTCCCATGTGCCGAAGCTGACGCGCGGGCTGCGCCGCAAGCTCGACACGCTGATGGAGGCGCTTAGCGAGCAGTTCGGCACCTCGGCGGAGTTCGAGGACCCCAAGGGCGGCATCTTCCTCTGGGTGAAGCTGCCCGACAATGTCGACACGCTAAAGCTCTACCAGGCGGCACTCGCCGCCGGCGTCGCGATCAATCCCGGACCGGAATGGTCGACCAACAAGGGCTATGCCGGCAGCCGCCTGCGGCTCTGCTTTGCGAGCCCCTCCGAGCAGCAGATCCGCGAAGGCGTCGCCGTGCTGGCCGATGTCTGCCGCAAGGAGTTCGGCGTGCCGGTCCGCATCGCCAATGTGGAGAAGCGGGCGTGAGCCCTCACCTCACCGCGAATGGCGCCTGATAGGGCCGGCCGAACGGCACGCCGTTGATCACGGTCTGCACCGGCTTCAGGTAGGCCTTGCCGTCGCGCTTGTTGTTGCGGGTGTCGACGAAGGTCACGGGGCCCTCGACCAGCTCCATGATCGAGACGTCGCCCGGCGCGCCCTGCTGCAGCGTGCCGATCTTCGGCGCGCGGTTGATGATCTTGGCTGGCCCAATGGTCGCCATCGCCACCACCTGCTCCAGCGTAAAGCCCATCGCCATGAACTTGCTCATGACATTGGGCAGGAACGGCGTGCCCGGCGTATTGCCGGAGAAGACGTGGATGTCGGAGGAGATCGTATCCGGCGTGCAGCCGCCGGGAATCGCAACATCAGCCACCGTGAAATCGAAACTGCCGCCGCCATGGCCGACATCGAAGATCACGCCGCGCTGCTTGGCCGAGAGCGCCGCCGGCAACAGCTTGCCGTCCTGCACGATGTTGGTGAAGACGCCCGACATGTTGGGAAAGCCGGAATAGCAGTGCGTCAGCACGTCGCCGGGCCGCAGCAGGTTGAGGATGTCAGACATCAGCTCCTTGGTCTCGACGCCGCCGATATGGACCATCATCCTGGCGGGCCAGCCGCACATTTCGCAGGCCTGGATGCCTCGCTTCAAGGGCTCGATGCCGTGCTTGAAGATGATATTCTCCGACATGCGCACCTTGACCCCGATCAGGAAATCGGGGTTTTCGGCCAGCGCCATCGCGCAGGCCTCCACCTGCGCATTGTCGATGTTGTAGAGCTCGGCGATGGGGAATGCGGAGAGGCCGTTGTTGGCGATGTGGAGGAAGGCATACATCCGCGCCCGGGTCTGGGCGACGATGAAGCGGCGCAGCGCGGCGAGATTGTTGACGCCGGCATCGCCCGCGGAGACCACAGTGGTCGTGCCCTGGAATTGCACCAGCTCGTCGGCGGGGATGCCGATCGCGGAGCCGTAGGGATAGACGTGACAGTGCAGATCGACGAGGCCCGGCAGCACGAGCTTGCCAGTGGCGTCGATGCTTTTCAGCGCGCGCTCGGCCGGAATGCTTTCCTGGACCGCTTCCACCACGCCCCAGCGGATGCCAACATCGCGCCTGCCACGCAGTGACTGGCTGGGATCGAGCACCTCGCCGCCCCTGATGACGAGGTCGAACTTGTCGTTCGGCCCCATCGCGGCGTCGACGGGGCCAGATAGCGCCACGGCTGCGGCCGATCCCGAAAGCGCAAGGAAATCACGGCGTGACAGCGCAGACATGGCACTCCCCCCATATGATTTTTATGGATGGATGATGCGCCCGCCCCGATTTTTCCGCAAGCTGGTGATCCAGTGGAGGGACGCGAAGCGGAGTTTGCGAGAGGTGAACGGATTTTTCAGCCGGCTGCTGCTGGCGGCAGCTTTCTCGGTGGTACTCGCCGATTGCGCCTCAGCCGAAACGATGGCGGAGACGGCGAAGCAATGGGGCCTGATCGGCCCATGGTCGCTCGATTGTTCGCTGCCGCCCGATCGCAACAGGGGCACGGTGCTGTCCTACGACATCGCGGACGATCACGTGGTGCACCGGCGCGACTTCGGCGACGCCCGCGATGAGTCCGACGTACTGTCGCTCAACGTGTCGGCCGACGGCATGATTCACCTGCGCGTTTATTTTCCCTCGGTCAAGCAGACGCGGGAATACGGCATGATCCATCAGGGCGACGGCACCGTTCGCACGATATATAACCACAACGAGAAGAACCAGTATTCCATCAAGGACGGCAAGTTCACGTCCAGCGGCATGACCACCCCGCCCCAGCACAAATGCGAGCGGCCGGTGGTTTGAGCCGCTGGCGCGCGACGCGCCGCGCACGAAGCTGAACACCCGTTCAGGATTCTCTTCAAGTTCCGTCGGAACGTTCCTTCGCTCTCACTGTTTTTAATTCACACTGAGAGTGAGGAGGACAATATGAGGAAGTTTGGTTATGTCGTCGCGGCGCTGGGTGCGATCGCGGTCGCGGTGCCTTCGATGGCGAGCGCCGAGACCGTTGTGATCAAGCGTGGCGGCTATCATCATGGCTGGGACCGCTCCCGCGCCGAAATGCGCGTGCATCGGGACTATGGCTGGCACCGCGGCTGGCATCGCGACCACGACCGTGTCGTGATCCGCGAGCATCGCTACTAGAGCATGATGCGGAAAAGTGGGAACCGGTTTTCCGAAAAGATCATGCTCAAATAAAGAGTCCAACAAGGCCGACACAGGAATGGCCCCGCGAGGGGCCATTCTCTTGTGCGCTCAATCCCACGCCGGCGCGAAGCCCGGGCTGACGAAGCGCTTGTCCTTCGGCAGCGCAGCGATCTTTTGTCTATCGTCGTCGTCGAGCTGGACGCTCAGCGCATCCCAGTTGGCTTTCTGGCTTTCATGGCGCGAGGCCTTCGGGATCGCGGCGACGCCGTTCTGGTCGAGCAGCCATTTCAGCGCGACCTGCGCTGCACTCGTATTGTGCTTCTTGCCGATTGCAACAAGCGTCTCATCCGACGCGGCGCGGCCCTGCGCCAGCGGGCAATAGGCCACCAGCGGGATCGACTTGGCGTCCATGTACTTCTTCACCTTCGACTGATCGAGCATCACGTGATATTCGATCTGGTTGCAGGCGATCGGCGCCTTCAATTCCTCGACCACGGTCTTGAGCAGCGCGATGTTGAAATTGGCGACGCCGATGGCGCGGGTGCGCCCCTCCTCTTTCAGCTTCATCAGCGTCTCGAACATCGACGGCAGATGCATGTCCGGCTTCGGCCAGTGCACGAGATAGAGATCGACGAATTCGAGCCGCAGTTTCTTCAGGCTGGTATCGAAGGCGCGGCGCATCGCGTCGGGCGCGAGATTTTCGTTCCAGACTTTGGTCGTGACATGCAGCTCGCCGCGCGGCACGCCGGATGCGGCGATCGCCGTGCCGACGGCGTCCTCGTTGGCGTACATTTCCGCGGTGTCGATGTGGCGATAGCCGAGCGCGAGCGCGCTTTCGACCGCGGCGCGGCAGACGTCGCCCTGCATGCGAAAGGTGCCGAGCCCGAGCCGCGGCAGCCGAATGCCCTGGGTTTGAAAAGCTTCCATGATTACTCCTTGAAACCGGCGCCGCCTTGCGGGCTCGCGGGAAAACCGCGAGAACGCGCTGTTGTTTTGGGATGGTTGGAACGGCGGGCCGGGTGAAAGGCCAGTCTGCCCGCAACACGGGCCGCAAATCAAGCTAGGGCTCGCGGAGGCTGTCTTGCGATAACAAGAGTTCTATGGGGAAGCGGATCAGACCAGCGCTGACGCTCCTGGAGCGCTCGGCGCCTCCGGGACTGGAAATTATTGCTTCCAGTTGCAGATTCCGCCGGACCTGCAGGGCCAGGTCTGGACGCGCGTATCCATCGCCTGCGCATCCAGCGGGTTGCGATGGCGGTGCGCAAGCCTGATCCGCGCCGCGCCCTTCGGCTTCTCGGCCGCCGCATGCGTCACACGATGCGGAGGCCTGACCTTCAGATCCTGCACCGCGACTTTTCGGGGCTCGGTCTTCAGCTCATTGCGCGCCCAATTGGCTTCGCTTCGATCGCTCTTCGGATCGCTCTTGGCTTCGACCGCGACCGGCGCGAAATGCGTGGTTGGACCGAGCGGCCTTGGCGACAGCACAGCCTTGGACAGATCGAGGCCGAGGAACTCGTCCGCGCGGTATTCGTCAGCCATGGCAAAACTGCCGGCCGCAAGCAGCACGGCGCCGACCAGGACGGGAACCACAGCTTTCAGGCCCATTTTGGCCTCCTGAACATTCGAAAAAACACACTCCCCTCATTCGTATATTTAGGTGGGCGGCGGTTCAGTTCCAGCACCAGCGCCCGTCAAGGTTACTGCGCGCTGGTGTCGCAGCCTGTTGCGGTCGCGAAGAAATCCGCCATCAGGCCGAGATTTCCGCCGAACATGCCGACACCGGTCTGGATTCGGCAGCCTTTTTGCTGGGCAGCGACGAGCAACGGCGTCATTTCGGGAACGGTGACGACGTCGCCGACGAAGGCAGCCGGCGCGAGGCGGGAGATGTCGACCGGCAGCGGGTCGTCCGGCTTCATGCCAAGCGGCGTCGCGTTAACGACGATGCCGGCTTCGCTCGCGTTGGCGGAGCCTGCCACGATGCGACCGGGAAACTTTGACTCAAGTTTTCTGATCAGCGCGTCGCGTCTCGTGGCATCGACATCGTGCACCGCAAGCCGCGCCACGCCGCGATCGAGCAGCGCCAGCGCGATCGCACTGCCGGCCCCGCCCGCACCGACCACCAGGGCGCGGCGGCCCTTGAACGCGCAGCCCGCCTTCGCGAGCGGCCCGGCAAAGCCCTCGCCGTCGAGCATGTCACCATGCCAGCCGCCGTCGGCATTGCGCCGCGCGACGTTGACCACGCCCAGGAATTTCGAGCGTTCCGACAACGTCGCGCAACGCGCGGCGACCGCGAACTTGTGCGGAATGGTCGCGATCAGCCCGTCGACATTTTTCGTACGCGTGATCGCGACAATGCCGGCATCGACATCGCCAGGCGCAAGCTGCAGCGGCACGACAATGGCATCGTGCCCGCGCCGCTCGAACTCGCGCGTCAGGCCGTGAGGTGCCTTCACCTGCGCGATGGGGTCGCCGAGGATGAAGACGACGCGCGTCGCGCCGCTGTAATGGTCCAGCACGAAAGCGGCCGCCCTGCCCGGCTATTTCTCGAACGCGCCGTAGACCACGTTCTTCAGCGTGATGCGGATGCGCGAGCGGTTGACCACGGTCTGAGCCATGAACACCGCAATCATGTTCTCCTGCCGATCGACCCAGAATGTCGTCCCGCCGGCGCCGGACCAGTTCATCTCGCCGACCGAACCCTCATAGGGAACGACCCCCGCATCGGTGCGGACCGCAAAGCCCAGCCCGAATCCGAAGCCGGGTCCCGGCAGATAATACGGACCGGGCACCACGCCCGATCCCGGAGCGATGTGGTTCGAGCCCATATAGGCGACCGTCTTCGGGCTCAGATAGCGTTTGCCGTCGAGCGTGCCGCCGTTGAGGATCATCTGCGCAAAGCGCGCATAATCGTCGATGGTCGAGACCATGCCGCCGCCACCGGATTCCATCTTCCGCGCCACACGCGGATCGTTCATCTCGGCGCCCGCGCCGATGGTGCGGTCGTTCGGGAACGGCTCGGCGATCAGCGGCTGCTTGGCGGGATCGGTGACATAGAAGGCCGTGTCCTTCATGCCAAGCGGATCAAGGAGCCGCTCCTTCTCGAACTGATAGAGCGATTTGCCCGAGACGACCTCGATCACCCGGCCGAGCACATCGACCGACTGGCTGTAGTCCCAGGTCGTGCCGGGCTGGTAGGCCAGCGGCAGTTTCGCGAGCCGCTCAGTGAACTCCGCGAGGTCGGGGTCGCCCTCGCCGAGTTTCGCTTCCACATAGGCCTTCTTGACCATGCCCTCGCCGAAAAAGCCGTAAGTGAGCCCGGAGGTGTGACGCATCAGGTCCTGGACGGTGATCGGACGCTTTGCGGCGACGAGGTCGAGATGCATCTTGCCGTCTTCTTCCCTCACCTCGACACCAACCTTCACATTGGCAAAGGCCGGAATGTATTTGGACAGGGGATCGTCGAGCTGGAGCTTGCCGTCCTCGACCAGCATCATCGCCGCAACCGTCGTGATCGGCTTCGACATCGAATAGATGCGGAAGATGGTGTCCGGCGTCATCGGCGCCTTGGTGGCAGGATCGCGCACGCCAAAGCTCTTGAAATAGGCGGTCTGCCCGTTGCGACGGATCAGCATGACGGCGCCGGGGATCTTGTTGGTGTCGACCTCGTTCCGGATGAAGGCGTCGATACGCGCGACGCCCTGGCTCGAAAACCCGGCCTGTTCGGGCTGGGCCGCCGGGCCTTCGGCAAACGCAAACGACGTGGTGGCAAGAAGCGCGACGGCCATCGTGGCATCGCGCAGACGTAACGCGGCAAGCATGCGAGACTCCTCCCAAAAAATCGGATCTTGATGTCCGAACAGGGCCGCCATCTTGCGATGACGGCCAATTTGCATGGACCGCGGGCTTACAAGTCCGCGGGTAACGATCGGTGGGTTGGCTTAACTCCCGCCCGCCAGCAGCTTCACCAGGCGATAGAGATATTCGTTGCCGTTGTAGAACGACTTCATCGGCACCCGCTCGTCCTTGCCGTGGAGGCGCGCGGAGTCGCCCTGCTCCATCGCCATTCCGGAATGGCCGTAGGTGGGAATCCCGGCATTGCGCAGGAAAGCGCCGTCGGTGGCGCCGGAGCTCATCACCGGGATCACGGTCGCCTCGGGCCAGAACTCATGCGACAGTTTTTCGATCGCGCCGACGATCTCCTCATTCAGCTTCGACGGCTCGCTCGCAACCTCGCGCTCGATCTGGGTCACGGTGATCTCGTCGTCGGCGAGCACCTTGATCAGTGTCGCCTTCACCTCCTCCGCCGGTTCACCAGGCATGATGCGGCAATTGACCTTGGCGGAAGCCAGCTGCGGCAGCGCGTTCGCGGCATGCCCGCCCTCCAGCATGGTGGCGACGCAGGTCGTACGAAGCTGTGCATTGAAAGGCGCGATGGCCGAGAGCCGCGCCAGCGCCGCCTCATCGGGCTTTTCCGCCAGCACCGCGCGAATGTCGGCGGCGGTCTTCTCGTCGACGGTCTGTGCCACGCGCGCGAACCAGGCGCGCGTGGTGTCGTTCAGGTGCAGCGGGAATTCGAACTTCGAGAGCCGCACCAATCCCTCGGCCAGGTGGTAGATCGCATTGTCCCGGCGCGGCACCGAGGAGTGACCGCCGGAGTTCTTGACATCGAGCTGGAAGGTCACGGGCACCTTCTCGCTGGTCTGGACGTTGACGCGGTCGGCTTTGCCATCCTTCAGATAGACGCCGCCGCCTTCGTTCAGCGCGAATTCGGCATCGATCAGGTCGCGATGGTTCTTGAGCAGCCACTGGATGCCGAGCCCGTCGTGATCGAAAATCTCCTCATCGGTCTCCAGCGCGACAATGATGTCGCGGTCCCCCTTGTAGCCTTCCTGTCTGTAGCGGATCAGATTGGTGACAAAGGCCGACGCCATGTATTTGTCGTCGCTGCTGCCGCGCCCATAGAAATAACCCTCCTGCTCGGTCAGCTTGAACGGATCGACCGACCAGTCCGACCGCAGCGCCGGCACCACGTCGAGATGCGCGACGAGCAGGATCGGCTTGCGCTTGCCCGTGCCGCGCAGGCGGGCGACCAGATTGCCCTTGCGCGGCGCGGGCGAGAAGGCTTGCACGTCCTCGTCCGGGAAGCCGGCCGCCTTCAGCCGCGCGGCCAGCGCCTCCGCCGCGCGCTTTGTGTCGCCGGTCGCGGTCGTGGTGTCGATCTCGACCAACTCCTTGTAGATGTCGTGGGCGAGCTGCTGGTTCGCCGTCAGGCCGTCGGCCTTGGCGCCGCTCGAGATCGCGAGAAACGCGCACAGCGCCGTCGAAAGCCGGAGCGATGTATTTTTCTTGTTAGGCATGACGTTTCCCCCACCGGGCGATATCAGCTATTTCGCATCCTTCACCGCAATCACCTCGATTTCAACAAGGAAACCGGGATTGGCGAGCGAGGCGACGCCGAGCACGGAGCGCGCCGGCAGATTGGGCTGGCTGCCGCCGAAGAACTGCGTGTAGCCCTCCATGAAAGCCCTAAAATCCATCGGCGCCGCCGGGTTGTGGACCAGGAATACCTGCATCTTGACGACGTCGCCCATGGAAAGGCCGAGCCCTTCCAGGATGCCCTTGATGCGGGTGAGTGCGCCGACCGTCTGCGTCTTGGTGTCGCCGTAGGCTGCGAGGCTCGAAGGATCGGCATCCTTGTTCACGACCGGCGGCACCTGGCCGCTGACATAATAGGTCGTGACCGGGCCTGTGACCTGCACCGCCTGCGCGATCGGAAAGGTCGAATTGGGAATCGGATGCCGGATGACTTCGGCCAGCGCGCTAGCCGGTATCACCGCCGGCAGCGCAGCCAGCAGCAGGACTGTTCTCAGCTTCATGGTTCGCCCCCCTCTTCGTTCAGCGCGCGTCCCTCACATCCTGCGCGGTCACCACATCGCTATAGCTGTTACCGAAATGTGTCCGCAGATAATTCACCACTGCAGCAATCTGCGCATCGTTCATCATGTCGCCGAAGGGGGGCATGCCGCGCCGGCCGCGCACGACCATCGTGATCGGGTAGCCGGCCGCTTCCAGATTCCGGTTGGCGGCCAGAGACGGATAGGATCCGGCACCGCTGGCGCCCTGCGCATCCATCATGTGACAGCCCCGGCAGACGTTATGGTACAGCTCTTCGCCGCTCATTTCGACAAACCGGTAGCCCGAGCTGAAGGTCCGCGGTCCGTTTTGCGCGAGTGCGGCACCCGCGACTAGCGCCAGCGAAGCTGCGAACCCCATCGTGCGGACGCGCGTCATGTCTTCACCACCCGCTCATGCAGCCGCGTGATCGCATCGAGCGCGGACAGGATCGCGCCTTCCTGCCAGGCCGGCAAGGCGGAAGCGTGCTCGCCGGCCAGCACGATGCGGCCATCGATCTGGCAGAGATTGGCGTAGTGCTGCTTGCGCGCGTCCTCCGACCAGTCGCCGCTGCAGCCGAGCGTGAACGGCACGCGATGCCAGGCCACCGCGATGCCGTTCTCGAATTCATCTGTGTATTGCGGATGAAGCGCCGCGCCGAACTCGACGGCACGCGCGACGCGCTCTTGCGGCGGCATCGCGGTGAACTCATAGGAATTGGCGCCGTCGAACAGATAGGCGCCGAGCAGCACGCCGCGGCCCGAGCGGTTATAGCCGGTGTTGGGATAGGCGATCTGGCGGATCGGAAGGTCCGTATAGCTGATGCCGCCATAGATCGCGTCATCCTCCTCCCAGAAGCGGCGCTTGAACTGCAGCCCGATCTTGACCGACCCGGCATAAGGCACCGCCTCGATCGCCGAGCGCATCGGCGCGCTGACATCGAGCTCGACCTGGCTCAGGATCGAAAGCGGAATGGTGCAGACGCACCAATGCGCGGTCGCTGTCTGCACGATCGCCGGTTTTGCCGTGTCGACATAGGTCACGGTAACCGCATGATCGTTCTGCTGGATCTTCGTGACCCTGGCATTATAGCGGATGATGTCGCCGAGCTCCTTTGCGAACGCCTTGCCGATCATGTCCATGCCACCGACCGGCTGGAACATCGTGGTCTGGAAATTATAGTTCGCGAAATTCTGCAGGTAACGCCAGAGCGACGATTTCAGGATATCCGACAATCCGATGGGCTCGCTCGGCACCGGCATCGCCGTCAATCCGCCGCCCGGTGCGGTGGCATAGCCGCGGTACTCGGAAGAGTGCAGATTGGCGTTGTAGCTGTAGTCGCGGTCGAGCGCGCCCCAGGAGCGCAGCGCCTGCAGCAGGATTTCCTGGTCTTCCTTGGTGACGGCCTCGTCGAGCTTGCCTTGTTTGGTTGCTTTGGCCAGCAACTCCGACACCTGCCCCTGGAAATCAGCCTTCACCGCGCGGATGCGTTGCGGCGCGCCATCGAATGCGCGCGAGGCGTGCAGGAAGGCGTTGTGATTGAGCTGGATGAAGGGCTCGAGCGCGACATTGAGCCGCCGGCAATAATCGAGCAGCGCGCGGTGGTGATAGGGGATCCGCCAGGGCCCGGGATTGATGTAGAGCCCCGGCTCGAACTCGCAGGTCTGCGTGGCCCCGCCGAGCTCGGTGAAGCTGTCGCCGCCGCGGAGCGTCCAGTTGCGGCCGCCGGGGCGGCTGTTGAACTCAAGCAGCTTTACCTGATACCCGGCCTTGCGCAGTTCGAGCGCCGCGGTCATGCCCGCAAGCCCCGCGCCGAGGATCAGCACAGACGCGCCCTTCGGATCGCCTTCGAGCTTTAGGGGACCCTGATAACGCGATTCCGAGGCGAAGCCGAGGCTCGTCATCGCGTGATACATCGCGGCGCTGCCCGCCATCGCCCCGATCAGGGAGAGCAGGTCGCGCCGCCTCAACACTGCTGCTTCGTCTTGCATGACCGATGGATTTCGAACCGCCCCGAGATCGATGGACATGAGGGAAACGGTTAGCCGCTGCCCTGTCAAGAAACAGCATGATCATGCGCGGCCGTAACACGCGTTCTTGAACGGCAAGCCCCCTTTCCTCATCCCCGTTCGCGCACGCCAACCCGCTTGGCCAGTTCGCGCATCTCGCCGATCACGGTTTTCTCCAGCGTTTCGCGCGCGATCGAGTTGGCCTCGCTCCGGCTTTTCGCAAGATACCGCTTCATGGCCAGTCCCCGGATCGGCGCGCCGCCGAGCCGCCTGCTCTGGGCATCCTCCACGATTGAGGAATAGGGCAGCAGCCCGTAGATTCGCCCGCTCTGCAGCAACTGCTGCAGGGTGTCGCCGCTTTCCAGCTCAAGGCGGATGTCGAGGCGGATGCCTTCGCGCGCCGCCGAGCTCTCGATCAACTGGCGCGAGCGGTTGTGCCTGCTGGTCATGACCAGTGGAAGATCGGCAAGACTCTTCACCTCGAGGCTCCGTTTCTTCACGCGCGGGTCGTCGGGACGACCGACCAGGTAGATCGATTCCGTGAACAGATGGGTGTACTCGATCAGAGGATCGAGCGGCGGGTCGGTGACGATGGCAAGGCTCAGTTCGCCGCGGCGAAGCTGACCCAGCGCACTCGATGTGAATCCCTCGAGCAGGCTAAGCTGCACCTTCGGGTATGATTTCAGGAAAGTCTGCGCGAGCCGGCTGAACAAGAGCCGACCGACCGACGGCGGCGCCGCCAGCGACGCGGGCCCGCTCGGCACATGCGCCTCGATCTGCAGGGTCTCCTTCAGCCGGTCGACCTCGCCCAGAATATGTTGCGAGCGTTCGAGCAGGCGCTGGCCCGCCGCGGTCAACCGGACGCCCCGCTTGACGCGATCGAACAGCAGGAATCCCAGTTCCTGCTCCAGGATCTGGATCTGCCGCGTCAGCGCCGATTGCGCGACGCGAAGATCCTCGCTGGCTTTGCGGAAATTCTCCCGCCGCGCGACCTGACCGAAGTAGCGGAACTGGCGCAGATCCATTTTTTGATGATGCCGAAATTCGATCAAACTGATGACAATTCAATATTATCGCAATCAAACATCGCCTGCTAGCCTCGATAGCGGATCGCCCGGAATTGCAAACCGCCGCGTATGACGGCGGCAGTCGGGGCGTCCGGGGAGAGAAATGGCCGATGTGACGCTCGACGCCCAGGGCGGCGTCCAAGGAAGTGTGGGCACGGTCCAGAGGATCGCCCAGGACAACTCGACACAGGACAACTCGACAAACGCCGCGCAAGACTGGCTCGACGCGCTCGAAAAATCAAAACTGACCCCGCGCTATTATGCGACGATCGTTCTGATCGTCCTGCAGGAGATGTTCGAGTTCTACGACTTCTTCCTGGTCGGCTACATCGTCTCCGTCCTCGCCCCCGGCTGGCATCTCACTTACGGCCAGAGCGCGATGATGCTCTTGTCGTCGGGCGTCGGCGCCATCACAGGCGCCCTGATCGGCGGAAAGTTTGCCGACATCGTCGGGCGCAAGCGGATGATCTGGGGCGGCGGCTTCGTCTTCGCGCTTGGCGCGGGGGCCATAGCGCTGGTCCCGGACGGCGCCTGGATCCAGTTCTCGCTGTTGCGCTTTGTGGTCGGCTGCGGCTCGATGGCGGCAACCACCGCGCAAAACCCGCTGATCGTCGAGATTACGCCCACCCGCTACCGCACCTTCGTGTCCAGCATGATGGTGGTGCCGGTCGCGCTCGGCACCATGTTCGCCGCGATGATCTCGGCGGGCCTGTTGCCGGTCATCGGCTGGCGCGGCATTGCCGCGACCGGTGCGGCACCCATCATCACGTCGCTGCTGATCCTCATGATCGTGCCGGAGTCGGTGCGCTGGCTGCTGTCGCGCGGCCGCAGTGAAGACGCGCGGCGCGAGGCCGCCAAACTGCTTGGCATCCCCGAGACCAGCGTCTCGCTGCCGAACGCGCTTCCGCCGGCGAAGAAAAATGGCTCCATGCTCGAACTGCTGGGCGACCAGAAACGGTTCTGGTGGGTCGTCGTCATCTGGGTTGGCATATCCACCGGCACCTACGGCGTCGCCCTCTGGGGTCCGACCATCCTGTCGCAGCTTCTCAAGATCAGCGCGCATGAGGCGGCGCATTACTTCGTCTATGTCGCCATTTCCTCGCTGCTCGGCCGCGTGCTGTTCTCCGTGCTGCCGCTCTATATCGGCCGCCGCGGCGCCGCCATGGTCGGAACGGCCGTCTCCTGCGTGATCATGCTCTCGATCTTTACCTTCTATCGCGAGTTCGTGGCGGGCTGGTCGGTGTTTGCGCTGCTCATCGTGTTTGGCGCAGCGTTCTACAGCGGCATGTTCTCCAATATCTCGCCCTATGTGGTCGAGGTGTTTCCGGTCTCGCTCGGCGGACGCGCCTTCGGCTTGGCGCAGGCCTCCAATGGGGTCGGCAAGATTCTGGGACCGGTGTGTCTTGCCTTGATCGCGGGCAGCAATGACGTGGTCTCGCCGAAAGCAACCGTCGACGCGGTCGCGCCGGCCTTCCTGTTCCTGGCGGCCTGCGAACTGGCGGCGCTGATTGCGATCGTCGCCTTCCGCCGCGAGCCGCACGGCAAGCCGATGGATATCAACTAGAAAAAGAAAAAGGACAGCAATGCTCGACGTTCCCGTTCTGATTTCCGGCGGCGGTCCGGTCGGACTCGCCGCCTCGCTCCTGCTCTCGCAGCATGGCGTGCGCTCGCTGCTGGTTGAACGCCATCCCGGCACCGCGCTGACGCCGAAGGCGCGCGGCATCAACGCCCGCACCATGGAAGTTTTCCGGCAATGCGGCATCGACGCCGCGGTGCGCGCCGCGGGCCTTGCCGAAGGCGGCACCGGATTGATCGTCTGGACGGAGACGCTCGCCGGCCGCGAGATCGAGCGTCGCGTACCCGGCCGCGCCATCGCCAAGAACATGGCGGTGACGCCGGTCAAGAATTGCCTCTGCGCGCAGGACGATCTCGAGCCTGTCATCCGGCGCTATGCGGAGGCCGCCGGCCTCGGAGAACTGCGCTTCAACACGGAGATGACGTCGTTCACCCAGAAGGGAGACGCCGTCACCGGCGTCCTGACCGATCGCATCACGGGCGCGGAGACGCCTTTCACCGCGCGTTATCTGATCTCGGCCGAAGGCGCGCAAGGCCGGGTGCGGCGTGCGCTCGGCGTCAAGATGATCGGCGAGGAGAAAGTCTACGACAGCGTCAACATCCTGTTCCACGCCGATCTCACCCAATGGGTCAATGATCGGCCGGCCGCGCTTTATTTTGTCGAGCAGGAGGACCTGCGCGCGACGTTCCTGACCATCAACGGCAGGGATCGCTGGGGTTTCCTGATCCACAGCTCCTCGAAATTCGGCTGGAAACCGGAAGATTTCACGCCGGAATTTTGCGCGAGCCTGATCCGTAAGGGCGTGGGCCTGCCGGACATCCCCGTCACGGTGCTCGGCGTCAACCCATGGGAGGCGTCTGCGATCGTGGCCGACCGCTATCGCGTCGGCAACGTGTTCCTGTCAGGCGACGCGGCGCATGAGATGCCGCCGACAGGTGGTTTTGGCCTCAACACCGGGGTGCAGGACGTTCATAACCTCGCCTGGAAGATCGCCGCCGTGCTGCGCGGCAACGCCGACGAGGCGCTGCTCGACAGTTACCATGACGAGCGCCAGCCGCTCGCCGAGATCACGACCACGAACGCGCTCGCCAACGCGATGTCGATGGGCCGGACCGAGCGGCAGAGCGGCGTGCTGCCGCGGCGCGAATTCCTCGCCGAACAGGGCCTGATCTTCGGCGCCAGTTATGAATCGACAGCGGTCGTGCCGGACGGTACGCCGCCCGCGGCCATCGACGACCCCGTCACCGAATATCTGCCCTCGGCACGGCCCGGCAGCCGCGCGCCGCATGTCTGGCTCAAGCGCGGCAACGAGCAGATCTCGACCGTCGACCTGATCGGACCGCACTTCGTGCTGCTCGCCGGGGCCAACGGCGATGCTTGGCGGCGCGCCGCGCAGGCCGCTGCTCCGTCATGGCCGCCGCTGGTCGCCCATACCATCGGCGCGGATACCGAGGTCGGCGATCCCGACGGCAAATGGCAACTGGCTTACGGCATCGATGCCGACGGCGCGGTGCTGGTGCGCCCCGACGGCTATGTCGCCTGGCGCAGCCGCTCGGGCGCTTCCAACCCGCAAGCTGCCTTGCGCGCGGCGTTCGATTCCCTCCTCGGACGCGTCGCCGCAATGGCGTGAGGCGCCATCACTAGCGAATGCCGATCCGATATCTCAGCAACTGCTTCCCACCCGGCTTGATGTGCATCAGGCCGGGTTTGTCGGCAAATTCGCCGTCAAAATCCGCGGGGCTGGCGAAACCGCGCCACGGCTCGATGCACAGGAACGGCGCACCGCCCGGCTTGGACCAGATTCCGAGCTCGCGAAAATCCTGCCAGGAAATTTCCAGCGACGGCCCCCGATCGGCGGCAAAGCGCACCGATCTGCTGGCGGGCCGGTCGAGAATGATGGCGTCGTCGTCGAACAGCCGCTCGGACAACGCGAGGTTTTTGCCCAGAATCGGGCTCGGCTCAGGTTCAGCACGCAGCAAGCCGTCTTTCAGGCGCCGGATCGGAGCAGTCTCCTCGTCGGAGAAAGTCAGGTTGTAGCTCTCCCTCGCCAAGCCCGGCAGCAAGGGCCAGTTGAAGGCGGGATGCCCGCCGGCCGATGCCGGCAACATCTCATCGCCGGGATTTTCGATCTCAAGCGCGACCTCGAGATCAGCCTCGTGCAATGTGTAGGTAACTGCGAGGCGAAAAGCGAACGGGTAGCGCGAGCGCGTATCAGAGTTGTCGGCGAGCAAGAGCCGGCACGAGTCCTGTCCACGCTCGACCCATTCAAAGCGGCTATCCCGCGCAAAGCCGTGTTGGGTCATCGGGCAGGATTTGCCGCGATGGCGCAACTGATCGCCCTTCAGCTTGCCGACGATCGGGAACAACAGCGGTGCATGACGGCGCCATTCGGCTCCCGCTTGCCAGAGCAGTTCGAGTCCCGCTGCCGTCCTCAGCGAGCACAATTCGGCGCCGTGGGCGAGCACGGTGGCGGTGACGCCATTGCCGCTAATGGTATGTCTGTCTTCACTCATGCCGGCGCTTCCAGGAAACGACCATCGGAAGCTGCTTCCTTACCCCTTTACGGCGCCTGCCGTCAGCCCACTGACGAGATAGCGCCGCACCGCGAGCGCAAAGATCAGGACCGGCGCCATCACCAGCGAGCCGCCGGCGGCGATCTTGCCCCATTCCCAGCCCTCGTAATTCATGAAATTGACCACGGCGACCGGGGCGGTGCGCGCATTGGTGCGGGTCAGGATCAGCGCGAAGAAGAAGTCGTTCCAGGCATAGAGGAAGCAGAGGATCGCGGTCGCGGCGATGCCGGGCGCGACCATCGGCAGCACGATGCGGATGAAGATGGTATGCGTGCGCGCGCCGTCGACAAGCGCGGCTTCTTCCAGCGAGGCGGGCACCGTCTCGAAGAACGGCTGCATCATCCAGACCACCAGCGGCAGGTTGAAGCTGGTGTAGACCAGCACGAGACCCGTGATGGTGTCGAGCAGGCCAATCCAGCGATAGAACAGGAAGAAGGGAATGGTGTAGGCGATCGGCGGGGCCATGCGCGTCACGAGAATGGCAAAGCTCAGCGTGTGTTTGCCCCTGCCCACCCATTTCGACAGCGCATAGGCCGCAGGTACGCCCAGCAGCAAGGCGAGCGCGGTCGAAAACGATGCGCTCAACAGGCTGTTGACGAAGGAAGCCGAGAACGCGCTGTGCCAGAGCGAGGCGTAATTCGAAAGCGTCGGCGTGAAGATCAGCGGTGGCGGAAACTGCAGGATCTGGTCGTTGGTCTTGAAGCTCATCTGCAACAGCCAGAGGAACGGCAGCAGCAGCACGACCAGCGTTACCGCGATCGCGACATGCCGCCCCGCCCCCGCGCGCCGGTGGGAGGGGTCGCTCACGCCAACCCCTCCCGGCGGTTACCCATCCAGACCAGGCCAAGGCTGACGGCGGCGACGAGCAGCAGCATCACCACGGTGACCGCGCTGGAATAGCCGATCTCGTTGGTGTCGAAGGCCAAGAGATAGGCGTAGTAATTGGTGACTTCGGTGACGCTGCCCGGGCCGCCGCCGGTGAGCAGGAAGATCAGCGGAAAGGCCTTGACGCTGTCGATCAGGCGGAACATGCCCGAGATCAGCAGGATCGGCGCGATGAAGGGCAGCGTGACGTACCAGAAGATCTGGAAGCGGTTGGCGCCATCGACGAGCGCGGCTTCGGAAAACTCTTCGGGGATGGTCTGCAACGCGGCCAGCACCATCAGGAAGGTGAAAGGCAGCCATTCCCAGGTATCGGCGATGATGATCGAGATGAGCGCGAAGTCGACGCTGGAAGTCAGCGACGGCAACGCGATGTTGAGCAGGCTTGCGGCGTAATAGAGCGGGCTGATGTCGGGCGTGTAGATCAGCTTCCAGATCACGGCGACCACGATCGGCGGCAGCACCATCGGAATCAGAAAGAAGGTCCGCGCGAACTCGACAAAGCGCGATGGCACGTTGAGCAGCAGCGCCAGCAGCATGCCCAACAACACCTGGAACGCGACGCCCCAGAACGAAAGCTTCGCCTGCACCCAGAGCGAATTGACGAAACGGGGATCGCCGGGAAGCAGCCTGTAATTGCGGAGCGGCGCGGAGAAATTCGTGGCGGAGCCGGGCTCGGTCAGTTGAAACGGCGTGAAACTGACCGCGAGCAGATAAAGCGCCGGCAGGCCGGCGATCAGGAACAGTACGATCAGGCTCGGCGCCAGCGCGAGGCGGTTGAAGCGGCGGCGCTCGGCGTCGAGCAGTCCCTGCTCCGTCAAAGCGCGGTCCCGGCGCGGCGAAGGCTGGCGATCGCCTGGTCCTGCGCCGCGTTCATGGCGTCGCGCGCGGGGAGCTGTCCGGTCGCGACCTGCTCGAACGCCTTGTTCAGGACGTCGCCGACAACAGGGAATTCCTTCACCGTGCGATACGCCATGTAGTTCTGGCTCTTGGCCGGCAGCTCCAGCACTTCGAGATAGAGCGCGCCGAGATCCTGGCCGTTGACGACGTTGAGCTGGCGGTATTCCTCGCTCTGGATCACCGAACGGCGACAGATCGAGGAATGGCCGTGCTCCTTGACCAGCCGCATCGAAATCTCCGGGCTCAGCGCCCATTTAATGAACTCCCATGCCGCCTTCTTGTTCTTGGCGTTCTTGGGGATGCCGAGCCCCTGGCTGTTGGACGCCGGATGGTCGGCGACGGGACCTGCGGGCATCCGCACCACGCGCGAGGTGTCCTTCACCTTGCTCTCTTCCGACATCAGGATCGGCGTCACCCAGGCGCTGGAGTGAATGAAGATATTGGAGCGGCCCATCAAGAGCGACTGCCGCGCCTGGTCCTCGGTGTAGGTCAGCACGCCCTTCGGCGCGCTCTTGAGGAGATTGGCGTAGAACTCGATCGCCTCGATCGCCTGCGGCGTGTTGAGCGCTGGCATGATATCACTGGGCGGATTGCGGAACACATTGCCGCCAAAGCCCTGCATGTACGGCGGCAGATTCCAGTGGTGCAGCTGGAACGAGACGATGCCGTTGACCCCATCGGTGCCGTTGATCTCCGTGCAGACCTGCTGCAGTTCGGCAAAGGTCTTTGGAATCTTCAGCCCCTTCTTCTCCATCAGGTCCATGCGCGACAACCCCATCACCATGGCGCCGCCTTCCCAGGAATAGCCGTAAGTAGCTCCCTTGACGTCACGATAGGGCACCTGCGCGCCCTCGACGAAGTCCTTTGGATTCCACTCGGCCGGCGTCAAACTGGAATCGCTGGTGAACTCGTCGAGATTGGCAAGCAGGCCCGCAGCGACCCAGCGCGCGGCGAGGATGAAGGTCACGTTGCAGAAATCGTAGGCCGAGCCGCCGGAGGACAATTCGAGATTGGCCTGCTGGTTGTAGACCGGGAACGCCGAAAGCTGCAGGTCGACCTTCATCCCCGTCTTCTCTTCGAACTCGGGAATGTAGTTCTGCAGCAGCGTGAAGAAGCGGTGCTGGAACGACGCGCCATGCAGCGTCACGCCGGAATATGGTTTTGACTGTGCGAACGCCGGCATCGGGAACGCCGCCGCGCCGAGCGCGGCCGCGCCGCCCTTGAGCACGGTCCTGCGGTTGAACGGCCGCATCGCGGCGGTCAATTTGTCGCTGGCCACGGGCACCCTCCCCTCGTCTGTTTCAACTAATATGACCGACATAAAATTGGCTGTCAAAAGCCTTGTCGCTTCCATACGAGCCCAATTTTGAGCTACGATCGACACGCATCTGCAATAAATCAGACAATATTACCGGGATCGCGAGTGCCAAAGCCGACCGAGGCGCGCCAGCCGAGCAACCACGTCGCGCGCGAAATCGCCAACCTGATCGTGACCGGCGTCTGGCAGGAAGGCTTTACGCTGCCGCGCGAGATCGAGCTCGCCTCGCAGTTCGACGTCAGCCGCACCTCGATCCGCGAGTCGCTGTCGATCCTGAAGGCGAAAGGGCTGATCGCCGCGCGGCAGAAGGCCGGCACCCATGTGCGCGAGCGCATCAACTGGAACATGCTCGATGCCGAGCTTCTGGATTGGACGTGGGCGCAACGCCCAAGCGAGGAGTTCGCGCGGCAACTCTTGCAGGTGCGGCGGATCGTCGAGCCCGAGGCCAGCGCGATCTGCGCCGAGCGCGGCTCGGACACCGCTCTCGCGCGGATCGAGCGCGCCTATCGCGAGATGGACGCGGCCGGCATGGACAGCAGCGCCTATTCCGAGCCCGATCTGCGCTTCCACCACGGCATCCTGACCGCGACCGGCAACGAATTCCTGGTCGCGTTCGGCGCCACCGTCGAAGCGGCGCTGCGGATGTCGTTCGAACTGTCGACGCTCAACCCTGGCGCGCCGCGCAAGAGCCTGCCCTATCACCGCGCGATACTCGACGAGATCTGGGCCCGCAACCCCGATGGCGCCCGCGCCGCGATGCACCGGCTGATGGACCTCACCGAGCGCAACATCTCCTCCGCATTGGCGCGCCGGAAGAGCAGCGACGTCCTGCCAGCGACGTAATCGCTAAATCCTCATGGTGAGGAGGCGCGTAGCGCCGTCTCGAACCATGAGGCCCCGGGCGGGCCTACATCCTTCGAGACGCCGCTTACGCGGCTCCTCAGGATGAGGGGATAAAGCCGGGGGCTGGACTTGCGCCGGTCCCATGGGGCTTAATGTTGCCCATCATCTTGCGTCCGGCAGAACAAGAACAACAGGACGCCGGCTGACCTGAGGAAACGATCAAGAGGGAGGCGCCATGCTTGGGCTCATGCAAAATCGTCCGCTGCTGATCTCAGACCTGGTCGACTATGTCGCGACCTGGCACGCGGAAACCGAGATCGTCTCGCGCGATCCGAAGGGTGTCATGCACCGGTCCAACTACGGGCAGGTGGCGACGCGTGCCAAGCGTCTCGCCAACGCCCTCTCTGCGCTTGGCGTCGGACCTGGCGATCGCGTCGCGACGCTCGCCTGGAATTCGTGGCGGCATCTCGAAATCTATTATGGCGTGACCTGCTCCGGTCGCGTGCTGCATACGGTCAACCCGCGCCTGTTCATCGAGCAGCTCGTCTACATCGTCAACCATGCCGAGGACGGCTACGTCTTCTTCGATCCCGATTTCACGCCGCTTGTGGAGCAGCTTGCGCCCCAGTTGCCGCTGGTGCGCGGCTGGATCGCGCTGTGCGACGAGAACAACATGCCCGCCACCAAGGTCGGCAATCTCCTGTGCTACGAGACGCTGCTGGCAAGGGCGTCAGCCGACTACGAATGGCCAGAGCTCGACGAGAACACCGCCTGCACGCTTTGCTACACGTCCGGCACGACCGGCAATCCCAAGGGTGTTCTCTACAGCCACCGCTCGACCGTGCTGCATGCCTTCGCCGCCTGCGCCGCCGACGGCTTTGCGCTGTCGGCCAAGGATTCGATCCTGGTGATCGTGCCGCTGTTCCACGCCAACGCCTGGAGCCTGCCGTTTTCGGCGGCGATGTGCGGCGCAAAGCTGGTCCTGCCCGGACCAAAGCTCGATCCGGAAAGCATCTATTTGCTGCTGGAGCAGGAGGGCTGCACCAAGGCCGGCGGTATTCCGACCATCTGGCTCAACTTCCTCGCCTATATCGAAAACAACCATGCCAAACTCGATCTGTCGAAGCTGAAACTGAAGCTCGTCTTCTCGGGCGGCACCGCAGCACCCCGCACCACGATCGAGAAATTCCGCGATCTGCTCGGCGTCTTCCTGCTGCATGCCTGGGGCATGACTGAGACGAGCCCGCTGGTCACGCTGGGCTCGCCGCTCGCCAGCCATGACGGCGCGACCCCGGAGGAGATCGTCGACATGCAGGTCAAGCAGGGACGCCAGATATTTGGCGTCGAACTCCGCGTCGCCGATGAGGCTGGCCAGCCCCTGCCGCGCGACGGCCAGACGGTCGGCCAGCTCAAGGTGCGCGGCAACTGGGTGATATCGGGTTATTTCAAGGGCGAAGGCGGCAAGGTCGTCGGCGACGACGGCTGGTTCGGCACCGGGGATGTCGCGACCATCAATTCCGACGGCTATGTGCAGCTGACCGACCGACTGAAGGACGTCATCAAGTCCGGCGGCGAGTGGATTTCCTCGATCGAGATCGAGAATCTTGCGGTTTCGCATCCCGACGTGTTTGAGGCCGCCGTCATCGCGATCCCGCATCCGAAATGGCAGGAGCGGCCGCTGCTCTTGGTGCAACCCAAGCCCGGCACGCATCCGACCAAGGAATCCATCCTGGAATTCCTGTCGACCCGCATTGCCAAATGGTGGATGCCGGACGATGTGATCTTCGTGGAGTCGCTGCCGCATACCGCGACCGGCAAACTGCTCAAGACGGAGCTGCGCGCCAAGTACGGCGGCCAGCTCGCCGTCGCAGGATAGACAGCCCGCCCATCCGGGCAGTTTCGCCGAGGGCTTGCGAAGTCCCAGATTAGGCCCAACCTAACTGGAGACTTCCCATGTCCGATCCGGCAACCATTCTCTCATCTTTCTCCACCGCGCTCGAAGGCGTTGCCGCCAAGGCGCGGCCTTCGATCGTCTCCGTGCATTCGCGCCGCTCGCGCGCCACAGGCTTTGTCTGGAAGGCGGGCCTTGTCGTCACTGCCGACGAGGCGCTGGCGGAGGAAGGCGAGGTCGCAATCAAGCTCTCCGACGGCACTTCGCGACCTGCGACCATTGCCGGGCGCGACCACACCACCGACATCGCCCTGCTCCGCTTCGACAGCGCCGGGCTTGCGCCGGCGACACTCTCGTCTCACGTGCCGGCACTCGGCGCGCTCAACGTTGTCGTCGCCGCCGAGCGCGGCACGCCGGCGGCGGCGCTTGGCGCGGTATCGCTCGTGGGCGAGCGCTGGCGCAGCCTTCGCGGCGGCGACATCGATGCGCGGATCGAGCTCGATGTGCGGCTGCCCTATAGCCATCAGGGCGGTCTTGCACTTAACGCCGGGGGTGAAGCTTTCGGCATGGCCGTGCTGGGGCCGCGCCGCGTGCTGGTCATTCCCTCCGCGACCATCGAACGCGTCGCCGCCAAGCTCGAGACACACGGCCGCGTCGCGCGCGGCTACCTTGGTCTCGCCCTGCAACCGGTCAAGCTCGACGACGGCATCGGCGCCATGGTGATGAGCGTCGACAAGACCGGCCCCTCGGCGGCCGCAGGCATCCGCCAGGGCGACGTCATCGTCTCCTGGAACAACGAAAAGCTTTCCAGCATCCGGGCGCTGCTGCGCGCGCTCGGCCCCGACAGCGTCGGCTCGGTGGTGGAGGTCACGGCGCGGCGCGCCGACGAGCCCGTGAACTTCAAGCTCACCATCGGCGAGAGGCCGGAGCGTTGAGCGACGAGCCCGCGATCACGATTGCGATCGAGATCGACGATCCCGTGCTGGCGGACCGGCTCGCCTCCCTGCTCGGCGGCGTGGCCGGTCTTGCCCTCGCCGCGCCCGGGCGGGCGGCCGATGCCGCGATCGTCGCGCGCGACGCGCAGGGCAAAAACGAGCCGCCGGACGTCGAGCTCACCCCGCGCGAGCTCGACGTATTGGTGCTGATGGCCGAGGGTGCCTCGAACAAGGCGATCGCCCGGCAGCTCGGCATCTCCGTCCACACCGCCAAGTTCCATGTCGGCTCGATCCTCGACAAGCTCGACGCCACCGGCCGCACGGACGCAGTCGCGCATGCGGCGCGCCGCGGTGTCATTCATTTGTAAGCACTGGCGGTCCGGCGTGAAGGCGCGCAAACGTGATTGCGCGGTCACGCCGAAGTCAAAAAGTGCAATTCTTTCCGAATATTAATGCGACAATCCTGAACCTAATTGTTCAAAATGCGGTCCTTGGGAATGTCCCGCCGTCTGCCGAAGGAGTAGACTACGGTGACGCAGAGATTCCTGTCCTCACTCAGACGACGGCTCATGGACCAACCGCTAAAACCGCCGACGGAAGTTCCCTCCTACGGCCGTCCGCCGGACAAGCCCCGCTCGCGCCGCGGGGTGTTCCTGTCCACGCTCGTCGTCTTGCTGGTGATCGCCGGCATCGTCTGGTGGACGCGCCAGCAGGGCGCGCCGCAGCCTGAAGCGGGACGCGGCGGTCGGTCCGGCGGCGCGCCGATGTCGATCGTCCCTGAAACCGTCGGCAAGGGCGACATCGGCATCAATCTCAATGCACTGGGCACGGTGACCTCGCTCGCCACCGTCACCATCCGCACCCAGATCAGCGGCTATCTGATCAAGGTCGTCTTCAAGGAAGGCGACGGGGTCAAGAAGGGCGACCTGCTCGCGGAAATCGATTCGCGGCCCTATGAGGCGGCGCTCGCCCAGCAGCGCGGCCAGCTCGCGCGCGACGAAGCCCTGCTGAAGGGCGCGCAGGTCGATCTCGCCCGCTACCAGGGCCTCGCCGCGCAGAACGCCGTGCCGCACCAGACGCTGGACACGCAAATCGCGCTGGTCGGGCAGGACCAGGGCACGGTCGAAGCCGACCGCGCCATGGTGAAGGCGGCCGAGGTCAACCTCGCCTACACCAAGATCGTCTCGCCGCTTGACGGTCGCGTCGGCTTGCGTCTGGTCGATCAGGGCAATTATGTCACGCCGGGCGATGCCAATGGTCTCGTGGTGATCACGCAGATCCAGCCGATCAGCGTGCTGTTCACCGTGCCCGAAGACAATCTGCAGGCCATCTCCAAGCGCCTGCAGTCCGGTGCCCAGCTTCCCGTCGCCGCGCTAGACCGCTCTGGCGCCAACAAGCTCGCCGACGGCACGCTGTCGACCTTCGACAGCCAGATCGATCCGACCACCGGCACGATCAAGCTGCGTGCGCAATTCCCGAACGAGAGCAAGACGCTCTACCCCAACCAGTTCGTCAACATCCGCCTCCTGCTCGACACCCACAAGGACGTGGTGACGATGTCGACCGCGGGCATCCAGCGCGGCGTACCCGGGACCTTCGTCTATCTGATCAAGGATGACAGCACCGTCACGGTGCGTCCCGTAAAACTCGGCGTCACCGACGGCGACCGCGTCGAGGTGCTGTCCGGCCTGGAGCCCGGCGACCGCATCGTGATCGACGGCGCCGACAAGCTGCGCGAAGGCGCCAAGGTTATCGTGCGCGCTGAAGCCGACGCCAACCGCCCGGCCGCAGCTCCGCGCAGTCCCGGTGGCGACAAGGCCGGCGGCGGCCAGAAGAAGCAGCGCTCGGACGGCGAGCAGAAGCAAAGCGAGCCGAAGCCGGGCGAGCCAAAACAATGAACCCGTCGCAGCCGTTTATTTTACGGCCGGTAGCGACCACGCTCCTGATGATCGCCATCATGCTGTCGGGCATGCTGGCATTCCGCTTCCTTCCCGTTGCCGCACTGCCTGAGGTCGACTACCCGACCATCCAGGTCCAGACCTTCTATCCCGGCGCCAGCCCCGACGTAATGACGTCCTCGATCACGGCGCCGCTGGAAGTGCAGTTCGGCCAGATGCCGAACCTTAACCAGATGAGCTCGGTGAGCTCGGCCGGCGCCTCGGTCATCACCCTGCAATTCGGCTTGAGCATCTCGCTCGATATTGCCGAGCAGGAAGTGCAGGCCGCGATCAATGCCGCCGGCAATCTCCTGCCCTCCGACCTGCCGGCCCCGCCGATCTACGCCAAGGTCAATCCGGCGGACGCGCCGATCCTGACCCTCGGCCTGACGTCGAAAACCATGCCGTTGACCCAGGTCGAGGACTTTGTCGACGCGCGGCTGGCGCAAAAAATCTCGCAGCTCCCCGGCGTCGGCCTGGTCAGCATCTCTGGCGGCCAGCGGCCGGCGGTGCGCATCCGCGCCGACATTCGCAAGCTGGCCGCCTACGGGCTGAACATCGACGATCTCCGCACCACGCTTTCCAACGCCAATGTCAACACGCCCAAGGGCAATTTCGACGGCGGCATGCGGGCCTACACCATCAACGCCAACGACCAGATCCGCAATGCCAGCGACTACCGCTCGCTGGTCGTCGCCTACAAGAACGGCTCGCCGGTGCGGCTCTCCGATGTCGGCGACGTCGTCGACGGCGCGCAGAACGACAAGCTCGGCGCCTGGATGAACGAGACACCGGCGATCATCCTCAACATCCAGCGCCAGCCCGGCGCCAATGTCATTTCGGTGGTCGAGGGCATCAAGGCGCTGCTGCCGCAACTGCAGGCGACGTTGCCGGCCGCAATCGACCTCAACATTCTCACCGACCGCACCATCACCATCCGCGCCTCCGTGCGCGACGTAGAATACGAGCTGGCGCTCGCGGTGATCCTGGTCGTGCTCGTGATCTTCGTGTTCCTGCGCTCGGCGCGCGCCACGCTGATCCCGAGCCTGTCGGTGCCGCTGTCGCTGGTCGGCACGCTGGGCGCGATGTACCTGTTCGGTTTCAGCCTCAACAATCTGTCGCTGATGGCGCTCACGGTCGCGACCGGCTTCGTGGTCGACGACGCCATTGTCGTGATCGAGAACATCTCCCGCTACGTCGAGGAAGGCGACAGCCCGCTGCAGGCGGCGCTGAAAGGCTCCGAGCAGATCGGCTTCACCATCATCTCGCTGACGGTGTCGCTGATCGCGGTCTTGATCCCGCTGCTGTTCATGGGCGACGTGGTCGGACGATTATTTCGCGAATTCGCGATCACGCTGTCGGTCACCATTCTCATATCGGCCGTGGTGTCGCTGACCCTGGTGCCGATGGCGTGCGCCAAACTACTCAAGCCTGAGACCGCGGAAGAGGAGAACACCTTTCAGCGCCTGAGCCGTGAAGGCTTCGACAAGGTCGTCGAAATCTACGGCCGCATGCTGAACTGGGTACTCGATCGCCAGACCCTTGTGCTCCTGATCGCGCTCGGCACGTTTGGTCTCACCGCATATCTTTACGTCATTATTCCCAAGGGCTTCTTCCCGCTTCAGGATTCGGGCGTGATCCAGGCGATCTCGGAAGCGCCGCAATCGGTGTCGTTTGCCGCGATGGCGCAGCGCCAGCAGGAGCTTGCCGGCATCATCCTGAAAGACCCCGAGGTTGACAGCCTCTCCTCCTTCATCGGCGTCGACGGCACCAACACCACGCTGAACTCTGGCCGCATCCTGATCAATCTGAAGCCGCATGAGCTGCGCAAGTCCGACATCGCAACCGTGATGCAGCGGATCAAGAACGCGACCAGCGGACTGACCGGCGTCACCCTTTATATGCAGCCGGTGCAGGACCTGACCATCGAAGGCACCGTCTCCAAGACGCAATACCAGTTCATCCTGCAGGATGCCGATCCGGCGCAGCTCGCCGAATGGACGCCCAAGCTCGTCGACAAGCTGCGAACGCTGCCGGAATTCGACGACGTTGCCAGCGATATTTCCGCGCAGGGCCTCTCTGTGTTCGTCGAGATCGACCGCGACCAGGCCGCGCGCTTCGGCATCACGCCCGCCACTATCGACAACGCGCTCTACGATTCCTACGGCCAGCGCATCGTCTCCACCATCTTCACCAATTCCAACCAGTACCGCGTCATCCTCGAAGCCGATCCGGCACTGCAGAACTCGCTGCAGTCGCTAAAGGATATCTACCTACCCTCCTCGGTCGGCTCGACACCGGTGCCGCTCGCGACCATGGCCAAGATGCGAGAGGAGACCGCGCCGCTGCAGATCTCCCATCTCGGCCAGTTTCCGTCGGCGACCATCTCGTTCAACCTCGCGCCGGGGGCCGCGCTCGGCGATGCCGTCGCCGCGATCAAGCAGGCACAGCTCGACATCGGACAGCCGCTCGGCGTCATCACCAGCTTCCAGGGCGCCGCGCTGGCGTTCCAGTCGT
This sequence comes from Bradyrhizobium sp., assembly GCA_035568535.1. Classification (GTDB taxonomy): domain Bacteria; phylum Pseudomonadota; class Alphaproteobacteria; order Rhizobiales; family Xanthobacteraceae; genus Bradyrhizobium. The sequence goes on from DATMNV010000238.1 coordinate 41,549, forward strand.
CGCTGTCGAACCAGCTGTTCCTGATCCTCGCCGCCATCGTCACGGTCTACATCGTGCTCGGCGTGCTCTATGAGAGCTTCATCCACCCCGTCACCATTCTCTCGACGCTGCCCTCGGCCGGCATCGGCGCGCTGCTGGCGCTGATGGCGGCCGGCCAGGACCTCACCATCGTCGCCATCATCGGCATCATCCTGTTGATCGGCATCGTCAAGAAGAACGCGATCATGATGATCGACTTCGCGCTCGATGCCGAACGCAACGAGGGCAAGCCGCCGCGCGAAGCGATTTACCAGGCCTGCCTGCTCCGCTTCCGCCCGATCATCATGACCACCATGGCCGCCGTGCTCGGCGCCCTGCCGCTGATGGTCGGCACCGGCGCGGGCTCTGAGTTGCGCCATCCGCTCGGCATCTCCATCGTCGGCGGACTTCTGGTCAGCCAGATGTTGACGCTGTTCACCACGCCCGTGATCTATCTCTGGTTCGACCGCCTCGCCGTCCGCTTCGGCGGGCGGCCCGCGAGCGCGAGCCCTGCCAGCGGGTCGCATTGAGCCATGCAGCCCTCAACCCCCTTCATTCGCCGGCCGGTCGCAACCACGCTGCTGACGTTTGGGCTGGCGGCGGCCGGCGCGGTGGCCTTCTTCAAGCTGCCGGTGTCACCGCTGCCGCAGGTCGATTTCCCGACCATCTCGGTGCAGGCGACCCTGCCGGGCGCGAGTCCGCAGGACGTCGCGACCACGGTTGCCAGCCCGCTCGAGAAGCATCTCGGCCAGATCGCCGATGTCAGCGAGATGACCTCGCAAAGCTCGGTGGGCTCTGCGCGCATCACGCTGCAGTTCGGGCTGAACCGCGACATCAATGGCGCCGCGCGCGACGTGCAGGCCGCGATCAATGCGGCGCGCGCGGACCTGCCGACCAGCCTGCGCAGCAATCCGACCTATCGCAAGGTCAACCCGGCCGACGCGCCGATCCTGATCCTGACGCTGACCTCGGACACCGCGACCCGCGGCGATCTCTATGACGCCGCCTCCACCGTGCTGGCGCAAAAGCTGTCGCAGGTCGAGGGCATCGGCGAAGTCGTGGTCGGCGGCAGCTCGCTGCCGGCGGTGCGCGTCGACCTCATTCCATCGGCGCTGTTCAAATACGGCATTGGGCTGGAAGACGTGCGCGCGGCGCTCTCCAGCGCCAACGCCCACAGTCCCAAAGGCGGCATCGATGTCGGCGACCAGCGCTACCAGATCTACGCCAACGACCAGGCCAACAAGGCCGACGACTACAAATCGCTGATCGTCGCCTACCGCAACGGCGCGCCCGTGCACCTGTCCGACGTCGGCGAAGTCACCGACGGCGTCGAGAATCTGCGCAATTCCGGGCTCGCCAACGGCAGGCCCGCGGTCCTGATCATTCTTTACCGACAGCCGGGCGCCAACATCATCTCCACCGTCGACGCGGTGAAGGCGCTGGTTCCGACCTTGCGGGCGTCGATCTCGCCTGCAATCGACATCGACGTCGGTGTCGACCGCTCCACCACCATCCGCACCTCGCTGCGCGACGTCGAGCGCACGCTGGTGCTCGCCGTGCTGCTCGTCATCATCGTGGTGTTCGCGTTCCTGCGGAACCTGCGCGCTACCTTCATTCCCGTGGTCGCGGTCTCGGTGTCGCTGGTTGCGACGTTTGGGGCCATGTACCTGATCGGCTACAGCCTCGATAACCTCTCGCTGATGGCGCTGACGGTCGCGACCGGCTTTGTCGTCGACGACGCCATCGTCGTGCTGGAAAACGTCACCCGCTACATCGAGGAAGGCATGACGCCGCTGAACGCGGCGCTGAAGGGCGCGAACGAGGTCGCCTTTACCGTGCTCTCGATGAGCATCTCGCTGATCGCGGTTTTCATCCCGATCCTGCTGATGGGCGGGATCATCGGCCGTCTGTTCCGCGAATTTGCCATGGTGATCTCGATCTCGATCGTGATTTCGCTCGCGATTTCGCTCGCCACTACGCCGATGATGTGCGCGGTGCTGCTGCGCCACGACACTGGCGAGCACGGCTGGCTCTATCGCGCCAGCGAACGCTTCTTCGAGGCAATGCTGGGCTTCTACCGGCGCACGCTCAACTCTGCGCTCGATCATCCCCGCTTCGTCATGCTGGTGCTGGCCGCCGTGTTCGGCCTGAACTTCTATCTCTACAACATCGTGCCCAAGGGCTTCTTCCCACAGCAGGACACCGGCCGCATCGTCGGCATCATCCAGGCCGACCAGAGCATCTCGTTCCAGTTGATGCAGCAGAAGCTCGCGCAATTCGTCACCATCATCAAGAAGGACCCCGCGGTCGAAACCGCGGTCGGCTTCACCGGCGGCGGCCAGACCAATTCCGGTTTCATGTTCGTCTCGCTGCTGCCGCTGAATGAGCGCCACACCAGCGTCGACGAGGTGATCGGCCGGCTGCGGCGGCAGATGGCAGTGGTGCCGGGCGCGACGCTGTTCCTGCAGGCGGTGCAGGACATCCGCGCCGGCGGCCGCGCCAGCAACGCGCAATATCAGTACACCCTCCAGGGCGCCTCGCTGGAGGAGCTGAACGAATGGTCGCCGAAGATCGCCGCCGCCCTGCAGCGCGAGACGGCGACGCTCGCCGACGTCAACAGCGACCAGCAGAACAAGGGGCTCGAATCCGACGTCACCATCGACCGCGACGCCGCGGCGCGGCTCGGCATCACCGTGAGCCAGATCGACAACACGCTCTATGACGCGTTCGGCCAGCGCCAGGTCTCGACCATCTATGTCGCCCGCAACCAGTATCACGTCATCATGGAGGTAGCGCCGCGCTACTGGCAGAATCCGGAGACGCTGAAGGACATTTATGTCTCCACTTCCGGCGGCTCGGTCGGCGGCTCGCAGGCGACCAATGCGGTCGCGGGCACGGTCGTGTCGTCAGCCAATTCGTCCGCCGCGGCCGCCGCCAACGCGCAGGCCGCGCGCAATCTCGCCACCAACTCGATCGGCCAGACCGGCAAGGGCGTGGCCTCGACGGGCTCGGCGGTCTCGACCAAGCAGGAAACCATGATCCCGCTTTCGGCGGTGGCGCATTTCAGCCAGGGCGCAACCCCGCTCGCGGTCAACCACCAGGGCCTGCTTGTCGCCAACACCATCTCCTTCAATTTGCCGCCCGGCGTTTCCTTGAGCACGGCGGTCGCGACCATCGAAGCCACCATGAACCGGCTCGGCGTGCCTACTACGATTCGCGGCACGTTCCAGGGCACCGCAAAAGTGTTCCAGGATTCGCTCGCCAACCAGCCGTTCCTGATTCTCGCCGCGCTGGTCACGATCTACATCGTGCTCGGCGTGCTCTATGAAAGCTACATCCACCCGCTGACCATCCTCTCGACCCTGCCGTCGGCCGGCGTCGGCGCGCTGCTGGCGCTGATGGCGTTCAAGACCGAGTTCTCGATCATGGCGCTGATCGGGGTCATTCTTTTGATCGGCATCGTCAAGAAGAATGCGATCATGATGATCGACTTCGCGCTCGAAGCCGAACGCAAGCGCGGCCTGAGCCCGCTGGAAGCGATCCGCGAAGCCTGCCTGCTCCGCTTCCGCCCGATCATGATGACGACGATGGCGGCGATGCTTGGCGCGCTGCCGCTGGCGCTCGGCATGGGTGAAGGCGGCGAATTGCGCCAGCCGCTGGGGATCGCGATCGTCGGAGGTCTGATCCTGAGTCAAGCCCTGACGCTTTATTCCACACCTGTGATCTATTTGTATCTGGACAGATTTCGCCTCTGGAGCCAACGTCTTCGGGGCGGCGCGGCTCCTCATATACCCGGGCCTTCACTGCAACCGGGCGAGTAGATGTTGGGGGTTATGCACAGCGTGATGTTGAGGCGTGTCCGGAAGCATTTCCGGATCGGCGCGGTCGCTGTGCTTGGCCCGGTGCTGTCCGGCTGCATCATCGGCACCGAGCGGCCCGAGCTCAATCTCGAAGTGCCTGCGAATTATCGCGCCGCGCCGAAAGCCAGCGCCGACGCCGCCGTTCCCATTGTCGATTGGTGGCGCGGCTTCCGCTCCAGCGAGCTGACCGCGCTGATGAACGACGCGCAGGTCTATAATCTCGACATCGCGGTCGCGATCGCGCAGATCGTGCAGGCGGACGCCCAGGTCGGCGTGTCCGGTGCGCCGCTATTGCCGACCTTGACGGGGAATGGCAACGCCGAACGTCAAAAGGTCTCGTCGGCGACGAGCAGCATCGGCAGCGGCAACGGCTTGGGCGGCGGGACCTTCAATCAGTTCCAGACCAACCTCACCGCGAGCTACATGGTCGATTTCTGGGGCAAGAACCGCGCGACGCTCTATGCCGCGGAAGAGAATGCGACGGTGGCGCGCTTTAACCGCGAAGTGGTGACGCTCTCGACCATCGTCACCGTCGCCAACACCTATTTCCAGGTTCTGGCCGCGCAGGACCAGATCCGCGTCACCCGGCAAAACCTTGAAGCCGCCGATCGCATCCTCACCCTGATCAAGAAGCAGTTCAACGGCGGCACGGCCTCGCAGCTCGACGTGTCCCAACAGGAGGCGTTGGTCGCCACGCAACGCGCCGCGATCCCGCCGCTGCAAGTGACGGTCGGCCAGAACATCGCCGCGCTGGCGCTATTGGTCGGACGCGCGGCTCCGAACTTCACCATCCATGGCGGGTCGACGCGGCAGATCGTGGTGCCGCGGGTGACGCCGGGACTGCCGTCTGAGCTGCTCTATCAGCGGCCGGACATACGCCAGGCCGAGGCGCTGCTGGCGGCGTCGAACTTCAGCGTAGAGTCGGCGCGCGCGGCTTTCTTCCCGCAAATCCAGCTGACCGGCACCACCGGCTTCCAGAGCGCGGCGCTCGCCTCGCTGTTTACGCCGGGCGCGTGGTTCTACACGCTGACCGCGAGCCTGACCCAGCCGATCTTCGACGGCTTCCTGCTAGAGAGCCAGTTGAAGCAGGCCAAGGGCGTACAGCTGCAAGACCTGCAGGCCTATCGCAAGGCGGTGCTGTCGGCCTTCGCCGATGTCGAGAAGGCGCTCATCGCCCTGCAACAATTCACCCTGCAGGAACGGCTGCAACAGCAGGCCGTCGCCGCCTCGCAGCAGGCGTTCGACGTCGCGGAAAAGCAATTGACCGGTGGCACCATCACCCTCATTACGCTGCTGCAGGCCGAACAGACCCTGTTCACGGCACAGAATACGCTGGTCCAGGTGCGCCTGAACAAACTGCTGGCGGCGAGCAGCCTGTTCCAGGCGCTGGGCGGCGGCTGGACTCCCGCCGGCACGCTGGTCGCGGTGGAGTGACGCATGCGTGAGCTCAAACCGATTGCAATGCTGATGGTGCTGGCCTGCCTCGCCGTGATACCGGCGCGTGCACAACAACTGACGCCGCCGAACATTCCGCTGATGTTCGGCATGACACCCGACCAGGCTTCGCAAGCCCTCGGCGTGCAACTCTTTTATGTGCGCGGCCGTCCCGGCGACGAGCTTCTGGTCGCGCTGCCCAATGTCAAGGGCGCGACGCTGGCCAGCCGCAGCGACGGACTTTATCTGCAATTCCGGCACGGGCACCTTTCCGGCTGGAAAGGCGATTGGGGAACGATCCGGCCATGATTCGGGGGCGCCAATGATCACAGTGAAGCATGCGATCGTCGCTGCGAGCCTCTTGATGTCGCTCGCCGTCACCGCCGCGCAGGCGCAAGATCTTGGCCTGCGCCCGCTGCGCTACGGCAATACTTCGCCCTGGTCCTACGACAACCGCGACGACCACCGGGACTATCCGACCAACGGCTTCTTCCCCGGCAATTTCACCGCCGATCCCTCGACCGCGTGGCTCGGCATATCAGGCGCGCTCGCCGGCAATTCCGAGCGCTCGCTGTATCCCTATCCCTCGCAGGTCGTGATCGGCGCGACACCGCCAAGCTGCGCGCGCCTGCGCTCCTACGATCCCGCAAGCAGCACCTATCTCGGCCGCGACGGGCTCCGCCATCGCTGCTGATCAGGCACTCCCCGCGAGCCGCTCGGCATATTCGATCGCCTCGATCATGCTGCGCTCGTTGGCGATGCCTTTGCCGGCGATATCGAACGCGGTGCCGTGATCCACGGAGGTGCGGATGATCGGCAGGCCCAGCGTGATGTTGACGCCGGAAAGCTCCTGCCATTTGCCTGTCACTGGGTCGACCTCGAAGCCGAGCAGTTTTACGGGGATGTGGCCCTGGTCGTGATACATCGCGACCACGGCGTCGTATTGTCCGGCGCGCAGCTTCACAAAGATGGTATCGCCCGGAATCGGCCCGACCACGTCGAGGCCGTCGGCCACGGCCGTGTCGATGGTCGGCTTCGAGACGTCGATGTCCTGCCTCCCGAACAGGCCGCCCTCGCCGGCATGCGGATTGAGCGCGGCCACGGCGATCTTCGGCGTTGTGATGCCCATCGTGCGCAGCGCCTTGTGGGTGAGGTCGATGACGAGGCGCAGCCGCTCCGGCGTCAGCCGCGCCGGAACATCCTGCAGCGCTACATGCGTCGACACATGGCTGACGCGCATGTTGCCGTGCGCGAGCAGCATCACCGAGCCGCGCACGCCGGTCAGCGCCGCCAGCATCTCGGTATGGCCGGGATAATGATAGCCGGCCTTGTTCAGCGCTTCCTTGTTCAGCGGCGCGGTGACGATGCCGCCGACGCGGCCTGACAGGGAAAGGCGCACGCCCTGCTCCACCGCCTTGTAGGCGAAGCGGCCGCCATCGGCGGAGAGCACGCCGGGCGCGATCGCATCGCTCTCCTCGTCGGCCTGCAGGAAGCTGAGGTTCGGCCAGTCATTGTCGTCGATACCCACTTGCGCGATGTCGAGGCCGGCATCGATCTGCCGGTTAGCCTGATCCAGAGCACGATGGCTGCCGATGATGAGCAGCTTGAGGTCGGACGCGTCGAGCCGGTCGCGAAGTTTCGCGCAGGCTTTCACGATGATCTCGGGGCCAATGCCGGCCGGATCACCCATCGTGATCGCAAGATGTCGCTTGGCCATGTCATTCCCCTCACAACAGGCCGTTCAGCCTGAGCAGTTTCGCCCACAAATCCGCCCCTCCAAAAGCACCGGACTTGGATAGGACGTCAACCCCCGCCCAGCGCCCGCCCTGTATCACGGATTTGGGCAGGCCGGGTTCCAGCCGCCCAAGGACCTGCAAGGCCCGTGCCCCGACCGCGACGGTGAGAGCTTTGAGGGTTTCGCCGCCTGCGACGACCAGGGTCTTTGGCGGATCAATGGATTCGCTGAGCATCGCGATCTCGCCCGAAAAATGCTGTGCCGCTTCGGTGCGGGAAGTTAACCCTGATGTTTCCAGCCTGACGAAGGCCAAGCCCCTATCCAACGCCCGCTTGATCCGGTCGAGGCCTTGCCTGATGTCGGCGCTCCCTATCACGACACCTTCGCACATCGAGAGTTGAGCCGCCGTAGAAGCATGATCCGAGCCGAATATCCCCAGCACCGGGGTCTTCAGCTTGGCCGGCAAGGAAACATCGGTGCCACGCGCGAGCGCATTCGCGAGCCCGCCGCTGCCGCACCACAAGAGCCTGCCGGAATATTGCCGGCCGATCCGCTCGATGCGATTGAGTTCCTCTTCAGTCTCCGCGTCGAAAACACTGATGCCATTCTCAAGCGCAGCCGCAGGGCCAGCCAGCCTCGCCTCAAGGCCGCGCACACGGAGTTGTTCGATAATGTTGTCGCCGACGGCGTTCCAGCTTCCGTCGTGCGCTTTCGCATATTGCCGGCCGTTGCGCGTCACCCTGCCCTGATGCACGAAGGCCGGCGCGACGATGCAGGCATTCCAGAGGCCGGTGCGAAGGCAGGCATCGAGCTCCGCCACCCAGGGACCGCGGAGCAGGCTGTCGATTTTCTTGTAGGCGATGTCCGCGCCGGCGAGCAGCGGCGCGATCTCGCGCACCACCGCGAACGCCTCATCGGCCGCGCGCTCGCGCGTGCCGCTGTCGATCGCAAAGCTTTGCTGCCCTTCAAGCGAGGCCGCCGACCACATCACGCTCAACGGCCCGACCACGCCGACCAGCTCGGCGGAAGTATCCAGCGCGCCGGTCAGGTCATCGGCCAGGAGTTTCAGGGACGGCATGCGATCCGCGCGTCAGCGCTTACTGAAGCGCGCCGCGGCCCGCGAGATTCTTCATCATCGCACCCAAGCCGAACGTCCAGTGCTCGCATTCGTCACTGTTGCGCATGCGGTTGATGAGCTTGCCGAGCTTCGCCGCGCGAATCGTAACGACGTCGTTGCGCTTATGGGTAAAGCCCTGCCCCGGCGTGTCGCGGTCCTTCACCGGCGCGAACATCGTTCCGAGGAACAGTCCAAATCCATCCGGATATTGATGCACCTCGCCGATGGTCTGCGCCACCAGGTCTTCGGGATCGCGGCTGATCTTGCCGATCGAGGAGTGGCCGTCGAGCACAAAACCGTCTTCGCCCTCGACCGTCATGGTGATGTCCATCTTCCTGACGTCGTCGAGCGAGAAGCTGTTGTCGAACAGGCGCACAAACGGCCCTACCGCGCAGGAGGCATTGTTGTCCTTGGCCTTCGACAGCAGCAGCGCGGAACGTCCCTCGAAGTCGCGCAGGTTCACGTCATTGCCGAGCGTGGCGCCGACGATGCGGCCTTTGCTCGAGACCACCAGCACGACTTCCGGCTCGGGATTGTTCCAGGTCGATTTCGGATGCAACCCGGCATCCATGCCGGTGCCGACCGACGACAGCACCGGCGCCTTGGTGAAGACTTCCGCATCAGGGCCGATACCTACTTCGAGATACTGGCTCCAGGCCTGCTGCGAGATCAGCACCTCTTTCAGCTTCATGGCTTCCGCCGAGCCCGGCTTCAGCTTGGAGAGATCGTCGCCGACCAGCCGCTCGACTTCTTTGCGGATCGCCGCCGCCGAGGACGGATTGCCCCGCGCCCGCTCCTCGATGACGCGCTCCAGCATCGAGACCACGAAAGTGACACCGGCGGCCTTCAGCACCTGCAGATCGAGCGGCGCCAGCAGCCACGGCTTGTTCGCATCGCGCGTGTCGGGCAAGGCATTGGCGACGATGTCGTCGAGCGTGCCGATTTTGGTGCCCGCCGCCTCGCGCAACGCTGCGGCCGGATTCGGCAATTCGGCGAGCGCGCTCACGGTCGGAAAAGCCGAGGTCACATCGAACACGCCGTCGCCGCGGACCGCGGCCACCGAAGGCCCCGCAGCCTGCGGCAACCAGACGCGCCCTACCAGGGTCCCGGCGGTACCGTCCTCCGGCAAGATCGATGCGGCGTTGAGCGGCTTCATACCCATTCCTCCCTGACTTTGCTGCTGTCTTAGCAGCGCCGACCGGCGATGGGAAATAGCTGGCCCGTGGGACCGGACACCACGCGAAGCTTCAGGCCGGCGCCTTGAAATCATAGGAGATGCGCCCCGCCGGCAGGTAGAACAGCGCGATCAACGCGCCTCCCTTCACCTCGGGATAATGCCGGCTTCCGGGATCGGGCGCGGTCCAGCCGGGTCCCTGCCAGCCCTGCAACCCCCTAAGCTCGGCGCCCTCGTCCAGCGGAACAACCAGATTGATTTCGCCATAGGGATGGCCGTGGAATTGACCGCGCAGCACGTCACCATCGTGATCATCCCTGAAGCGCTTCGCATCCTTGCTGTTCATGTAGACCGCGGTGATGCTGAAATGCAGCGTTTCCGCCGACGGCTCTGCGATGCGGCTGCGACGATAATTGGGACCGTCGACTTCCTGATTGGCGGCCCATCCCTCTGCAACGCCGAGCGTGATCAGGCGCGCGAGATCTTTGTAGAGCGAGCTGCCTTCGCCATATTCCCGGTTCAGCCACCGCTCCATGTCGACGCCCGGCGTCATGTCCTTGACCTCCTGCAGGAAGGGAATGCTGTGCTGGATCAGCTCTTCGCGGTGTCCCATGGTCGTCTCCTCCGTTCTCGTCGACTGCGGCGACTGCAATCAACACGTGCCCGTTCGATGCACTATATTTGGTAGTGCGAGGCCGCGCGGCGCGGAAGTGAAACCTCCGCAAGTTCAAAATGAACGTCGCGCATTTTGCGAATAAGCGCCTGCAATAGCTACGTTATTTCCTCAGCGCGCGTTCCGCGCCGCAATTTGACGCGCCCGGTTTGCGGACTATCTACACGCTTCCTTTCATTCCTCGTCAGAGACCCCATCCAAATGTACTTGCTCCTTCTGGTTGCGACGCTGCAGAGCCTGCCGATAATGGCGGCTTCGCTTCGCGGACGTCTCAAACGCATTCGATCCCGGTGGCGGGCGTGATCGTGCCGGCGAGGCAGGCACGTCGCCGATCGTTTGCCCCTGATCGATCGGACAGACTAAGATGCCGGCTCAGGGCGACATCGAGCTTGCGCGCATGACCACGACATTCTCCAGCTTCGACCTCAATTTGCTGCGCGTCTTCGACGCGATCATGGAGGAACGGAGCGTGCTGCGCGCAAGCCAGAGGGTGTTCCTCAGTCAATCGGCCGTGAGCCACAGCCTGGCGCGGCTGCGCGAGCTTCTCGATGACGAGCTGTTCGTCAGGACGACAACGGGCATGCAGCCGACCGCGCGCGCGGTCGCGATGGCGCCGCTGGTCAGAGACGCGCTGAAATCGCTCGAGGCAGCGATCGATTCACCCAAATTCGAGCCGGCGAGCGCATCGAAACGGTTCACCGTCGCCGCCAACGACTTCACGACCATGGTGATCGCGCCGCATCTGCTTCGCATCCTCAATGCCGAGGCGCCATCGATCGACCTCGCCATCAAGCCGGTCACGCGAATTGACCTCGGCGAGCAGCTCGACCTCGGACGCATCGATCTGGCGATCGGCACCTTCTCGGAATTGCCCGACAGGTTCAGGGCGCAGGCCCTGTTCGAACACGACGATGTGCTGATTGCGAGCTCCGTGCTCCGGCTTGGCCGGCTCACCCTGGAGGCGCTTTCGCGGCTCTCCATCGTGGTCGTGTCGTTCGGCGGCGATCAGGAGGGTGCGATCAACGGCTTCCTGTCGGAGCGCGGACTGGCCCGGCGATCGGAAATGTACGACCGCGCGGCGTTCGAAGCGGCCTTCGCCGAATCGAGCCGGCCTCCGCGGATCGCCGTCACGCTTCCGCATTTCCTCGCCCTGCCCGCTTTCCTGGAAGGCGCGACGCATGTCGCGATCGTGCCGCGCCCGCTCGCGGAATCATTTGCGCGGTCTTCTTCCATCAAGGTGCATGAGCTGCCCTATCCCACCACCAAGCTCACGGTATCAGCGCTCTGGCACGAGCGGCATGAGCAAGACGCGTCCCAGAACTGGCTGCACGACGTCATTCATCGCGCGGCCGAGGATTTGCGCCATGGCAAGAAGGTCAGTTCTGCTCCGGCGCGAGGCCTTCGCTCTTGATGATGTCGGCCCACTTCTTGATTTCCGCCTCGAGATAGGCCTTGAACTCCTCGGGCGTCGATCCCGTCAGCTCGAAGCCAAGTCCCTTCAGCTTCTCGCGGGTCTCCGGCTCCTGGATGATTTCCAGGAACGCCTTGTTGAACTTGACGACCATCTCGCTCGGCATGCCCGCGGGGCCGAACACGCCCCACCAATTCGCGGAGTCAAAGCCCGGCAGTCCGGACTCCTGCATGGTCGGAACGTCGGGCAGCAGCGCGCTCCTGGTCTTGCTGGTCACGGCCAGTGCCTTCAGGTCGCCGGAGGCAATGGGCTGTCCTGCGACCGGCGCGCCCAGGAACATGTAGGACACGTGGTTGCCAAGCAGCGGCGCCAGCGCTTGTCCTTCGCCGTTGAAGGGAACGGCGACGGCCTGGACGCCTGCGAGGCGATTGAAAAGCAGCGACGACAGATGCGAGCCGTCGCCGCGGCCGCCGGTGGCGTAGCTGACGTCGCCGGGCTTGCTCTTGAGATAATCGATCAGCTCCTTCACCGTCTTTGGCGGGAATTGCGGATTGGTGACCAGCACCAGCGGCGTCCAGGCGATCAGGACGATCGGCGTGAAGTCCTTGAGCGGGTCATAACCGATCGATTTGCCATAAAGGCTGGGCGCAACCGCATGCGTGGTCTGCGCCGCAATCTGGATCGTATTGCCGTCGGGCGCAGCCTTGGCGACGAACCGGCCGCCGATCTGCCCGGTCGCGCCCGGCTTGTCTTCGACCACGACGGCGCGGCCGAGCTTGTCCTGCAGGCGCAGCGCGAACACGCGCGCGATAGTATCGGTCGATCCGCCCGCGGAATAGCCGACCACGATGGTGAGCGGCGACTCGCCGGCGGCACATCCAAGCACAGACATCAGCCAGAGTGCCGTCGCCAACGCGGCATGCGCAGCATAGGTTCGAAACTTCACGGCAACCTCCCTTTGCTTCGCCTCAAAGCGAACACATGATCGCTAGACCGCGACGCTGACCGACGGCGACGCGCCGGCCACGATTTGTTGCAGCAGATGGTCGAGCGGTACGTCCTCGCTTTTCACCAGCGCCGCGCCGATCGCGCGCGCGGCCTCGCCAAAATACCAGGCGCTGTTGCGGGCGAACTTGTCGAGCACGTCGCTTTCCGACAGCGCCGCCTCCGGCGAACCCGGGTGAAAGCGGATGTGGCGGCGATGCACCTTGCCGAGCGCGGTGACCTCGATGATCGCCGGACAATGGGCGGGATAATCGGAGTCCGGGTCTTCCGAGGACACCACGAATTCGGCGAGCCGCAGCACCTCTGCGTCCTTCAATCGCTCGGGCCGGAACGACTCGACGTCGACGTCGCCATAGAGCAGCGTGGTCGCGACCCCGTAAGGCAGGCTGAAGCGCGCTTCATGCGGATGGGTCGGCCGCATCTTGCGGTCCTTCGGCTCGGTGACCAGCGTCAGGCCCGGCTCGGCGAGCTGGCAGGAAATCTGCTCGATGGTGTCGAGCGGCTTGCCGGCCTCCTTCAATTCGCTGCGGATCTGTTTTGCGCCTTCGATGAAGGCGTGGATGAGCTGGCAGCACGGATAAGGCTTGTACGCGGTCTCCGGCAGATACCAGCGGCTGCCAAGACCTTTCGCGGCTTTGGCAAAATCGAGCTGGCCTGTGACCGGCGTGAGGAAGCAGTTGAAAAAGCCGAACTTGCCTTCGAACACGCTTGAGGGACCGGTGATGCCGGCGCCGGCAAGTTCGAGCGCGATCACGCCGCTATGCGCGCCCCAGCCGCCATGCAAAATCTTCGAGGTCGAGCCGGTACGGGTCGCCTCCTGAATGCCCGCGGCGAACGTGCCGGCGATGCCGAGCGCATTGACGATGGTCTCGGGGCTGGCGCGGAGCAGCGAGCCGACAGCCGCCACCGTGCCGAACGCGCCCAGCAGCGAACTGGTGTGATAGCCGCGCTCCAGGAAGCGGTCGCCCGCGACAAAGCCGAGCCGGATCATGACCTCGTAGCCGACCGTCACGGCGGTGACGACATCGCGCAGCGACATGTTGTTGGCCTGCGCGACCGCGAGCACCGCGGGCGTCACCGTCGAGCCCGGCCGCGCCAGCGACGAGCCGTGCTTGTCGTCCATCTCCAGCGCCTGCGCCAGCGCGCCGTTGAGCAGCGCGGCCATTTCCGGCCGGCAGGTCGCATTCAGCCCAAAAATCATGGCGCCGGGCCGTGCCCGCCACGTCTCGGCGAGCTTGCGCGCCGCCTGCCCGCTTTCCTCGCGCGGACTGGCGCCGGCGATGCAGACGCCGATGGAGTCGAGCACATGCCAGAGCGCGGCCTTCCTCACCTCGGCCGGGATTTTGGCGTGCGAGGTATGGGCTGCGAAATCGGCCAAGGCGGCGGCCAGCGTCTGTTCCATTGTCTTTCTTCCCCAGCCAATTTCGCGGACGCCTCCGCGCGACCCTCGCGCGAAAGCACTTGCCGTCAGAAGCGGATCAGGCGCGAAGCTTCTGCAACTCCTTGCCGAGCTGTGCTGCCGGCGTCGCATGCGTCTCCAGCGTCGATACGATGCCTTCGATCTCGCCCACCGCCTCCTTGGTCAGCACGCGGCCGGCGAGATCGCGGAATTTTTCCTTCAGCACCTCTTCCGGAATCGGGTTCTTCCAGTGGCCGCTGCGGTAAAGCTGCTTCTCGGTGAACTTCTCGCCCGACTTCATCGTCACGGTGACGCGCACGGCGCGCATCTCATGCGGCCCTAGCGAATTGAGATCCGGCGCCACCACCGACTCGACCCGATCCGCGAGCTCCATGATCCTGGGATCACGCAGCTTGCTGTCGACATACTGATCGACAAAGGCGTTGCCTTCGAGCAGCGTGACGGCTGCCGTGTATGGCAGGTTCATCTGCGCGGTGATGGTTTCGGCGGGCACATAGGGCCAGCCGCAATGCAGCTTCACCACTTCCGTGGTCTCGACCAGCACCTTGGCGACGTCCTCGCCCTTGATCTTGTGCTTCTCGCGGATCGTACGCAGCGCGTCGACCGAGGTGTGGCTGCTCGCCAGCGACGAGTAGCGCTTGAAGCCGTTGTGCAGCATCTCGAATTCCTGGCCGAGCCCGTTGGTCGCATAGCCGAGATCGTACTTCTCGGCATAGGTCGAGCAGAAGCCGCCATAGGGCGCTTCGAGCACGTTGCGCACGCCGGTCAGACCTTCGTCGGCCAGAAGGGCGGCAAGCATGCCGTTCTGCGCCGCCTTGCCGGAGTGGAAACGCTTGGCCATCGCGCCATATTGCGAGGCCATCAGGCCCGCGGCCTGCGAGCCGGCCAGTCCCAGCGCGTTGACGAATTTTTCCACGTCGAGCTTGAGCAGCTTGCCCATCGTCGCTGCCGCCGCAAACGTGCTGGTAAGGCCGCAAGGATGGAAGCCGCGATTGAACGCGTGCGGGCTCACGGTATTGCCGATGCGCGTGCCCAGTTCGTAGCCGATGACGGTCGCAAGGATGATCTCCTTGCCGCTGTAGGGACCAAAGCCTTCCGCGGCCGCGAGCACGGCGGGCACCACGCCGGCGCCATAATGCGACATCGACTGGTCGTGGCAATCGTCGAGCTCGTAGCCCTGCGCGGAGGTGCCGTTGATCAGCGCGATGCCGAGCGGATCGGCGCGCAGCTTCATGCCCCAGGCGCTGGCGCCCTGCTTCCCACCGAGCTTTTCGACCGTGCGTGCCACGGACTTCGACCACGGCGTCGGCGCACCGAAGACGCCGCAACCCAGACTATCCAGGATGCATTGCTTGGCCGCGCTGATGACGTTGGCAGGCAAATCCTCGTAGCGGAGCTTGACCGCATATTCCGCGACCGTCCGGGTCGTCGAGGGCACCGAAACCGCTACATTCATCTGGATTTCCTCCTGTTATCGAATGTTCGGATAGATTCATTCACGATGCGCATCCAATAACGTTTGGGGCTCCAGCATATGCGCCTGCTATTCTGGAGCCGTGGATGCGCCCTCAGGCGTATTTGCGTTCAGAGGCCCGCGCCGCGTTGTTCTGCAGCGCGTAGCGCCCGGCGCTGGTACCGGCGAGCCGCCCGAACACGGCGCCGCTGGTGAGCCCGCTGGCGCCGGGATAGTTGAAGTAGAAGATGCCGCCGACCATCTCGCCGGCCGCGAACAAGCCGGGAATGCGCACATTGCCGGTATCCAGCACCTCGCCGTCGCGAGAAACCTTCACGCCGCCGAAGGTAAAGGTGACGCCGCAGGTGACGGCATAGGCCTCGTAGGGCGGCGTATCGATCTTGCAGGCCCAGTTTGAACGCGGCACGGCCAGGCCCCGCGCGCCGCGGCCGTCCTTCACATTCGGATTGAAGGGCACGTCATCCTGCACCGCGGCATTGAACTCCTGGATGGTGCGGAGGAACTGCGCCTTGTCGACCTCCTCGATCTTGTCGGCGAGCTCTTCGAGCGTGTTGCCAATGACCTTGGTAACATGCCGCGTGCGATATTCGTCGCGCAGGAGATGCTTGGTCTTGGCGTCGTAGATCTGCCAGGCAACCTGCCCGGGCTGCTGCAGCACGGCCTGGCCATATTTCGCATAGGTGTAATTGCGGAAGTCCGCGCCCTCGTCGATGAAGCGCAAGCCGTTGGCGTTGACGACGACGGCGAAGGGATAGGAGTGGCGCTGATATTGCGGGGTCAAAGCGAGATCGCCGAAATCGGACGCGTATCGTTCCCACGCGGTGGCATGACACCCGGACCAATGGCCGAACGGCTGTGCGCCAAGCTTGAGCGCCATGGCAAGCCCGTCGCCATTGTTGAAGCGCGAACCGCGCACTTTGGCGAGATCCCAGCCGGGCCCGAGATATTTGGTGCGCCACTCGGCATTGGCCTCGAAGCCGCCGCAGGCCAGCACCACCGCGCGGGCGAACAATTCGACGTCACGGCCCTCGTATCGGAGGGAAACGCCCCTGACGCCATCGGCATCCGCAATGAGATCGCGGACCCAGGCTTCATAGACGATGTCGACGCCGTTCTTTTCCGCGCGGGCATACAGCGCATCGACCAGGCCCGGCCCGCCGGAAGCGACCACGATGGTGGCGCCGCCCCAGAACTTGAAACGGCCGTCGATGCGAAACGCCTGGCGGCCGAAATTGGGCATGAAGCGCACGCCCTGGTCGCGCATCCAGAGCAGCGTCGGCTTGCTGCCCTTCACCAGGATTTCGCAGAGATCCGGATCGGTGCGGTATTGCGTGATCCGCGCCATGTCGTCGAAAAAATCCGATTCGGTATAGCTGCCGAAATCGCTGACGCGAACCTCCTCGTCGGTGAGGTCGGGCGCGAAGGCGCGGATGTCGTCGGCGCCTTCGTAGACCGTCCGCATCAACCCATCGGTATAGGCCGAATTGCCGCCGCGCTCCTCGACCGGCGCGCGCTCCAGCAGCAGCACGCTGCTGCCCTGCTCCCGCGCCGAGAGCGCAGCGCACAACGCCGCATTGCCGCCGCCCACGATGATGACGTCGTAATTCTTGTCCGACAGCTCGGTCATTTCCTGCAAACCCGAATGCTCTTGATTGGCTAGTGCCGCCGATTTGAAGTCCCTACCCCGCCTGCGGCGAAATGAACCCAGGGACTTCAAATCGAAAAGCGGCACTAGAATCATATGTTTGCTAGTGCCCATGCTTTCCGAAGTTCGTAGAAGGTAGTCGCTGAATTGGTGTACGAACTTCGGAAAGTGGGCACTAGCGCGACAAGGAGTATGCGGGATCACGGGTATTCACGCACAGAATAAGGCGTTATCCTGCTAGCGTTGTTTGACATACCGGAGAGACGATGAAGCTGCAGCAGCTGCGCTACGTGCTCGAGATCGTGCGGCAGAATAACCACCTCTCCGCTGCGGCGCAGGCGCTGCATACCTCCCAGCCCGGTGTCAGCAGGCAGATCCTGCTGCTCGAGGCCGAGCTCGGTTTCGAGATTTTCCGGCGCACCCGCAACCGCATTATCGGGCTGACATCGGCCGGCGAGCACGTGCTCGAGATCGCAAAGCGCGTGGTTACCGACGTCGACGCACTGCGTGCGCTGAAGGAGGATGTCAGTTCGACAAACCGCGGCGTGCTCACGATTGCGACCACGCATACCCAGGCGCGCTACGTGCTGCCGATGGTGATCGAGAAATTCGTCAAGAAATATCCGGAAGTCGAGCTGATCCTGAAGCAGGGAAACCCCGAGGATATCTGCAACCTCGTCGATTCCGGCGAGGCGGATCTCGCGATCGGCACCGATACGCAAAAACAGCTACCGAACCTGGTGAAACTGCCCTGCTTCTCGCTGCCGCGCTCGGTGGTGGCCAAGATCGGCCATCCCATCCTCAAGGTCGAGCCGCTGACGCTGGAGGAGATCGCGCGCTATCCGATCATTTCCTACGATCCCCGCTACAGCGGCCGCTGGCGCGTGATGAGCGCGTTCAAGAAGGCCAATATCGAGCCCAAGGTGATCCTGAGCGCAATCGATGCCGATGTCTGCAAGACCTATATCGAGCTCGGGCTCGGCATCGGCGTGCTGACCACCATCACCTTCGATTCCAAGCGCGACACCGGCCTGCGCGCGCGGCCCGCCGACCATCTGTTCGAGGCCTCGACGATCTTCATCAGCCTGCGCGCCAATACTTATTTGCGATCTTTCGTGCTCGATTTCATCAAGTCGGTCGCGCCGCGGCTCACGCCCGCGACAGTGCGGCGCGCGCTGCAGGAGCGCGAGTCCGCGATGACGCCGCAGCCGTGAAGTGAAGGCACCTATAACTGTGGCAGGTGAACTCAATCTCGCAACATTGCTGAGAGCTATGAAACCCGAAATGCAAGAAGGCATTTTCGCGTTTTGTACGATTTCGCGAGAGAAAGAAACTCCAGCCGTACTGAGGCCGCTGCTTACATTCCGTGAGCAGGAAGGAACAACACTTGTGATACGGTGTGAGGAGGCTGAAAGCCTGGGGCTGCCCTACCATTTTGCGTCCCGCCTGATCACCTTGACAATTCATTCCTCTCTTGAGGCGGTGGGTTTTCTCGCCGCGATTACGGCTCGGCTGGCGCAGGCTGGCATAAGTGTGAATGCCGTTTCGGCGTTTTACCACGATCATCTGTTCGTGCCCGTTGACAGGGCCGATGAGGCCCTGGCTCTTCTGCAAAAGATGTCGATGCCGGAGTCGGACTGATCCGTTCAGAGCGGCGTAGCCCGCGTGAGCCAACGGGTCGTGTTTTTGGCCGATCTTTTCGAGATGAGGGCAAAGGTTGCTGCCGAAATCGCATAGCGCGCGCAAATAGTCTGCCATAGCGTCCCGAATTCATGGTTCGCCTCGCAGCCACAGCCGGGGCACGCGTTCCTCTAGCCAAGCGCGACCGATAAGGCTCGTACTGGGAGAAAAAGGATGTTGATCTCATTTTCGACCCTGGTCCTGGCTTCGCAACTGATCGTTACGGTCGCGGATGATGTTCCGAACTTCAACATTGAACGGGAATGCAAAGTCGACAGCGCCGCCGCCTTCGACCCAAATGCTGGCTTGAACGCAACGATAAAGAAATGTGCGGACGACGAGCAAAAGGCCAAGGATCAGCTTCAAACGCAATGGTCGCAATTTGCGCCGTCCGACAAGAAAATGTGCACTGGGTTAACAATTGGCGACAGTTCGACCCCGCCAAGCTACGTTGAACTGCTGACCTGTCTCGAGGGTCAACAGCTTGTCCGAAAGCTGCCGAAGGATTAGCTGGCAAGCCCGCCGCCTCTTGCACTTCAAAGGGCGCGATGAAGGGCGCCTATGCGCGAAAAGCGGCAGTTCTTTTAGCCCAAACCAAAACCCAGCAGCCCGCGTCGATCAGCCGGAATCGCATAGGCACAGCATGAGCTGTCGGGAAGGCTTTAAGCTTCGACAGGTGGAATTGGCCAAAGCGCGAGCGTGAACGCGCAACTGCTGGTCCAGCTCCCGAGGGGTAACGCCGAATACTGGAAGATGTAGACGAGCGTCGTGAATCTCTACCAAGTGATCACACCGCAAAATCTTGCTGACTTCGATATGCGGCAGACGGATTCGGCGATCGAATACATCAAGAAGCACGCGACGGATGCCGCGAAGGTTGAGGTCCTTCGATAATGCCGCGCGCGCTCCGCTCAGCGTTTCTGCGTGACGACGACCTGCTTCAGCGTCAGCTTCTCCAGCGCCGTCTCGTCCAGCGTGAGCCCGAGCCCGGGTCCCGTCGGCACTGTGACGGCGCCGTCCTTGATGGTGAAGCTGCTGTTCGCCGACAACGGATCCTGCGTCAGCGTGTTGAGGCCGAACACGAACTCCGCGGCGCCAAAGGTCTTCTTCGCGCGCACGCTGGCGCAGAATTGCGCCGAGGCGGCCGCCTCGAATTGCGAGGCGACCGCGAGCCCGCCGCAATTGATCTGGATGCCGCTCGCATCCGCGATCGCCGAAATCTTGCGCGCCACCGACAGCCCGCCGATCTTGTAGAGTTTTATACAAAACACATCGACCGCGCGCGCTTCGGCGAGCCCAATCGCGTCCTGGATCGTGAACAGGCTTTCATCCGCCATCAGCGGCACACCCTGCGACTGCGCCCGGATTTCGGAAAGCCCCCTGATGTCGCGGCGCTCGATCGGCTGCTCCATATAGCCGAGCCCCATCGGGATCATCCGCCTCATCGCGCTGATCGTGTCAGGAACAGTCCAGCCGGTATTGGGATCGACGCCGATCACGATGTCGTTGCCGAGCGCTTTACGCACCGCCTCGAAATTGGCGACGTCGCGCGGCCAGCCGCCCTTGCCGGCGGCCTTCAGGCAGATCACCTTGATGCCGAACTCCTCCACCGCGCGACGCGCCTCGGCGATCATCACCTTGACGTCGTCGGCGAGACTGACCGACCATTCCAGCGGGATAGTCGGCTGCGAGCTGCCGCCGATCAGCTTGTGGATCGGTTTCCCCAGCGCCTTACCCATCGCGTCATGCAGCGCGATGTCGAGCACCGCGCGCGCCGCAGGGTTGCCGGCGAGCCTGAGGTCGAAGGCCTCGGTGATCGCCTCGATATCGAAGATGTCGCGGCCGATCAGGCCGGGGCCGTAGATGTCAGATATCGCCGCGACCATGCTGTGCACGGTATCGGCGACAAAATGGCCGGGGCTGATCGGCCTGATCTGGGCGCAGCCGACGACGCCGTCCGCGTAAATCTTGACGAAGACCGGCTTGCCGAGCAGCTCCTTCGGCGGGCCGGTATCGTAGCTGCCGCTGGAGAAAGTGCGCTGCAGGCGGACCGGAAGCTCGGTGACGAAGACTTCGATGCGTTCGATCATGCTGTGATTTTGCCTACGCCGCTGCCGTCAGGCCCGCGCTGGCGGCCGCACCGGACCACGCCTTGAGAACGAGGTCGGCGCCCTTCTCTCCGAGCGCAATCGTCGGCGCGTTGGTGTTCGACGACGGTACGGTCGGGAACACCGAGGAGTCAATCACGCGCAAACCCGCGATGCCGCGCACGCGCAGATCGGAATCGACCACGGCCATGTCGTCATTGCCAATCTTGCAGGTGCCGACGACATGCCAGGTCGTCGCCGTAGTGGCGCGGATGTAATCGATGAGCTGCTGCTCGCTCGCAACCTCGGGCCCCGGCCGGGTCTCGCGCACGACCAGCTCCTTCAGCGCCGGCATGCTGACGAGGCGGCGCACCGCACGAATACCGGCGAGCAGGGTCTTGAGGTCGCGCTCGTCGGCGAGATAGTTCGGATCGATCCGCGGATGATCGGCGGGATCGGCGGATTTGACGTGGATGTAGCCGCGCGACTGCGGGCGCAGCGCCATCACGCCGATGGTGAAGCCGGAATGCGGATCGAGCCCGTCCTGCGGACGCCGCGCATAGCGGTCCTTGCCGGAGAACGGCTGCAGCTGCAGCTTGAGGTCGGGCTGGTTCAGCCCGGGCTGGCTGCGCATCACGATGTGCGCCGTGGCTGAACAGATCGAGAGCAGCCCCTTGCCAAAGAAGATGAACTTCAGCCCTTCCCTCAACTTCGACATCGGCCGCTGCAGCACGTCGTTGATGGTGATGGGCTTGGCGCATTCGAAGGTCAGGCGGCAGTTCGGATGATCCGACATGTTCTCGCCCACGCCGGGCAGCGCGTGCAGCACCGGAATTGAAAATTCCTTCAGGACATCGGGCCGGCCAATGCCCGAAAGTTCGAGTATCTTCGGCGACTGGATCGGCCCGGCAGAGATGATGGTCTCCTTGCGGCTCAGCGCGCGCACGGTCTCGCCGCCACGCCTGCATTCGACGCCGATGGCGCGCTTGCCGTCGAGCAGCACCCTGCTCACCAGCGTGTCGGTCCAGACCGTGAGGTTGGAGCGGCCGCGTGCGGGGCGCAAATAGCCGACCGCGCTCGAGCAGCGAAAGCCGCGTCGGGTCGAATATTGCAGGTAGGACGCGCCCTCATAGTGCCCGTCATTATAGTCGCTGACGCGTTCGTGCCCTGCCTGGCTGCTGGCATCGAGATAGGCATCGCCAAGCTTGTCGAAATTCTTGAGCTGCGTGACATGGATAGGGCCACTGCCGCCCCGCGTGTCCGGCTCGCCGTCGGCAAAGGTCTCCATCTTCTTGAAATAGGGCAGCATGTCCTCCCAGCTCCAGCCCCGGCAGCCGAGGCTGCTCCAGGAATCAAATTCAGCCGGGTCGCCGCGGACATAGACATTGCCGTTGATCGAGCTCGAGCCACCGAGCACGCGCCCCCGCGCCCACAGTTGCTCCTTGCCGTTGAGATGCACCTGCTTTTCGGTCATGAACGGCCAGGTGTATTTCGGGTCGCGCAGCAGGTTCACCACCATCAGCGGAATGTGGATGTTCCAGCTGTTGTCCTTGCCGCCGGCCTCGATGAGCAGCACCTGGTCCCTGCCGTCGGCGCTGAGCCGGTTGGCGAGGACGCAGCCGGCGGAGCCCGCGCCGACAATGATGAAATCGAACGGCTGGCCGGCGCTGTCTTGCTGTGGGGACGTCATTCCACCCTTCTGTTGATCTTGCCTCGCAACGCTAGATCATCTGGGCAAGCCGACAAAATAACGATCGGTGCCGCAGAATATCCATTCTGCATACAACCCGGCGCCAGCGCACCGTGCGGCACCGCAACCGCGGCTGCAACACCGCAGCGTTTTGAGACTGGTTCAGCCCCCATAGCATCGTTCGCCTCTCCCCTTGTGGGAGAGGTCGATCGCATCGAAAGATGCGATCCGGGTGAGGGGTTTCTCTCCGCGAGGAAGCCTCTTGAACTGAGTTCGCGGAGACAACCCCTCATCCGGCGCTTCGCGCCACCTTCTCCGACAGGGCGAGAAGGAAGAAAAATCAGACCAGCCGCGCCAGCGCCGCCTGCGCTTCGCTCTGGATCCGCTTCAGATGCGCGGCGTCGCGGAAACTTTCCGCGTAGATCTTGCAGACATCCTCGGTGCCGGAGGGGCGCGCCGCGAACCAGCCCATCTCGGTCTCGACCTTGATGCCGCCGAAGGATTGGCCGTTGCCGGGCGCGGTGGTGCGCATGGCGCGGACGGGGTCGCCGGCGAGCTCCTTCATACCGAGCTTTTCCGGCGTCACCGCCTTCAGCGCGTTCTTGAGTTGCGCGGTCGCCGGCATGTCGATGCGTTCGTAAAAGGGCACGCCAAGCTCGGCGGTCAGGTCGCCGAAAAACTGGCTCGGATCGCGCCCGGTCTTGGCCAGGATTTCGGCGGCCACCAACCCCAGGATGATTCCATCCTTGTCCGTGGTCCACACCGTGCCGTCGCGCTTGAGGAACGAGGCTCCGGCGCTCTCCTCACCCGCGAAACCAAAGGAGCCGTTGCCGAGCCCCTCGACAAACCATTTGAAGCCGACCGGCGTCTCCACCAGCTTGCGATTCAGTTTTCGCGCGACGCGATCGATAATGGAGCTACTGACGACGGTCTTGCCGATCGCCGCGTCCTTGCCCCATTGCGCGCGCTGGCCGAACAGATAGGCAATCGCGGTGGCGAGAAAATGGTTCGGGTTCATCAGCCCGTTCGACCGGGTCAC
Source organism: Bradyrhizobium sp. (assembly GCA_035568535.1). Lineage (GTDB taxonomy): Bacteria > Pseudomonadota > Alphaproteobacteria > Rhizobiales > Xanthobacteraceae > Bradyrhizobium. The sequence continues at coordinate 65,011 of DATMNV010000238.1, forward strand.
GATGCCATGGCGGTCGGCATCGGTGTCATTGGCAAAGGCGACGTCAAAACGGTCGCGCATCTGGATCAGGCTCGCCATCGCGTAAGGCGAGGAGCAATCCATGCGGATCTTGCCGTCCCAATCCGCGGTCATGAAGCGGAAGGTTGGATCGACCAGCTCGTTGACGATCGTCACCTTGATGCCATAGCGCTCGGCGATCGGATGCCAGAAATGCACGGCCGCCCCGCCAAGCGGATCGATCCCGATCTTCACCCCCGCCGATTTGATCAAGTCGAGATCGACGACATTGGCGAGGTCGGCGACATAGGGCGTGATGTAGTTGTGCGGATGCACCGTCGATGATTTGCGCGCGCGTTCGTAAGTGATCCGCGCGACGCCCTTCATCCCCTGCTCGAGGTAACGGTTGGCCTGCTTCTCAACCTTGCCCGTGACGTCGGTATCGGCGGGCCCGCCATGCGGCGGATTATATTTGTAGCCGCCGTCCTCGGGCGGATTGTGCGACGGCGTGATCACGACGCCATCGGCGAGCCCCTCTTTCCGGCCCTCGTTGTAGGAGAGGATCGCATGCGAGATCACGGGGGTCGGCGTATAGCCGCCGCGCTCATCAACCATGATGTCGACGCCGTTGGCCGCGAACACCTCGACAGCGCTCACGAGCGCCGGTTCCGCCAGTGCATGGGTATCGATACCCACGAACAGCGGCCCGGTGAGGCCGGCTTCCTTGCGGTAATCGCAGATCGCCTGGGTCGTCGCCAGAATATGGTCTTCATTGAAGGAATTTTTCAGCGACGAGCCGCGATGGCCCGAGGTTCCGAAGGCAACGCGCTGGGCGGGATCGGCGGGATCCGGCTTGGCTGCGAAATAGGCCGTGACCAGTTTCGGGATGTTGGCGAGCGCATTGGCGGCGACCGGCTTGCCGGCAGCGGGATTGGGAGCAGTCACATCAGTTCCTTCGGAATTCCAGACCCTGCCACTGTCTTAGCAGGTCCGGGCCGGCGAAGGGAAATGCCTATTGGTCCAGCACAAGACCGCGCAGCGGCTCGGTTTCATAGCGGGCATGAAAGCCGCGAGGGTCTCGGGCCCAGTTGCCGCAATCGGTGTTGATGAACTGACAGGGCTCGACGAGTTCGTGGCGGTGATTTTTGCCGTCGAGGATGTGCCGCAGATAGCCGACGCGCTGGACGCCGCTCGGCGGTTTCTGTCCGGGAATGGCGATCGTGAACGACGTGGCCGGCGCCCAGATCTGCGCGATCTTTCCCCAGCGCACCGTCCGGTAGAGATGAATATGGCCGCTGCAGACGACAGGCTGGTGGACATGGGCCAGCATGCCCTTCAGCCGCGCCCGGTGTTCGGCACAGACGGCGCTTTGCGTGGCCTCGGTCTCATTGGGTAGCCGATAATAGAGCGGCTTGTGCTGAAAGATCATCAGCGCGCGGTCCTGCGGCGTCCGGATGGCCTGCGCGAGCAACTCCCATTGCCGCGCTTCGCCCGCGAGGCCGCTGCCAAACAGCATGGAGTTGAGGCCGACAAAGCGCCACGATGGGCCGACGTCGCGAAACCAGCAATCGTCGCCGAAATGCTCCCGGTAAGTCTGCCGTCTCTGTTCGCTGATGGTGATCTCGCCGCCGCGGACATCGGGCAGGCTGTTGCCGATGTCATGATTGCCGGGAACGAACAGCACCGGGCTCGCGATGCGCTCGAACTGGCGCGCGGCGAAAGCGAGTTCGTCGCCGACCGCGGCGCCGTCAAGGCTCATGTCGCCGGTGCAGACAATGAGATCGGGCGCCTCGGCGTTCATGAGCTCGACCAGTGTCTCCCAGTTGTGCTGAAAGAACGGCCGCCGCCGGCTCAGATGCGTATCTGAAATCTGGACGATGCGAAGTGGTGAAGATGAAGACGGCATATGATGCTGATCCCGGCGCGTGCTCAACGATAGCCGGGCGCGAGCGGCCTCGCCGATGTCACCCGGGTCACATAGGGAATCTCGACCATGCCGGCGCTGTCGGCATGCTGTTCCAGCATCTGGCGAAGCGCCCGCAGATAAGCGCCCTCGCCCATGACCACGATCGCGCGCTGGGTGATCGACGACGACAGGCTGAAATCGACAAACTCATCGTGCGACATTGCACGCGACCAGTTGAAGTCGCTCACCGTGACATCGCCGAAGTCCGGCCGCGCGAGCAGCTCACCCTCGACATCGATTTCTTCATAGGTGCCGTGCCGGGCGGGATAGCGGCCGCGGCAATAGCCTTGCACCGCCGCTTCGTGCAACCCCTCGTAGTCGGCCAGGAATTTGTCTTCCCACCATCGCCGGATGTTTTGCAGCACAACGAGCCCGCCGTCGGGCTTCAGGCATCGCACCACCTCCGCATAGAAGGCGGGCCGGTCGAACCAGTGGATCGCGGTGGCGACCGTGACCATGCGCAGAGTTTTGCCTTCGAACGGCAGCGCCTCGGCCCTGCCCTGCTGGAACGACAGGTTTGCGATCCCGAGCGAAGATCGTTCCGCCTCGCGATGCATGTCGGCGCTCGCCTCAACCCCGATGACCCGCGCCTGATGCAACACACCCGAAAGCTGGCGCGTGAAAATTCCCGTGCCGGCCCCGACGTCGGCGACGAGGTCGCCGGCTTCGGCCCGCAGATGAGCAATGCTCTCGGGCGGATAGCTTGGGCGCGAGCGGTCATACCGCGCCGCCAGCCCGTCGTACGGGCTGGGCTTGATCTGCGTTTGAGAAGCCATTCCCGTCACTCCAGCAATTTCTGCACATCCGACGTCATTCGCGGCATTTCTGCCGCGGCCGACGCCTTGCCGGTCACGACCGACTCCAGATGTCCTCTGATGGTATCGATGATCTTCAGCGAGTTCGGACCGGGAAAGGCGTACCAGCCGGTCAAGACAGGCAGCTGCGCGATGCTGGTCTGGTAATTCGGCCGCTCCCGGTAGAAGTCGCCGAGCATGTCAGGCGTCCTGATCGCAATCCCATTGCTCGGCAGGTAGCCGGTGTGTTTCGCCATGATGGTCTGGCCGATCGGCCCGGTCGCGAACTGGATGTATTTCCAGGCCGCCTGCTGCTTCGCCGGATCCTTGGTCAGCATAACCATGAGATTGCCGCCGGCGGGCAGCCGCCCCTCGGGTGACGGAACTGGAAACGGAAAAGTCCGGAAGGCGAACTTGTCGCCGATCTCGGTCGTGGCCTTGCCGAGGTTCGAGGAGGAGTCGGCGAAGATCGCAATCTTGCCGGCACCAAAAGCCGTCCGCGCCTGGCTCGAAGGCAGGTTCGGCATGCCGGCCTTCGCAAACGCCTCCAGCGTTTCCAGCGCCTTCATGCCGCCTGGCTGGTCGAACGCGATCTTCTTCTCGCCCTCGTCCATCATCCGGCCGCCATTGGCGAAGACCAGGCTTTGGAACATCCAGTTCGCCGTGATGTCCCACTGATAATAGAAGCCGATCACGCCTTTGGCGGGATCATCGAGGCGCTTGCCGAGTGCTACGATCTCGTCCCAACGCTTTGGAAACGCCTCGGGCGCAACACCCGCGGCCTTGAGCAGCGTGAGGTTCACATAGATGAGCGGCGTCGAGACCGCGAAGGGGATGCCGAAATGTTTTCCGTTCTGCTCGCCGATCCGCAACATGCCCTGGTCGTAGCCGAGCTTTTCGGCGCCGCCCGCCTGCGCGATGAAGGGATCAAGCGACACCGCGAGGTCGCGGTCGACGAGATTCCGCAACAGGCTCAGCCCCTGGTAGATCACGTCCGGCATGTCGTTGATCATCGCGCCGCGAATGACTTTTTGCGTGATGTCCTCGTAGCTCTGCGCCGGCGCCAGAAACTCGAGCTTGACCCCCGGATTTTCCTTCTCGAACAGCGTCCGGATTTCGTTGTGGGCGCCCGCCGTCGTGCGGTCGAAGGGATAGAGCAGCGACAGCTTCACCTCTTCGGCCTGGACGGATGGAGCCACGACGCAGGCAAGGCCGTATGCAAGCAGTCCGAGAAAAAGGCGCATGAGGGGCTCCGTCGTTACTTCAGCGCGGTGGAGGTCAGGCCTTCGATGAACCAGCGTTGCGCGAAGGCGAAGGCGATGAGAAGCGGCAGCACCACAATGACCGCGCCCGCCATCAGCGGGCCGTAGTCGCTGCCGGCCTCGATGCCGCGGAAGGCGGCGACGCCGAGCGAGGGCGGCATCAGCTCCGTCGTCTTGATGACGATGCTCGGCCAGAACAGGTCGTTCCAGTGCGCAACCACGGAAAAGATCGAGAACGCGATCACGGCCGGCAGCGACATCGGCATCACGATGCGCCACACGATCGAGAACTCCGACAAGCCGTCGAGCCGCGCCGCGTGCAGGATGTCGTCGGGGATGGTGCGGAAGAATTGCCGGAACAGGAAGATGCCGAAGGGCGAGACGACGAAGGGAAGGATCAGCGCCGCATAGCTGTTCAGGATTCCCAATTTGTAGCAGAGAATGAAGACCGGCAGCGCGAGCACCTGATGTGGCAGCAGCAGCGAGAACAGCACCGCGCCGAACAGCGCGTTGCGGCCGTGGAACCGCAATTTCGCCAGCGCATAGGCCAGCGGCACGCAGACCAGCACCTGCAGCGCCAGAATGGACGAGCAGACGATGACGCCGTTGAGCAGGAAACGAAGCAGTGGCGCCGCCGTGAGCGCTTGCGAATAGTTCTCCCAGGCGTGCCATTGTCTCGGCAGCAGGGAAAATCCACCGTCGAATATCTCATGCGGCGATTTCAGCGAGAGCGAGATCATCCAGATGAAGGGAAAAAGCGTCAGCGCGCCGCTGGCGAGCAGCGCGGCATGCCGGCCGATCGCCGACGGATGCAGGAAGTGCCCGCTCCTCATGAGTAATGCACCCGCTTCTCCATGACGGTGATCTGGACCAGCGTCAGCGTCACGATGATGCCGAGAAAGACGACGGTCACGGCCGCGCCGTAGCCGGTGCGCAGATATTCAAAGCCCTCGCGGTAGAGCGTGTAGAGGATGAGTTCCGACGCGTGGCCCGGCCCGCCCTGGGTCAGGATCGCTACCGTGTCGAACGCCTCGAACGCCCTGATCGCCACCACGATCACGGCGAACATCGCGACCGGCCCCAGCATCGGCAGCGTGACGGTGCGAAGCCGGTCGAGCCATCCATCGGCGCCGTCGATTTCCGCGGCCTGGTACAAGTCGTTCGGAATGGCCTTCAGGCCCGCGAGGAACAGCACCATGGCAAAGCCGAGATTCTGCCAGATGCCGATCAGCGCCAGCACCGGCAGCACGGTGCTTTCGTTGCGCAGCCAGCTGGCCGTCGGCAGGCCCAGCGCGGCAAACACCTGATTGACGAGACCGATGGTCGGATGCAGCAGCATCTCCCAGGCGACCGCGGTCGCCGCCAGCGTCGCCATGAAGGGGAGGAAGTGGATCGCGCGGTAGAAGCCGCGCAAGGCGGGCCTCGCCTCGATCAGCAACGCGATCAAAAGCCCTGACCCGATCGTCCCCGGCACGACGATCAGCACGTAGACAAACGTGTTGAGCAGGGAAATACGGAAAGCCGGATCGGCAAACACTTCCCGGAAGTTTTTGAATCCAACGAAAGCGAGATGCGTGGCGCCGAATTGCCAGTCGGTTGCCGCGATCACGAAGATCGCGATCACCGGCAGCAAGAACAGAATGGCGAGCAGCACAAAGCCTGGCAACACGAACAGACCGGCGGTGACCGCTTCGGAAACCTTCTCCGTCGCTGGTGTCTTGAGGCGCGCCGGTAGCGGCGTGGCATGATCTGACATGACGGAGGCCGGCATCATGCAGTGGCCCGCCGCTCGATCGACGCGACCGAGGATGCCGTTCGGATGCGCCGGCCCTTCGCGTCGAACAACAGCAACTGGCCTGCCGGCAGAGCGAGCTGAAGAGGCTCCCCGATCTGAATTCGCGAAGCCCGTTCGGCCGGCAGGCGCACGACGAACGGATGTGAAGCGCCCGGCATCTCAACATGGACGAAGACGTCGGAACCGAGATGCTCGACCAGGCGGACGCTGGCGGCAATCGCTTCCCTGGCTCCGGGCTCGGCCAGGCGCGGCGTCTCGGGCCGGATGCCGACCAGGATTCGGTCGCCGGCCGTAGCCGCGAAATCCACCGGCAGGCGCAATCCGGCGACCTCGACCAGCCCGTCGCGATCGGCGCGCCCCTCGATGATGTTGATCTTTGGCGAACCGACAAACTCGGCGACGCGCAGGTCGCAGGGATCGGCATAGATGTCCTGCGGGCGCGCCACCTGCAGGATTTCGCCGCCCGCCATCACCACGACGCGGTCCGAGAGCGTCATCGCTTCGGTCTGGTCATGGGTAACATAGATGAAGGTGGTGCCGAGCCGCTGATGCAGCTCCTTGATCTCGGCGCGCATCTGCACGCGCAGCTTGGCATCCAGATTCGACAGCGGCTCGTCCATGAGGAAGACCGCGGGCTCGCGCACCATCGCCCTGCCCACCGCAACGCGCTGGCGCTGCCCGCCCGACAGCTGCGCGGGCTTGCGGTCCAGCAGCCCGTCGATCCCGAGCGCGGTGGCGACGCGCGAAACTTCCGCGGCGATTTCTGTTCGGATGGCCGCCGTGCCGGGCAACAGCGCGCCCAGCATGGGAAATCGTTGCGAGGCCGAAAGACGCCGCATGTTCAGCGGCAGCGCGATGTTCTCCCCCGCCGTCATGTGCGGATAGAGCGCGTAGGACTGGAACACCATCGCGACATCGCGATGCTTTGGGCGAACCCCGTCGAGCTGCCGCTCGCCCAGGAACACCGACCCCGAATCCTGCGTCTCGAGGCCGGCGACAATTTTCAGCAGCGTCGATTTCCCGCAGCCCGAAGGGCCGAGGATGGTCAAGAATTCACCGTCCTCGATGTCCAGAGAGACGTCCCTGAGCACCTGGACCGGGCCAAAACTCTTCGACAGGCCAGAAATGGACAGCCCAACCATATTCCCGCTTGCATCTCGTTGGTGGTGGCCTCAAAAAGCTGTCTAGACAGATTTTGCTACGGGTTTATGACAGTGATCACTCCCTCGCGCACGGCTGCTGTTCCGAACGATTGCTTGACCGGAGCGCGCGACGCGCACGAGAATTGACAGATCGACTCGATGAATGCCGCCGACATGCGCCTGGAACGCGGACATGCCCAGGGTGAACACCTGTGGCAGCAAGTGGAAAACATCCTGCTGCAGCGGATCAAGAGCCGGCAGTTCGAGGGCGGCGACCGTCTGCCCTCGGAAAACGAGCTCGCCTCGCAATTCGGCGTCAACCGCCACACCGTGCGGCAGGCGATCGCGGCGCTGGTCCAGCGCGGCGTCGTCTTCAAGCGCAAGGGCAGCGGCTCCTGGCTCGTTCCCGACATGGTCGACTACCCCATCGGCGAGCGCACGCGGTTCAGCACCAATATCGCGTTGCAAGGGAAAGTGCCGAGCCACACCCTGCTCGCGGCCGGCGAACGCGCAGTCCACGGCAAGATCGCCGCGGCGCTGAAGATGCGCGATGGCGAGAAGGCGGTGTTTCTGCATCTGGTGGGCCAGGCCGACAAATTGCCGATCAGCGTTGCCAAGACCTATTTGCCGGCCGATAGGTTCGCAGGCTTCGCCGACATCTATCGCAAGACCATGTCGATGACGGCGGCGCTGAGACAGTATGCCGTTCCCGACTATTTCCGCGATGTCACGCGCTGCATCGCGCACATGCCATCAAAGGCCGACGCGCGCCACCTCGACCAGCCTGCTTCCGTTCCCGTGCTTCTGGTCGAGACCGTCGACGTCGATTCCGAATCGCGGCCGATCGTCTATCACGAGACGCTGTTTGCGGGAGAGCGGGTGCAGCTCGTGTTCGGAAGGAGCCTGTCGGCACGGATCGCCGAGGCGCCGCGGGATTGATGGCTTGTTAGCGAAATGCTAACGCAATCATTCGATTGCGCCCGTCAGCGCGACCGGAACCTTAGAATTTTAGCCGTATGAATGCCCCCACATAACAAACATGGGCGGGGGCCCAAATGGAAATCATCGGACTGGTAGGACTTGTTTTCGCCGCGGCCGCGCTCGGCGCTCTCTTTTATGAGCACCAGACGGACGTCTTGCATGGACCCTATATCGAAGGCCGCGTGCAGCCGCGGACGCTCGATTTGATCTGGGATCCGCTGCGACCGCTGGCCGATCAACTGAGCTTCAAAGCGCGCAACGTGGTTTACCTGGCATTGCTCGCCTGATCGTTGAAGTCGCCTCGACTACGCCATTGCCGCGTGCCGGCGTTGCAAGGTCGGCAAACCTTGACGCATAATTAACGCCGTTCGATTGATTCCTCCTCGGGATCTAAGACACTCGAATGAAAGGCCCCCTCACGGGGGCCTTTGCTTTGGAGCGTGATGCCCGATCAGGACTTTTAGACGGCGTCCTTGGCGGCCTTGACGGGCCGTGCGCGCACGATCTTCCGCGCCGGCTTGGCCTTGAACATCATCTCTTCCCCGGTGAAGGGGTTGGTGCCCTTGCGGGCCTTGGTGGCCGGCTTCTTGACGACCACGAATTTCGCGAAGCCAGGCACAAGAAACAGCCCGTTCTTCTTGAGCTCCTTGTGACCGACATCGACCAGATTATCCATGACGTTTTTGACGTCACGCTTGGACAATTCGGTGGCGGTGGCAATGCGCTCAATGAGCTGCGACTTGGAAAGCTGGGTAGCCATTGTGTCTCCTTGTGATTCGGACCCGAACGACAATAAACGAGCTTGCAGGATTTGAAGGGCTTTCTACACAGTTTTCAGCGGAATTCCGCTGTTTTTTGCGTCTGCGCGCGATCCATACTGGTTTTTCCCGGGAAAAACAGCTGAATTCCGAAAACGGCGGCGGCAGAGCCTGGAGATAAAGTGTTTTGCGGTGCGCCAAGAGGCCGCGGGACCTCGGCTAGCCGGCTATCGGCGCATAGGCAAAACCCTGCTCGCTTCTGACCACGCGGCCGAATACCGGCGGCGGGAAGTGCGCCGGCACCAGGATGGTTGGGCTTTCGGCGAGGCGCGCGATCAACGCCTCGCGGTTGATCCGGGCCAGCGCCCTGTCCGTATCGGCGACCGTCGATAATTCGGGAAACGCCAGCTGGATGCGGTGATGGATGACATCGCCGCTGACGAGCCCATGCGCGCCATTCGACGCCAGATTGATCAGGACATGCCCGGGCGAATGGCCGGGGCAAGGCTCGAGCCAAAGCCCCTTGTCAAGCTCGTAGTCGTCATCGACCAGCACGGCGCGGCCCTCGCGCATCACCGGCAGGACGCTGTCCGCGAACGAGGTGAGATGGATGCCCTCCTCGCCGCGCTGAAAGCGGGTGTCCCAATAGTCGTATTCCGTGCGGCCGATGATGTAGCGCGCATTCGGAAATGTCGGCACCCATTTGCCGTCGAGCAGCCTCGTGTTCCAGCCGACATGGTCCCAGTGCAAATGCGTGCACATCACGAAATCGACCTGCTCGGGCTTGACCCCGGCCTCGGCCAGCGCGCCGATATAATTCGTATTGAGATGATGGAAATCGGGCCGGCTCACGCGATCCTTGCCATTGCCGCAGCAGGTATCGATCAGGATGGTGTGGCGCCCGGTTCTGAGCAGGAACGACTGGAAGCACATTTGCAATCGGCCGTCGGGCGTGAGGTCCGCTTTCGGCAGCACCCGCCGGCAATGCGCGAACATGTCGTCGGTCAAGTCGGGAAAGAAGGTCTGCGCATGAAGGAACGGCCGTTCGAGATCCACGACGCAATCGATCGCGAAATTGCCGATGTTGAGTTGCGCCATTTACTAAGGTCCAATTGCTGCCAAGAGCGACGTAAAGGGAGATCAGCAGCGCAGCTGGCTGCTTGGATAGCCGCCCAGCCTACGGGTTTCGCATAGCCTTCGGCACCCGATTTTTTGCGCACCTGCCAACACTGGGTTACAACGCCCGGCATGTCCAAACCATCGATGCCCAACAAGCCGCTGCCGTTTGACGAGCTGGCGCAGGCGGTCCAGCGCCGCCGCTCCACCTACGGACAGCTCAGCGGACTTCGGCTCGATCGGTTCGCGCCAGCGGAGGCCTGGTCGAGCCTGCCCTATCGCCCGGTGTTTGTCGGCGACAGCGAGACCGGCGTGCTGCACGGCGGTGTCGTCACCGCCATGCTCGATGAGAGCTGCGGCATGGCCGTGCAGCTCGCGCTCGACGGCACGCGCGCGATCGCAACCCTCGACCTGCGCATCGATTACCAGAAACCCGCAACCCCGGGCCTTGCCATATCAGCGCATTCGCTATGCTACCGAGTCACGCGCTCGATCGCCTTTGTCCGCGCGACGGCCTACCAGGAAGCCGAGGACGATCCCGTCGCCACCGCGACCGCCTGCTTCATGGTCGGCGCGAACCGGACCAACATGCTGGCGGACAGCCGGTTGGTCGATGGCGCATTGCCGTCGCTCGAAGCGCCCGACGATCCGACCGGTCCCTTCGCCACCAGCCCGTTCGCGCGCTTTCTCGGCGTGCGCCATGGTCAGGACGGGGAGCTTGTGATGCCGTTCTCGCCAAAGATCATCGGCAACCCGATGCTGCCCGCCATCCATGGCGGCATGACCGGCGCCTTTCTCGAAACGGCCGCGATCGTCGGCGTGACCCGCGAGCTCGGCGCCTCTGCGCCGCCCAAGCCGATCGGTCTCACCATCAACTATTTGCGCTCGGGGCGCGCGCTCGACAGCTACGCGCGCGTGTCGATCGTCAAGCAGGGCCGGCGCGTGGTCGCCTTCGAGGCGCAGGCCTGGCAGGACGATCCGGCAAAGCCCATCGCCTCGGCGTTCGGCCATTTCATGCTGCGGCGTAGGCCGGGCGCGGACGAGGAATAGCGCCGGGGCGGCCCTTCACGCCTAGCCCGTTGTGGCCGCTTCGGCCAACGCGCGGTCGTAGGCGCGGACCGAGGCCAGCGCCGCATCGCGCACCTCGGCGGCCGTCATGCCCGGCCGATAGAGGCTGCTGCCAAGTCCGAAGCTGCGGATCCCCACAGCTACATAGGCGGCAAGGTTTTTTTCCGACACGCCGCCGACGGCGCCAACCACCGTCTCCTTCGGCAGGACGGCAAGCTGCGCAGCGATCCCTGACGGCCCCAGAACGGATGCAGGAAAGAATTTCAGCGCCGAGGCTCCGCAACGCAGCGCGAGCAATGCCTCGGTGGGAGAAAACACACCGGGCATGGTCACCATCTGCCGCGCCTGCGCCATCGCGAGCACATCGGCGTCGACGTTCGGGCTGACCATCAACCGTCCGCCACACTCGGCAACGCGCGCGCAGTCGGCCGCGCTCAGAACGGTGCCCGCTCCGATCCAGCAGTCTTTCCCGAAGCGCTTGCACAGGCGCTCGATCGAGACAAAGGGGTCGGGCGAATTCAGCGGCACCTCGATCAATTCAAAGCCGCCGTCGATCAGCGTCTCGACAATCGCCTCTGCCTCATCGGGACGGATACCGCGCAGGATCGCCACCAGCGAGCGCTTCACTTTCGGCCAGGGAAAAGGCTTCATGTCAGAACTGCGCTCCCCAAATGTTGATGGCGGCCTTGCCGAGGCCGAGACGTGACGCCTGCTCCGCATCGACCGCCGTCACGTCAAAACCCTGCGCCGTCAGCGCTCCCTCGTAAAGCCGGCCAAGCTGGCCTGCCCCGATCAGTCGCAGCGATTGCGGCGCACCGTACCGATGCAGCGCATCGGCGATCTCACTTCCTATCAAAAGGCCGGACAGCCGCGCCGCACCGTCGGCGCGCCGCTCGAAACCCAGGAGTTGCGCGGCGCGCAGCCGAAACAGCGATGCGGTCAATCCTGCAGGCGCAGCCAGCGCCGTCGCAAGGCCCTCGCGGAACGGCCCGCTATCCGCCGGAGATGGACCGGCCGTCTCGACCGCGTGCGCAAGGATGCTGTGCTGCGAGATCACCGAGAACAGCTCGCCGGTCATGCAGGTCGAAAACTCGACGACGTGCCCCTGTTCGATCTTGATCCATTTGCTGTGGGTGCCGGGAATGCAGACAAGGCCGGTAAAGCCGGGCTCGGTCACCCCCAGAAGCTGGGTTTCTTCGCCGCGCATGACGTCGGGCCGATCGGCTCGCGCCTGAGCGATGCCGGGCAGGATGCGGACATCGCCGGGTGTGTCGATCCGGATGGCGCCCTCATGCAGGGCGTCGAGACGGGTCGGCGTCTTCAGATAGGGTGCCTCGGCCCAGCCCTGCCGCGCGCCCGCCATGCCGCAAATCAGCACAGGCATTGCACCCGGAGCGCCAAGCCTTGCGAGGTGATCGCGCAGCACCGGCGCAAAGCCGCCACTTGCACAGTGCAACATGCCTTCGGCGCCGCGGCTCTCCGCGATTGCCTCGCCGGCGGCCGACATCAGCCAGCCGCGAAAACTGCTGGTGCCCCAGTCGACGGCGACAAAGGCTCCCGGCGCGGCATCACTTGAGCGTGCAGCAGGCGTCAAGCCGCCATCCTCCCCTTCATCGTACGATCAACGGCAGTCGATCCGATCCCGCACACCCGATGTCAAGGGCGAAGGGCGCAAAGAATTTCGACACAATTCTGGTGTCGTTCCTCGACCCATTGCATTTGCGGGATCGGGGGCTGCGTTGATGCGCACGGCGATTTGGGTCTACGCCATTATCCTGTTTTGCCTGAGCGCTTCCGCGAACGCAGCCGGCATCCAGCTTCTCAATTCCGACCCGGGCCTGATGGGCGCCATCTGGTATCCATGCGCAGGGGAGCCGACGGAGGTACCGCTCGGCAACCTGGCGGTGGCTGCCGATTTCGGGCTGAAGGCCGTGAAGGATTGTCCGGTCACAGGGGCGAAGCTGCCGCTGGTCATTTTCTCCCACGGTCGCGGCGGCTGGTTCGGCCAACATCATGACACCGCGGAGGCGCTGGCCGATGCCGGCTTTGTCGTCGCAGCCATCAATCATCCGGGCGACAACGGCAATGACCTGTCGCACCGCGACGACCTGTCCAGCTTCGCGTCGCGGCCGGTGGATATGATTCGTCTGCTCGATTTCATGCTGCACGACTGGAAAGACAAAGCGGTTGTCGATCCCACCAGGATCGGTTTCTTCGGTTTCTCCAAGGGTGGCTATACCGGCCTGGTGCTGATGGGAGTCACGCCGGATTTCGGGAGGATGGCCGGGCTTTGTCAGGAAAAGACGGGAACGTGCGGGCAACTTCACAATGGCGAAGCTGCACCCAACCCGCCACATGATGCACGTATCAGAGCCGCGGTGATTATCGACCCAGTGCCCGTGGTTTTTACCCAGGATAATTTGGCGGCTATCAAAATCCCTTTCCAGTTCTGGCGCTCCGAACGGGGAGGTCCAGGCGTGGGTGACGGTTCAGGCGATGCTCGCGTCGCGGACGGCCTGCCGGGCAAGCCCGAGATTCACGTCGTGCCAGCCGGCCACTTTGCATTCCTGGCGCCCTGCTCGCCGCAACTTGCAACCGCCATACCGCGCATTTGCACCGACAATCCGGTGGGCTTCGACAGGGCCGTCTTTCACCGCGAGTTCAACGCAAGCGTCATCGAATTCTTTCGCGCGCACCTTGGTAGCGAGGCCCACTGAGCGATCAGCGCGCCTCGCCGGAGAAGGCCTGACGCAGGGCTGACAACCGCTCGAGCGCGGCGCCCGGCAGCGGGCCCTTCTGGACCGCGGCGAGCGCGTCCTCGAACTGCTGCGGCGTGGCGATGCCGACCAGGATCGTGCCCATCGCCGGATGAGACAGCGCAAACCGCGTCGCGGCTTCGGTCAGGCTTTCGGCAAACCCCTCCTTCACCAGCGCCATGAGACGGCGCGCGCGATCGATATCGGCCTCGTAGCTCATTGCCGAACCGATCGGCTCGGGCGGCGGACCGGCAATCGGGTGACGCTCGGCCGAACCCGACAGCGCGCCGCCGGCAAGCACGCGGATGCCCACGACGCCCACGCCGGCCGCCTTGGTGTGATCGAACAGCCGTCCATAATCCTGTGCCGGATAGTTTTGCGGCAATGCCTCGGCGGCGGATGGATTGAGCATGTTGTAGACGACCTGGGCGCTGTCGAAGGCGCGCGCGTCGATCACCTGGTGCAATGCGGTCGTGTCGCCGACCGCGGTGATCCCGAGGAAGCGAACCTTGCCCTGCTGGCGCAGGCGTTCGAATGCCGGCACCACGTCGCCGAGCACTTGGCCGAAGCTCAGCGCCGATCCGCCTTCTTTCGCGGTGATCGGATTGTGCAGATGAAAGATGTCGACCCGCTCAAGACGCAGCCGGGACAGACTGCCTTCGAGCGATGTCGCGACAGCCTCGCCAATGCGACTGTACTCGCTCGGCGGCACGCGAACCTTGGTGCCGACGACCGCGCCCGCCGGCTTCAGCTTCTGCAGGATACGGCCGAGATTCTTTTCCGATTCGCCATCGCCGTACTGCACGGCGGTGTCGAAATAGTTCACGCCGGCATCGATGGCGCGGGCGACGGTGCGCTCCTGGTCGGCATGATCGCCCCGCACCATCAATCCGCCGACGGCGCCACAGCCGAAGCCCAGCACCGAGACCTGCATTCCCGTGCGCCCGAAAACACGCATCTCCATTGCTTTACCTCGCGCTAGTTCAACCGCAGCTCGGTGATGTGGCGGGGATCCTGCTTCAGCTCCCCCCTCTCCACGCGCTTGACGATGTCGGTCAGGATCGCGTTGGCGCGGCAGGTCATGCCGAGCTTCTCGCCCTCACGCACCACATAGCCGTTGATGAACTCGATCTCGGTGCGCCGGCCCTTCTGCATGTCCTGGCCCATCGACGGGCGCTGTTCGGAAGCCGTTTTCTTGCCGTCCTTGAAACGCTGTTCGTCATAGGCGCGGGTTGCCGCCTCGTCGCCCTCGCCCGCGCGCGCAATCGTCTCCGGCTCCAGATGCAGGATCTCCTCAAGCTGATAGCCATGCGCCTGTCCGACCCGGATCGCCTCGCTGCCGATGCGCGCCGCGAAGCGACGGATCGGCTCGTTGTTCAGCATCTCGCCGCCCGAAAGACCCGTGCTGGCCGAAAGCCCGTTCTGCATGGCGTTGGCCACCAGTTTCGACCAGCGCTCGCCCCAGAGATTGCTGGTGACCAGCGCACTGTCGGAAAAACCGACCAGGCGGCCGATTTCCTTGGCGCGGTCCGTGATGCGGCCGTGCACCTCACCGGTCCGGAACACGGTATGCGCCGCCCCACCCTTGCCGGCGCCGCGATGGATGTGGCCGGGCTCGGGCAGGTTCACCGAGATGCTGCTCGCGATGCAGCCGAGCGTCTTGCCCCAGCCCACGACGCCGGCGATGGTTTCCTCGTTCATGCAGTTCTGCAGCGACACGACGAAGCCGCCGGGCGCGAGGTATTGCCTGATCATCATGGTCGCCCACGCCGTGTCGTAGGACTTCATGCAGACAAAGGCGATGTCGACCGGCTTCTCCTTGGAAAGCTGCTGCGCGTCCGTGACATGCAACGCGCGCACGGGAACGGTGAATTCCGGCACGTCTCTGGCGTGGGTAACGCGCAGGCCGTGCTTTCGCATGTGCTCGACATGCTCGGGCCAGGGATCGATGAAGGTGACGTCCTCGCCCGCCTGCACCATGTGCGCACCGGCATAGCCGCCGACCGCGCCGGCTCCGACGATGACTATTTTGTGGCCCATGCGTCTCCCCGATGCTTTTGTCGTTGGCCAAGCCTAGCGCGGCGGCAGCTTTCATCACAATGGTCGAACGCACATCCAGCAATGCGCGGGACGCTGGCCCTGCGACATCGGGGAGGCATGTTGAGGTTCAACCGCTGGACGGTGACGCACATCACGGAAGGCGTCGGCTGGCGGCTCTAGGCTCCTCCAAATGGAGGAATCCATGGGCATCCTGATCGACATCATGAGCCTGCTTGCCATCCTGGCCAACAGCCTTTTCGCCCTTCACATCTGGTCCGCCATCTCGGCGCGGGCGACAAGGCGCATCCGCGGGCGCTAGGCGCGTTCGGACGTCACGACGATGTGGCGGGAGCCGGACTCCCGGCAGGCACGCCAAGCCCCATTCGCCTGCCGACAACGAGCGTTGCCGCAAGTCCGAATATGAGGACCGCGATGGACGTCGAGAACGCAAGCGACCAGTTCCCCGTCCAGTCCACGAGGGCGCCGATCACCAGCGGCGATATGATCCCGGCCATTCCGAAACCGAAATTCATGATACCGCTCGCGGTCCCCGATTGCGACGGCATCAGATCCATCGGCAGCGACCAGATGGGAGAGACGATAAATTCCAGGAAGAAGAAAGCGGCGCTAAGCAGGACGGCCGCCGTCACGAGATCCGACGTGTAGGCCATCGGAACGATGAACACGAGCGACAGCGCAAATCCCGCGGCGATGACACCGAGCCGCGAAATGCCGAGACTCCGATAGCGCCTGTACAGGAAGTCGCTGATCAGTCCGCCGAGGGTGTCGCCGACGACGCCGGCAAGGAAGATACCCGTGGCAAAGACGGCGGTTTGCCTGAGATCAAGCTTGAACTGGTGGGACAGGAACAGCGGGGTCCAATTCAAATAGGTCCACAGCACCCAGCCATAGCAGAAGTCGATCAGGGTGATCGGCAGCACGCGTTTGACCACTGTCAGGTAGGCGACCTCGCCCTCGCCTGACACAGGCTTTGACGTCGGCTCGTCGACAGCTCCGTCCGCTCGGTAGATCGCGACCCAGAGCAAGGTCCAGACCAGGCTGCAAACGCCGAACGTGATGAAGCTGGCCCTCCAGCTCGAAACGGCAACCATGGCTGCGACGACGGCCGGCGTCACGGCATTGCCGAGCCGCGAAGAGGAATGCGTGATGCCCTGGGCGAAGCCGCGTTCGGCGGCGGGCATCACAGCGGCCAAAGCCCGCGTCGCCGTCGGAAACGCCGGTCCTTCGGCGGCGCCAAGCAGGATGCGGGCGCAGATGAGGCTGACAAGCCCGCCCGCCAGGCCCGTCCAGATCGTCGCTGCCGCCACCAGCAGGCCGCATATTCCCAGCGTCACTTTCGGACCCAGCCTGTCACCTACATATCCGCCGATGATTTGAAAGATGGCATAGGGATAGGCGAAGGCGGAGAACACCAGTCCAAGATCAAACGCGCTGAGGTGCAATTCCCCGCTGATGATGGGCGCCAGCGAGGAAATATTCACGCGATCCATGTAGAAGAGGAAGTACATCAGGCAGGAAGCTGCGAGTACCTTGCCTTTTCTTGTCATTGATATGGCCTCGCTGCGTGTTGCTTTCCCCGCGCAACGACAGGTTTCAATGGCCGGCTCATCGTGTCAACTCTGGTTGCGTTGACGATAGCACGATTAGGTGACAGTCTTCGCGCTCTTGATGGCTCATCCGCAATCAGCGAGGGAGGAACCATTGGCGATCTCCACGAGACAGCTTACCCCCGTTGTCGGCGCCGAAATGCTGGACGTCGATTTGCGAGATGTTTCCGCAGCGACTCAGGAAACAATCAACGCGGCTTTCGCGAGATATGGCGGGCTGGTTTTTCGCAACCAGACCATCAGCGACGACGACCTGCTTGATTTCAGCCGCTCCCTTGGCGATCTGGACCCTCCTCCCAACCAGGAGCACGGGCGCCTCAGTCCCTCCGGCTATCCGGATATCTATGTCGTCTCCAACGTGCTCGACACCGCTGGCGCTCCCATCGGAGCGCTCGGTTCCGGCGAAGCCGTGTGGCACACCGACATGAGCTATCTGGAAATTCCTCCGTTTGCGTCGATGCTCTACGCGCTGGAAATTCCCGACACAGGCGGAAACACCTGGCTCTGCAGCATGGTCGCAGCCGCCCGGGAGCTGCCGGATCACCTGAGAAAGGCGATTGCGGGGCGCCGCATCAAGCACGATGGCACCTACAACTCAGGCGGATTCCTGCGCAAGGGCGTGACCCCGACCGATGACCCGCACAAAGCTCCGGGCGCGTGGCATCCTTCGCTGTGTCTCCACCCCGAAACAGGCGACGAGATGCTGTATCTGGGACGGCGCAGGAATTCCCATGTCGAGGGATACGACGCGGACAGCTCGTCAAAGCTTCTCGACGAGCTTTGGGCCTACGCCACCCAGCCGAAATTCTGCTACGAGCATCACTGGCGCATCGGCGACCTGCTGTTGTGGGACAACAGAAGCACGATGCATCGCCGCGATCCCTTCGACAACACCAAGCGGCGGGTGATGCACCGGACCCAGATCAAGGGGAAGTCGGCGCCGATTGCTGCGATGAGCGCGGCCGCCTGAACCCGGCAACCGCCACGATCTCTCAAGCGTGGCGTGGATCCGTGATCTCAAGGCGCCGCAACAGCGCTCGCCTCCTGCGCAGCGGCCGGACGCTGGCGGATTGTTGCCATCGCCGGCGCGCTGCCTTCGAAGCGATGCTGATAGACCAGCAAATTCTCCATCACGCGCTGAACATAGTTGCGCGTCTCGGCAAACGGGATGCGCTCCGCCCAATCCACCGGGTCGACATTGGGATCGCGCGGATCGCCGTAGGCCTTGATCCAGTCGCGCACGCGGCCGCGGCCGGCATTGTAGCCGGCGAACGTCATGAGGTAGGAGCCCTTGTATTCGGCCAGCAGCGCGCTGATCTCGGCCGCTCCCATCTGCGTGTTGTAGACGGGATCCGACACCATCCTGTCCCAGTCATATTCGACGCCGAACCGTTTCGCGGTGTCGCGACCGGCCTCGGGCGTGACCTGCATAAGGCCGACGGCGTCGGCGCTCGAGCGATCGCGCTGATTGAACGCGCTTTCGGTACGGGCCACCGAATAGATGATGCTGCGGTCGATGGCCGGACCGATCGGGCTGTGCTGCGGTATGCCGATGGTCGGAAACGCGTAGGCGTCGAGCGGAAGTCCCCGCGCCAGCGCCGTCTTGCCGAGTTCCAGCATGGCGCGCGCATCGTTGTTGCGGCCGGTCGCCTCCGCCACGGCGGAGAGCGTCGGAACATCGGTCGAGTCTTCGGCAAGATCGGCAACGAAGGCGACCGCGGTCTCGCGTTCGCCGAGCGCATAGAGCATCTCTGCCGCGCGCACGATCTCGTTCGCCGAGCCGCTCGCCTGATCGGATTGCGGCGGCATGCGAATCTCGATGTTGTCGAGGCCAAGCCTGGCGCGCGCCAATTGCCCGTAATAGGCCGTGGTGTGGCGGGCGGCCGCTTCATAATGGGCGCGCATGGCTTCCTTGTCGCCGAGCGCCTCCGCGGCGCGGCCGCGCCAGTAGCTCGCCCGCGCCAGCGTAATCGGGTTGACGCAGCCGTCGTCGACATGCGCGAAATACGCGAGCGCCGTCTTCGCGTCATTGAGATAGCGCAGCGCGATCCAGCCCGGCATGAATTGTGAGTCGGAACGATAGTTGTCGCTTGCCGGCACGGCTGCGTCGCGCACGACCTCGTAGGCGCTCTGGAAGTCGCCCTGGTCGAGCAGCTTTCGCGCGAGACTCCGGCGCAGGCGCCACCACTCGTCAGTGTCCTGCAGCGCCATGGTCTCTTTCGGCGCCGCCAGGATCAGGCGGGCGGCCTCGACGATCTTCTCCTTGCTCTTCAGCCATTGCACGCGGCACAGCACATAACCGAGGTCCTGCCGTGCATCGGCCGCGACCGAATCGAGCCGGTCGGATGCCTTGTCGTCGCTGCCCTTGACCGCGCTGCACGCCTTGACGATCGAAACCGCGTCGTCCCCGAGGCGGTGCGCCGCACGCATCGCCGCCGACAGGTCCTTTGCGCCGATACGCTTGTCCATGCGGGCCCGATCGTCGTCGCGACCGAGCAGGTCGCGGAAGGCCTCGAGCAGATCGGACTCGGTGCGTTCCGACAGATCTTCCGATCGATAGGCCGCCTGCACCAGGGCTTTCGCGCCGTCGCGATCGCCCTCGCCGAGCAGGACGCGCGCGAGCGCGAGCCTGCCCTTCGCGGTCAGGGGGTGATCGGAGGTAAAGGCGTGCACGGTTGCCGCGTCGATCTTGTCGTTCCACAAGCGCGCTTCGGCGCGCCGGCGCAGCAGCGTCACGCCGGGCCAGGCGGGATTGTCTGATATGAACGCCGCATAGCGGCCGAAACTGGCCTGCGATTCCGAATGGCGAAGGATGAACCATTCCGCGAGCTTTTGGGCGGCGGGATCGACGAATTTCTTTTCGGCATCGGTGGCGTCGCCGGTTTTGCCATGGCGCTGCAGGTCGATCACATCCTGCATGACCGCTGCATCGCCGGTGAGCTGAGGTTCGGCCTTTTCGGTGGACCTGTCGTCTGCGCCAGCCTTCTTGTGGCGCTTCGCCGCGACACGCTCCGCGTGTTTGGTCTTCTTCGCTTCCGTCTTCGCCGCCGCCTTGCGCTCGGGCCGCGCCGCGCTTGCGACTTCCAGCTTCTTGGCGGGCTGAACGTGCTTGTGGGGCGCTGCTGCGAGCGCGTTGCTCGTACTTCCGGCAAGCGCCACGACGACGAGCAGACAAGGCCATGGTCCGAACACGTGGCTCATTCCGTGATCCCCCCAGAGCCAACCGGGCACGAACCGCAAGATCAGGCGATCCGTTCGGTTAGAGCTGATGACAGGTTATCACAGCAGAGATTCGCAACTGTCTCGCTTTGGCAACAGGGAATGCAAATCAGGCAGCAAGCGGCAACACAGTTTCAACATAATTGAGCCGCCGATGCTGACGCGTTTTGCCCGTCGTGCCGGGCTTTCTTCAAACGTCCGCTCGCGCGAGCGGCGGAGGGAGGAAGGCTTGATCGCCGTCGTGCCGTTTCTTTCCGGAGCAACTCGCTTCCGGCTCCTAACATTTGTTAAGTCCCCTCGTTCCCGCGTTTGCTACGTCCTTTGGCAAAGGGGGACCGGCCATGAAAGACATGCAGGCTTATCTGGAGAAGCTCCAGAGAGACGCGGCCGAGTGCGAATTGATCAGCAACCTGGCGACCGACGTGAAGAAAAAAGAGCTGTTCGCCAGGCTTGCCGCGCATCAGAAGACCTTGGCGGCCGAAGTCGCGCGCGCGATCGCCGCGAGCGGTGAACCAAAACGCTGAGCAAGCCGGCAACCGCAACGAATGTTGAGGATTCATGCGCCGCTGCGGCGCCCGCCTCGACCGCGCGAGAGGGTCGTTAACCCTTTGTTAACCATAGGCGCTCACCCTGACCGCGCTGGTTCGGGCGCGCATTTGCAATACCAATAACGTCGCGAACTGATCCCGACACCGGCCGCTTTTGATCGTTCATCCCTGGGCGACGGGCAATACCCGTGGGGGCTCGTGGAGTAACGGCATGTCTGGGCGTGAGTTGCGTTCCGAAGGAAACTTGCTTTCTGACTTCGCGTCGATGATCGGTGGTGCCATCGGCATTGGTATTCCGTTGGCACTCTTGATCATTTGGCTTTGTTCCTGAAGCAAGCGGAGCATGGTGGCGTTCCCTCGCCTGGCGTTCGAAGCCGGGCGTTCGATCGCTTGCGCGCCGCTGAAC
This sequence comes from Bradyrhizobium sp., assembly GCA_035568535.1. Lineage (GTDB taxonomy): Bacteria > Pseudomonadota > Alphaproteobacteria > Rhizobiales > Xanthobacteraceae > Bradyrhizobium. The sequence goes on from DATMNV010000238.1 coordinate 86,487, forward strand.
GCTGACCGGCGTACGGGAGAGCGCCAAGCAACCTCGGGCAGCTCGTCGAAGGTTGCATCACGATAGCGGCGGCCGGTTGCTTTCTTACGTGCGCCGCCCCATTGTTTAAAGAAAAAGGCCACATCGGCTCCCCGACACATCGCCTCGATCTCGTCGACCCATTCTCTGGAGATTGAGCCAACGGGCGTTGATTTGATGTCAGCGGTTTCGGATATCCCTTTTGGGCGCGTGCTGGATCCGATGGAACGGATCTCCGAGACCTTGTTCGGCCTGATCATGGCTCTCACTTTCATCTGCAGCCTTGGTGTCGCCACAGCGGGCAACATCAAGATTCAAACGATGCTGATCGGTGCGCTCGGCTGCAACCTGGCTTGGGGTATCGTTGACGGCGGTCTGTATCTGTTGTCTCGCATCAATGAGCAGGGACACAATATCCTGACACTGCGCGCAATACGACAGACGCCGGATTCTGAAACAGCGCGACGCGTCATCGCCGACGCGTTGCCGCCGGCATTGGCGTCGGTCTTGCCTCCGGAGCAACTGGAATTGATGCGGCAAGAATTGCAGCGGCTGCCTGAGCCGTCCGAGCGTCCGAGACTAACGAAGCGCGACTGGATCGGAGCACTGGGTCTTTGCTTGCTGAGCTTCCTTTCGATCTTCCCGGTTGTAATCCCGTTCATATTCCTGAGCGACGCCAAGTTTGCGCTGCGTGTCTCCTACGCCGTCGCCATCATGATGCTTTTCTGCTGTGGTTACGCGTTCGGATATCATAGCGGACTTCGGCCCTGGGCGGCGGGTTTTTCGATGGTAGCCGTTGGTAGTGCGCTGGTCAGCGTCGCGGTAGCGCTTGGAGGATAGTTAACAGTGCGACAGAGAGGTGCAGCAACGGTTTGGCAGGTAAGCGAGGCCTCGATTGCTGCGTTCGTTGGTTTGTGGCTCGGACCGATGACCGGCGGTTTGGCGCGCGCCGAAACCCCCGAGGTGAGCCCGGGCGGCGCGATCGGCCTTGGCAATCGCGGCTGGTCCGCTCCCGAAACTAACCGCGCGACGTCTGTAACTGAGCCCGAATTTAGCGCCCGGGCGGGATTTGCATCTGACTACATTTATCGCGGGACGACGCTGTCCGATCACGGACCCGCCGCCGGGGCCGCCTTTGAAGCAAGGTTTGGCTCTCTATACGCCGGCACCACAGTGGCCACCGTCAAGCTGCCGACCGAACCCGTCGCGGAGTTCACTATGGCAGGCGGTATCCGCCCGAAGATCGCAAATATCGATTTCGATCTCGGCGTGACCTATTTCAGCTATCCCGGAGAAAGGCTTCCCGGCGAGACGCACGGCATCAATTATTGGGAGGCGGTTATCCGCGGCGATAAAAGCATCGGCGAGTCGATCCGCATCGCCAGCGGCTACGCCTATTCTCCGAATGTCTCGAACACCGGCGCCTGGAGTCAATATGTGGCGGCCGGGCTGGGCTACGACTTGCCAACTCGTCTGCTCCCGCAGAACCTGGGCGTGTCATTCACGACTGCTGTCGGCTATTCCTGGTTCGGTAATCAGGCTCCGCAACTCGGCAGCTTCCCGTTACCTGCCTATCTCAATTGGCAGGCGGGCGTAACCTTCACCCACAAGGCCTTCAACCTCGATCTGCGCTACTACGACACCAATCTGTCGAAAGAAAACTGCTTTGTCTTTACGGGGGATCCAAATGCGCGGCCGGGTGGCCGCGTTGATCCCGTTACCAACCCGGCTGGCTTGGTCTCGAACTGGTGCGGTGCAACGATCGTCGCCAAAGCCTGGTTTGCGTTTTAGTCGTCTTCCGAGTTCTTATTTGACGTGCGGTCGGCATCTTTCGCGACCTGAAGCCTGCGGAGCTTGGTGGCGCGTTCGTGATCATCGGAGCAATCCTCCGGCGAAGAGTGCGGCTGCGTGAGCAACTTGGAGCGGTCCGACTTCGTCGGCGCGTCTCAATTTCTATCCGCGATATGACCCTTCAAGGTTTGCCGCGCGAGCTTACCCCGTGAGATCCAATCGGCGCGATATCTCGATGGCCTTCAAAAACGCTTCATCGTGACTGACAACAAGCAGCGCGCCGTCATAAGCCCGCAATCCCGCCTCGACCGCTTCGATCGAATCGATATCCAGATGATTGGTCGGCTCGTCGAGTATCAGGAGCGGCGGCGGAGACGGTCCACCCACCACACAAGCAAGGCCCGCGCGAAGAACCTGGCCACCGCTCAGACTTGAAACCACCTGCAAGGCCGAGTCCGCCCGAAACATGAATCGAGCCAGGGCGGCGCGGCAGCTGTTGTCATCCGTATTCGGATTGAAACTCCGGAAATCCAGGATGGAAAGCCGGGGATTGAGCAGGCTCATCGCTTGATCGAGCATGGCGAAGCCCGTTGCGACCTGCACGGTGCCGGCGAGGGGTTGCAATTGTCCCGTGAAGAGCTTCAGCAGGGTGCTCTTGCCAGAGCCGTTCGGCCCCACAATCGCGACACGCTCCGGCCCGGTCATGGAAAACGAGAGATCGCCAAGGATCGGCCGCCCTGCCTCGTACCCGGCACTGACCGCATCCAGCGAAAGCACCACTTTGCCGGCCGGCAGATTCGTAGGTGACAGCTTCACCGACAGCGGCTGAAGGATTTCGATGCGCTGGCGGGCCGCCGTCAGTGAGTCCAGCGCCTCCGTCCGCCGCCGTTCAGCGAGCCGGGCGCCGTCGCCGCCGGCATCCTCGCTGCGATCCTTCCGCGCGCCGGCCAGGATGCGCGGCATGTCGCCCTTGGCGCGCTTCCGCTTCCCTGCCCCATCCTTCCGCGCCTTCCTCTCAGTCGCTTCCTGGGCCGTCCGATCGATATCGGCCAGATGTTTCCTGGCATCGTCAAGATCGTGCCGGGCCGCCGCGAGCTCGACGGTCTTGCGTTCGTGATAGTGACTCCAATTCCCGCCATATCGCGTGGCGCCCAGCGAGGTCAGCTCGACAATGGCGTCCATGGTTTCAAGCAGCTCGCGATCATGGCTGACGACGATCGCTCCGCCCGACCATGCGGCGAGAAGATCGATCACGGCCTCGCGGCCCTCCCGGTCGAGGTTGTTGGTGGGCTCATCGAGAAGCAGAAAGTCGGGCTCCGCAAACAGCAACGCAGCGAGGCGAGCCCGCGTGGCCTGGCCCCCGGACAAGGCCGCAAGCTCCGTTTCAAGCGGCAACTCGAGCCCGACACGGCCAAGAGCGGAAACGATGCGAGCTTCGAGCGTCCAGTCGGCCTCGACAAGCTCATGTGCCGCGGCATCTCCCCGCTCGGCACGGCCAAGCAAGGCCAGCGCCTGACGCGCGCAGAACAGGTCGGCCACGGTCACGCCTGTCTGAAGCTGAACGTGCTGGCGAAGCAGGCCGACGGCACCCTTGACTGAAACCGTGCCGGCTTGCGGAGGATGTTCGCCGGCAATCGACGCGAGCAGCGTCGTCTTGCCAACACCATTGCGGCCGACCGGGCCGGTGCGCTCGGCCCCAAATCTCAGATCAATGTTGGAGAGAAGAGGATGGCCGTCAGGCGTGGACAGCGACAGGTTTGACAGAACGATGGAAGCAGGCATGGACAAGGATATTCCCGTTGGCAAGGCAGGTCGGCGTTGCTGTCCGGGTGAAATCCATGGCTGCGAATATCCTGTCGGGTTGGTTGGCTTTACAACTAATACTGGAGATTATCGAGATCAAGCGCCGATGCTTGTCAACATTCCGCTAAGCGACGCTGGGCATCTCGTCAAAAGTCGCATCGCGATAATGGCGGCCCGTCGCCTTCTTACGCACGCCGCCCCATTGCTTGAAGAAGGCCACACTGGCCTCCCGACACATCGCTTCGATCTCTTCGATCCATTCTCTCGCCATAGGGCGAGCGCGCGGACCGCTCTCCCCGCCCACGATAGCCCAATGAATACCACTCAAATCTGCATTCGCTACGGACCCTAGCCCGTCTTATTCGCCAGCGGGGGCCTGAGAGGCTGGCGAGCGTGGTGTAAAGCGCTGATGCGGCGTAGGATTCGGTTGCGAAGCCAACCCCATCACCTTCAACCGCGAACGTCACGCCCGCCATGACCGATGATACGATTCTGCCATTCTCGTTTCCAGCCGTTCAGGCCAAGAAAGTCACAGCTGCCTTCGATGGCGGTCGTCTGACCTCAAATGGCGGCGTGATGCTTCTGGCGATGGCCGAGCGGCGTCTCGGCTTGGCCGACAATTTGGCCCGGGTGTTCCCGGATCGGCGCGACCCGACGCGGGTCGTGCACAGCCTTGTCGATATGTTCCGCGCTCGCGTGTTCGCGATCTGCTGCGGCTACGAGGACGCCGACGACCTTGATCATTTGCGCTCCGATCCAGCGTTCAAGCTCGCTGCGGTCGCCTGCCGGATACGGGCCGGGATTTGTGTTCCCAACCGACGCTGTCGCGGCTGGAGAATTCGCCGCGACTGCGCGACGTGATCCGCCTGACCTACACTTTGGTCGACGCATGGATGGATAGCTATCCGGGCGAGCCCGCATCCATCACGCTCGACATTGACGACACCTGCGATGTCGTCCATGGCCATCAGCAGATCTCTCTGTTCAACGCTCATTATGACGAACGCTGCTTTCTGCCGATCCACGTCTACGACACGGAGAAGAGCCGGCCCGTGGCGGTCGTGCTGCGGCCCGGCAAGACGCCGGGCGGCGTCGAGGTGCGTGCCCATCTTCGACGCCTGGTACGGCACATCCGTACGCGATGGCACAAGACGCGAATTACGTTCCGTGGCGACGGGCACTATGCTCGGCCGGAGGCGATGACGTGGTGCGAGAACAACGGCATCGACTACATCTTCGGTCTGTCCGGTACCGAGCCTCTCGCCAAAAAAGTCGACGAGGTTGCCGACGATATCCGCACGCGACGCGCCCTCGAGAACCTGGCTGTTCTGCGCGGCTATACCGAGACGCGCCACAAGGCAAAGTCCTGGGATCACGAACGACGCACCGTCGCCCGTATTGAGGCGACAATGCTCGGTCTCGACATCCGCTTCGTCGTCACCAGCCTCGATGTCGGCTCGGCCGAGTGGATCTACGACAGCCTGTATTGCGCGCGCGGCCAAGCCGAAAATCTGATCAAGCTGCATAAGACGCAGCTTGCCTCCGATCGCACCAGTTGCCGTTCGGCGCTCGCCAATCAAGTCCGACTCGTTCTCCACACCGCCGCCTATTGGTTGATGCTGACCGTGCGCGACGCCATTCCCAAAGTCCGAGAGTTGGCCACTGCCGAGTTCGCGACCCTGCGTCTTCGTCTCTTGAAAATCGCAGCCCGTGTCGTCGAGACCACGAGCCGCATTCGCCTTGCGTTCGCCGCGGCATGTCCCGAAGCCGACCTGATCCGCTGCTTGCCAGGCGCGCTGCTGCCGCTCGGTCCTTGACCGGAGGGGCTTCCGCCCCCGTTCGCCCAGCCCATCCCTCAAGCGCGTTGCAAAGTACGGGTCGTCAGGCTGTGAAATGCCGAACGCAATCCTGTGCGCCTCGTCAGCGGGGGTGTCCGGGCCGCATCAATCGGGCCAAAAACCCCTCTCACGAATAGGACGGGCTAGTCTTGCGAGGACGCCTGCCGTTGTGTCCCCATTGACGCCTCGGTTGACGACAGTGACCTTATGCTCCCTCTCTCTTAGAGCAGCCTCGAGTTGCGCCGGGTAAGCCTCGCTTGCCGGGACACCATGACCTCGAATGGCGCTATCGCCGAGTGCTACGACATGAACTTCGGCCTTCACGACGGTCGCCCCAAGGGAAACTGCGGAGGCCAGTGCAGCGCCCGCCATTAGTGAACGCATTCCGGGCTGCAGATTTGAAAGATGCATGTTGTTCCCCCGACCGCTCCTCTTAACCGCCATTCGCGGTATGACTGTCGGCTAGGGCCCGCAGATCAGCTACGGCGGCGCGGGTGCGGGCGGCAGCGGACGCCGGGCTTTCAGCGTTCAACGGCAGTCCTCAATCTTGTCTAAATTCAACCGAGAATGCAAAGGCGGCTAACGCCCGTCATCCAACTCGCTAGTAAAAGCCCGGCGCCAAACGGGCCGTCCACGCCATGTCGTCTCGGTACTCCGGAAAGATTTGAAATAGCGACAGCTCCTCGTCTTTGATGCGCTGAAACTGGAACACGCACATCAGTCCCAGCAGTAATCTAGCGCAAGTCCAACGAGTGCATGGTCTCGCCCAAGATAAGGTGGATGGCGGGTGAGAGCATCTCCGATCGGCACCACTTTTTTCCGGTGGCTGCTTCGGCCCGCAAACGCCGCCGCGCCACCAGGTTGCCTGACGACTCAACGACGAAATTGCTGCGGGCGGAGGCAACGCATACAGGTGCGACAATGATGCGCCATGGGTTCGACCTAGTACTGACCGCCATGTTGATTGCAGGTATATGCTCGCTACTTTCGCTATCCACGACACTCGTTCGGACTACCGGAACGACTGACAAAGGTGGCCGAGTTACAGCCGACGTCACCCTCGCAGATATGAAGGGAATGGTGCCGTAAGATTCCGAAGGCGACGACGGAATCAATGCATCCCAGGCCGATGTTCAAGGACTGCCGACTCGCTCAGATGAGCGATGGTCACTATTGCCTTTTGAGAAGCCTTGGCCCCGTGAAAAAGGTGGCAACGGCATGAAGCACCACGAAGCCGTCATCGATTTTAGCCGGCGTGGTATGGTGGAGCTATTCTGGCGGCTGATTGATCGAAAGACGCCGCCCGATCCGATGTCCGATCACGATCAAGTCGACGACGATACCCCATCACGCCGATGAGAGTCAGTGTCGTACGCCCTAACAATCTGGCAAGCTGGCTTCCGCGACGGGTCAGGTTCGAAAATGGCAGTCCGATCTAAAGGCACGGCTTGCGGCCCCAGTCTCCTGCTTTCTCTAGGCGCCTGACATCTGCCGCAACGCCTTGTCCGCGACGAGCCCTCCCGGGGAGGCCGCATATGGCCGGTGGATCCTCTTTTACAGGAACCAAAGCCCCGCCTGGGCAGCAAACGGGACCGGGCTAGCGTTGTGGGTTTTCTGGTGGCGCTTGAGCGCACTCGTATGCGTATGTGCCAATCAAAAGGCAAACCCCGCTCCATCGGGGCCGGGGCTGAGGGCTGGTGGATGGAGCGGAGTTACTCGATACAGTGCCCCAGCAGAGGCGGTTCGAAGATGTTGAAAATTCCAGGCGCGCCAAAGACCATATCGTGAAGGGCGATTCAGGAAATGGGGAAAGTTCGTGTTGTTTGCCGCCATCCTCCCTAACGATGGCTCAAGGCGCCGCGGCTCGCCGAGCGTCCAAAGCAAAACCCCCGCTGGTGCGTCAGCAGGGGCTCGCAGGCGAATGGCGCAGGGGAGCCATTTGGGTTGGCATCTTTCAGGTTTCGCGCCGGCCTCCCGCTAGGATCGAATACCCAGCACACGGAATTGGCAACGACTATGAGAGCCGGTTTTTGGCAATCGCTGCGGTCACGCGTTTATTCGCTAATCGGATACTCAAATGCGACGCCTTCCGGGTCGTGCTCGGCAAACCAGTGTTCGCAGCATCCTCGCTGGCGAAGACCATAGAGATGATCGACGGCGCCGATTTACTGCCCGTGTCGACGCAGATCAGACGATCATACGCGACGGGACGATTTTTGCCACGGTGGGGTGGGGTCGATCGGAATACGGTAGAGTTCGTTACTTTCTCCGTCGGTGATGCGTACTGCGTATCCACCCGAGCGCAGCTCGGGACGAACGATGCGAAGTTCGCTCGCGAGGCTTTCAGCCTTTTCGATCGCAATTTCGGTGTCTTCAAGGATCATTCCGCCCTGCCTTTTGAAATCATTGCCGACGACGAGATCGAAATTAAAGTATGGCATTGGACCCCCTGCCAAAGTTACCAACTCTTCGGATATCTAAATCGAGTCCCACCGGTTCCTCAGTTAAAAATTCGGTCTTCACCTCGGATCGCGGTCGCGTATTGCGGGTTGTTTTCGGCGGTGTCGATCTCCGTTGCCGGCCTTCTTTCCAATCGGGTGATCGTGGCCATCAGATTGTCCCGCCGAGCCCGAAGGTCTTGTGCTACAGTCGAGTAATTTCGGCTTGCAAGATCGAAGATGCCCGTGCGTTGTTCTTCAAGATCGATATCTACGTCGAGCAATTGAACGAGGCGCTGCAAGTCGGAGATGAACCTATTGGTTCTTTCCTGAATTAGCACCTTGCGTTTGGTTAACGTCTCAAATCGGGATGCAGTGCGCATAGCTCGCCTCGGTTTGGCACAATTGGCTCCCCTAATCCGAGGAAGTGCAAATCAGATGCCGACTTAGCTACGCCTGGTCTCTCATCTGCAGGAACATCTCTCTTACGTCGCAGTTTCTTGAGACAAAATCGGCTGTCTATCCGTGCAAGCGCCTCCACGCCGAAGATCGAAACCGGCGAAGTAGTGAGGCGAGAAGGGGCCGCCGGGGATATGCGAGCCGCAACGGCAAGGGACCCGCTGCTGATCTTCCTCGGGCTCTCGCGCGAGACGATCTGACGCGGCGACGTCCATTTCGCGCACATCTATCAGGCCAAGGTTTCCGAGAAGGATACTCCCCGGGGGTGAGCGAGCCCTACCAGGCGATGAACGACGACTGGCGCCATCTGGTCGAGCAGGACATCGTGGACGAGAAGTAGATCAGCAGCGACGTAAAGGTAACCCGTCGGGAAGATCTGCCGCTTCACGTAGGACGGACGACACCTGCGCCACCCCAGCGCGGGACGCGGCGGACGGAGTGGCACGGCCCCTCCCCAACAAAGCAAGGTTCGAAACTGAGAAATAGAAAGATCGGCTCGGACGGTTTCTTGCAACTCGAGCATAGGCCGACTGCAAATGGTATTTTCATCCTCTCCGTATGCGTACGCGAAAGCTAGCTCACCTCCCCGCTGTGCAAAGCCTTTCTCACAGCCTTTCGAATTCGTCGGAGCTCGATGAGATCCAGCCGAGGGGCTCGCCCGGTACCTTTTCGCCGTTGCCATTGCTCTCCAAAACGTAGGTCCCTCCGCAGCGCGAATTCCGATTTACGGAAGAAGTGACGCGTTTTGGCAGCCCCAACCCTCCCCTCGGCTCACGCTATTTCGGAAGTGGATGTCACGGTACCTCAGTACGGAGGATTAATTTAATCAGCTTGACTGCGTAACTCTTCTCGGCAACTCTCGAAAATGTTACCAATTTTAGTATTGCATTAAGAATTTAGTTGGGTGGGGCGTTGAATAAGTTTTTTCCCACTGGGTTGATTGCGTCGGATTCCGAATCGGGCGTTTTTAATTTTCATTCCCTAGCCCAGTTCAATCATCCTCACGCAGTCATAGTTCCAGATGCTCATCTCCTGTTCTCGGGAGAATACACGCGTTCGGGGCATGACCTGATAATTTCAGATCATCTCCATCGCTTCGTGCTGCTAGATTATTTTTCCGGCGGAAGCCGGCCCACGCTGCTGTCTCCCGAGGGAGCAACTCTCGACCCGAGATTCGTCGAGGCTGTGACCGGCCACACTGCGTATGCGCAGGCGGGGACGCCCGCGATTGGCGCGAAGGTCATTGGCCATGTCGTCAAGATGACGGGCAGCGCCAGCATCGTGCGTAACGGCGTGGCGATCGTCGTGAACACCGGAGACAACATCAATCAAAATGATGTCGTGCAGACGGGCAGCAATTCGACGCTCGGCCTGGTCTTGGATGACGGCACTACATGTAACTTGCTCGAAAATGCGCGGCTTTTGTTAAACGAGCTAGTCTACGAGCAGAACGGCAGCTCCAACAGCTCGCTGATGACGCTGATTCAGGGTGGCCTGAATTTCGTTGCAGGTCAGGTCGCGCCAACGGGTGACATGAGGGTCGCGACACCGTCCTCGGTTATCGGCATCCGCGGCACTGCCGTTGTTCTCGACGTCTCGTCGACCGATGGGACGGTATCTATCTCGGTCGTCGATCAACACGACAGTCAAGTGCACTCTGTACAAGTTTACAACACCCAGGGCACGTTGATCGCAACGGTGTTGAGCAGTGGCTCTGCCCTCAAGCTTACCCCGGCTGGGCCGACCAATCTTATCGCTCAGGAGAGCAACAAGACGCCAGATCAGATCAATCAAGAGTTCAACGTATTCCAACAAGTACTGAACACTTACGATGCTGCTAAGCAACTATTTCCAAACCTGCCTCAGCATACCGAAAACACGAATCCAAACGATACTAGTCCAAATTCGACTCGAACCGCCCAGGGCAGTCCCCCCATGCTGCCCAGTCAGCCGCCTACGACTACGGTCTTCGTCGTGGATGTCGGCGATGGTGGAGGTGGAAGCGATAGCACCACAGGTTCTGCGAGTGGTGCAACAGGTTCCGGCTCAATAACCCCCAGCGGAAGCAAGTCGACGTCATTACAGTTCTCCACCTCGACCACAGACCAAGCTCTATTAATCCCTATTGTACCGCTCGCCCCAGTCGCGATTACAAACGCTGGGGGGCCAATAAACTTAGCGAACCAGACGATTACCGGGACAGTTGACCTAGCTTTCGTCGGGTCCACGGTCATGATTTTCGACACCTACAATGGTGTGACGACGGCGCTTGGTACTGCAACCGTTGGCTCCGGTGGAGTTTGGAGCAAGAGCGTAACGCTCGCCGGAAATGGCTCGCACAGCATAGTCGCAGTTGACAGCGCGGCTGCGAGCTCCAGTGCGCCAGTAGTCTTCACCCTTGAAGTGCCGGCACCGACAGTCGCGATCGGCGCGGTCGGCGGTCCCACCAACCAAGCGACACAGACAATTTCCGGCACGGTCACGTCGACCGAGGCTGCGCCGGGTGCGACGGTGACCCTTTATGACAACGGGGTGAAGATCGGGACTGCGGCAGTTGGCGGCGACGGCGCTTGGAGCACAAAGGTTACGCTATCCGGCGACGGCTTCCATAGCATCGTTGCTGTGGATATCGACTCGGCCGGTAACACCGGGACTAGCGCGCCGGTGCTGTTCACGCTGGATACGACAGCACCGACCGTTGCGATCACCAGCGCGGGCGGACCGACCAACCAGGCGAGCCAGACCATCACCGGCACGGTCGACGTGGCCGATGCCGGAGCCACGGTCACGATCCTGGACGGGGCCACGGTGGCAGGCACCGCCATCGTGCAGGGCAATGGCAGCTGGAGCACCGGCGTAACGTTGGCGAACGGCACCAACTCGCTCACCGCACGGGTCACCGACGCCGCCGGCAACAGCGCCACCAGTGCTGCCGTGGTCTACACGCTGAGCACGACCGGTCCGACAGTGACCGAGGCGCTGGCGTTCGATACCGGCTCCTCGGCGAGCGACCACATCACCACCAATGATGCGTTGAGCGGCACCGGTCTGGCCAACACGGTGGTGCACTTCACCGTCGATGGTGTCCTCAGCAGCGCCACGGTGACCGCCAACGCCCAGGGCGCCTGGTCGTTCACGCCGACGGGACTTGGGGACGGCCCGCACACCATCGTGGCGAGCCAGACCGATGCCTTTGGCAACACCGGCAGCGCCACACTGACCTTCACGCTGGATACGACAGCACCGACCGTTGCGATCACCAGCGCGGGTGGACCGACCAACCAGGCGAGCCAGACCATCACCGGCACGGTCGACGTGGCCGATGCCGGAGCCACGGTCACG
>DATMNV010000239.1:0-20316 GCA_035568535.1 Bradyrhizobium sp.
TGGTCGGCGACGTCGTGCTCGCGATCGGCAATCCCTTCGGCGTCGGCCAGACCGTGACGCACGGCATCATCTCGGCGCTGGCGCGCACGCAGGTCGGCATCACCGACTATCAGTTCTTCATCCAGACCGATGCCGCGATCAATCCCGGCAATTCCGGCGGCGCGCTGGTCGACATGACCGGCCGGCTTGCCGGCATCAACACCGCGATCTATTCGCGCTCCGGCGGCTCGCAGGGCATCGGCTTTGCCATCCCCGCCAACATGGTTCGCGTGGTGGTGGCCTCCGCCAAGAGCGGCGGCAAGGCGGTGAAGCGGCCGTGGCTCGGCGCCAAGCTGCAGGTGGTGACGCCGGAGATCGCCGAGAGCCTGGGGCTTCATTCGCCGAGCGGCGCGTTGGTCGCCAGCGTCGTCGCCAACAGTCCGGCGGCGCGCGCAGGCCTGAAGTCGTCCGACCTCATCACGGCGATCGACGGCCAGACGGTCGAGGATCCCAATGCCTTTGATTATCGCTTCGCGACCCACCCGCTCGGTGGCACCTCGCAGGTCGATATTCAGCGCGGCGGCAAACCGCTCAGGGTCAACGTGCCGCTGGAGACCGCGCCCGACACCGGGCGCAACGAGATCGTGCTGACGGCGCGCTCGCCGTTCCAGGGCGCGAAGGTCGCCAACATCTCGCCGGCGGTCGCCGACGAGTTGCATCTCGATGCCGATACCGAAGGCGTCGTGGTCACCGAGCTTGCGGATGATTCCACCGCTGCCGGCGTCGGCTTCCAGAAAGGCGACATCATTGTCGCCGTGAACAACAACAAGATCGGAAAAACCTCCGATCTGGAAAAGGCGACCAGCCAGTCGTTGCGGGTCTGGCGCATCACGCTGGTGCGCGGCGGCCAGCAGATCAACGTCACGCTGGGCGGATGAGCCCGAAACGACCACGCGAGGCCGGCGCCACGCTGTTTGCAGCGGCAGGCATGGAGCAGGACGCGCCGCGTCCGCTTCCCGATCGCCTGCGCCCCAACAAGCTCTCCGATGTCGTCGGCCAGGACCACATCCTCGGTCCCGACGGCGCGCTGACGCGCATGTTGGAAACGCGCACCCTGGGCTCGCTGATCTTCTGGGGACCGCCGGGCACCGGCAAGACCACGGTGGCGCGGCTGCTGGCCGATGCGACCGAGTTGCATTTCGAGCAGTTGTCCGCAGTGTTCTCCGGCGTCGCCGACCTGAAGAAGGCGTTCGATGCGGCGCGCGCGCGGCGCGAGACGGGCAGGGGCACGCTCTTGTTCGTCGACGAGGTGCACCGCTTCAACCGCGCGCAGCAGGATTCATTCCTGCCCGTGATGGAAGACGGCACCGTGGTGCTGGTCGGCGCCACCACGGAGAACCCATCCTTCGAGCTCAATGCCGCGTTGCTCTCCCGCGCCCGCGTGCTGGTGTTTCATTCTCTCGATGCGGCCGCGATCGAAAGGCTCTACGCGCATGCGGAAGAAGTCGAGGGCAAGAAGCTGCCTCTCGATGCGGAAGCGCGGGCCGCCCTCGTACGCATGGCCGATGGCGACGGCCGCGCCGCGCTGACGCTTGCCGAAGAAGTCTGGCGTTCGGCGCGCGGCGGCGAAGTTTTTGACGCCGTGCAGTTGCAGGACATCCTGCAGCGGCGCGCGCCGATCTACGACAAATCCGCTGACGGCCATTACAACCTGATTTCGGCGCTGCATAAGTCGGTGCGCGGCTCCGATCCGGATGCCGCACTGTATTATCTCGCGCGCATGCTCGATGCCGGCGAAGACCCGCTGTTCCTGGCGCGGCGCGTGGTGCGCATGGCGATCGAGGACATTGGTCTTGCCGATCCGCAGGCGCTGCTGATCGCCAACGCCGCCAAGGACGCCTATGATTTCCTGGGCTCGCCAGAGGGCGAACTCGCGATCGCGCAGGCCGTGATTTATGTCGCGACCGCGCCGAAATCGAATGCGGCCTACAAGGCGTTCGGCGCCGCCACCCGCGTCGCCAAGGAAGCGGGCTCGCTGCTGCCGCCGAAACACATCCTCAATTCGCCGACCAGGCTGATGCGAGAGGAAGGCTACGGCGCCGGCTACGAATACGATCACGACGCGGCGGAAGGCTTTTCCGGCCAGGACTATTTCCCTGAAGCGCTCGGACGGCAGAATTTCTACAATCCGCCCGAGCGCGGCTTTGAGCGCGAGATCCGGAAGCGCCTCGATTATTGGGCCAAGCTGCGCCGCGAGCGATTGGCAAAATAATCGGCCATTAGAGCATGATCCGGAAAAGTGTGGAGCGGTTTTCCGAAAAGATCATGCTCAATCAAAAAGCTAAAGCGCGGTGACGATTCAACCTAATCTCATCGCGCTTTAGGCCGCCTGCCTACTCGCTTTGATCAATTCGAGGATCATTTCCAGCCGCTTCACCACGTCGTCAGTTTCCAGCAATTGCTGCGCCTTCTCAACGCCGATCGAGAGCTGCAGCAGTGGAGCGATCGCGTCAGCCAACTGGCCGGGCTCTGCGGCGGCGTAGACTTGAAGGAATCGCGCGGCGGGATGTTTCGCATAGGCCTGATAGGCATCGAGAACCGCCCGCGGCACTGTCAATCCGAGTGCCTGGACGGTGATCTTATTGCCGCAAAATGTGAGGGCGTTCACGAACCCGGTTCGTGCGCGGTGCTAGATTTTCTCTGCGTCACTTGGTCAGCGACGCTTTGGCAATGGCTTTGTTGACAGCGGAAGCCATCACGCCCTAAGGTAGCGTTGTTTCAAAAAAACACCTGTTTCCGAAATTTTCGAAGATTGCAGCGATCGCCTGCGCGCCAGTGATCGCAGCAGTCCATGGTCAGATTTGAAGCGCAATTGTTTTCAACCGGGCTCTTAACATAGCGAGGCTGTTGCCATGGCCTTCACACGTCAAAATGTCTGGGAACTGGGTTCCGACTGGGCTGATCCCATCCTCTGGTATGCGCGCGGCGTCAAGGCGATGCAGGCGCGCGCCTTGAACGATCGCACCAGCTGGCGCTTCTTCGGCGGCATCCACGGCTTCGACCCGAACCTGTGGCAGCAGGTCGGGGTTCTCAGTTCCGGCGATCAGATGCCCAGCGACGCTGATCAGAGCACCTACTGGGCGCAGTGCCAGCATGGCAGCTGGTATTTCCTGCCCTGGCATCGCGGCTATCTGGTTGCGTTCGAGGCGGTCGTGCGCGACGCCATCACGCAGGCGGGCGGGCCGGGCTCGACCTGGGCGTTGCCATACTGGAATTACTTCAAGCCGAACCAGAACCCGCTGCCGCCGGCTTTCGCCTCGCCGGATTGGCCCGACGGCACCGGCGACAATCCGCTCTTCATCAGCCAGCGCTTCGGGCCGAACAACGACGGCAACGTCTTCATTCCGATGGACCAGGTCGATCAGAACGCCCTCGGCGATGCGAAATTCGTGGGCCCGGGACAGGGCGGCAGCCAGGGTTTTGGCGGCCTCAGCACCGGTTTTGCGCATGGCGGACGAAACCATGGCGGAGTGGAATCCCAGCCGCATGACATGGTGCATGTGCTGGTCGGCGGCGGCGACGATCAGAACCCCGGACTGATGTCCTTCCCCGATCTGGCGGGGCTCGACCCGATCTTCTGGCTGCACCACTCCAATATCGACCGGTTGTGGGAGGTGTGGAACAAGAGCAGCCCCTCGCACACCGATCCCACCGACACCAAATGGGTGAAAGGACCGGCGAACGTCGGCCAGCGCGCCTTTGTGATGCCGATGCCGGGCGGCCAGAGCTGGACCTATACGCCCGGCGATACCACCAGCCTGGCGACACTGGGCTATGGCTATGACGATGTTTCGGCGCCGGGCCTGCCGCAAGTCGCCTCGCGGCGCCGGCGTCTGGGGCTGGGAATGGCGGTCGCCGAACCGCCCGGGAGGGCTGCGATGCCTGAACACGTCGAATTGCTCGGAGCCAGCAAAGGTGGCTTCAGCCTGACCGGCTCGGGGGCCAATACTTCCGTTCAGCTCGATCACGCCGTGCGCGGCAAGGTGTCCTCGAGCCTGCAGGGAATGGCGGGCGGGCCGCCGGCGCCGGACCGCATTTTCCTCAATCTGGAGAATGTGCGCGGCTCCAACGACGCGACCGCCTTCGGGGTCTACATCAACGTGCCCGAGGGCGAGGATCCCGCGAAACACCCCGAGCTCAAGGCCGGCAATGTCGGGCTGTTCGGGGTAAGCAAGGCGAGCGCGATGGACGGTCCGCATGCGGGCGACGGCCTGACCTTCGTGATCGAGATCACCCATGTCATCGACACCTTGCATCTCGCCGGCGCGCTCAACGTGAACCAGCTCCATGTCCGCCTAGTACCGAACAGACCAGTGCCTGACGCCAAGCCTGTCACCATCGGCCACATCAGCATCTTCCGGCAGTCGCAAACGCCATAGGAGCCGAACGCATGCAGCGCGCGGCGCGCCGACCTGAAATGTGGCTCCTGCTGCTGGGGACGATCGTCCTGATCGCCTGGGCGCTGCTTTTGTTCGGCGGCAGCGCCTTTTCCCTGCCGGCTTTCTGCGCGGCGCAGGCCTGGACCACGGTGCCGCTCTCGGTCTCGCTCGACCTCGCGCTGCTGTTCAACTCGCCGGGGCAGCTCGCAACGGGCTGGGCGCTGATGGTCGTGGCCATGATGCTGCCGCTCGCGATTGCGCCGCTGTGGCACGTCCGCGAGCGGAGTTTTGCCGCGCGGCGAGGGCGATCGATGGCGCTCTTTGTCGCGGGCTTCGTCGCCATCTGGATAGCTGCCGGCGTCATCCTGCAGGCCGTCGCGCTGCTGGCGCGATGGGCCGTGCCGATGCCGCTCGCCTGTCTTGGAGTTGCGATTGTCGCGGCGTTGCTGTGGCAGGTCTCGCCGGCAAAGCAATGGTGCCTCAACCGCTGCCATCAGCGGCCACCGCTTGCCGCCTTTGGCCGGTCTGCCGACCTTGATGCCTTCCGGTTCGGTGCATGGAATGGCGGGGCCTGTATCGGCGCATGCTGGGCGCTGATGCTGCCGATGCTGCTGATCGGGCAGGGCCAGCTGCCCGCGATGATCGTGGTCACGCTGTTCGCTCTCGCCGAAAGCCTGGAAGACCCGGCGCCGCTCGCCTGGCGCTGGCGCGGCGGGGGCAAGGCGCTACGCATCCTTGCGGCATGGTGGCCAACGATTCCGCAGCCGGGCTCGCGGCGGTATTTTCCGCTTCTGACGAAATCTCGTATCTGACGGATCAAGCGGTCGGCCGCGGAAAAGGCTTGCATGAATGTGTCAAAAATGGCACATAAATCCTGCCGGATGATCGACCGCACAAAGAAGCTTCCCGCAAGGTTCTACATCAGCTCGACAGGTCGCAATCCTGTTCGTGAGTGGATTTTGGATCTGCCGCCCGATGACCGACGCACTGTCGGCAAGGACATTCAGAAGGTTGAATTCGGTTGGCCAATTGGGCGCCCGCATTGTGCTCCCTTGGGGCATGGATTGTGGGAAGTGAGGAGCGATCTCGACAGCAAGCGGATTGCGCGAGTGATCTTCTGCATGGAGCAGGGCAACATGATTTTGTTGCACGGCTTCATCAAGAAAACGCAAAAGGCGCCAAAGCAGGACATCGACCTTGCGCTCAAGCGCAAACGAGAGGTGACATGATGGCGAAACAAAGAGCACGTGTGAGCGACGAAACCTTCGACGAATTTCTTGCACAGCAAGGCATACTCGGGGTGTGCGAAGAGCGCGCGATCAAGGAAATCATCGCCGGGCAGTTGGTGGAAGAAATGAAAGCGCAGGGTATCACGAAGACTGCAATGGCTGAACGAATGAAGACAAGCCGCCGACAACTTGATCGGCTCCTCGACCCCGCAACGCCGTCGGTGACGCTGGATACGTTGCAGCGTGCAGCGAGTGCAGTCGGACGTACACTGCGAGTCGAGTTGGTGTGATGTCGGGACGTACTGGATCCCGATCATCCACCAAAGATTGAAAGAACCGCATGAGCCGCCGCATCAAGCGAACGATATCCCCGGGTGATCGCCCGAAGAACCCGCCTCCGCATCGGGATTTTCGCAAGCCCGACCGACCGACCGGCCATCGCCCGGGCGGCAAGCCTGCGCGGCTCACCGGGAAGCGCGGCGAGCATCGCGACGAGGAGCGACGGTCGGTTCCTCACGAGCCAGCCGAAGCCAAAGCCGAGCTGCCGCTGCCGACAAAAGTCCAGACCGTGGTGGTGACGCCGGACGAGGACAATATGCGGGTCGACCGCTTCCTCGAAGCGCGGTTTCCGGGGCTCTCGTTTTCCCACATCCAGCGCATCGTTCGCAAAGGTGAGCTGCGCGTCAACGGCAAGCGCGCCGACAGCAAGGACCGCCTGGAGGCGGGACAGAGCGTGCGCATTCCGCCGCTGCGTCTCGACGCGCCCAAGGCGGCTGCGGCACTCTCTGAAGCCGAGCAGCGCACGCTGCAGCAACTCAAGGAGATGACGCTCTACGAGGACGACGATGTCCTCGTGCTGAACAAGCCGGCGGGCCTCGCGGTGCAGGGCGGCTCCGGCACCACGCGTCATGTCGACCAGATGCTGGAGGTGCTGCGCGACGCCAAGGGCCAGAAGCCGCGGCTGGTGCATCGGCTGGACAAGGAAACTTCGGGCTGTCTGCTGGTCGCGAAAACGCGTTTTGCCGCCACGCAGCTCACCGGCTCGTTCCGCCATCGCTCGGCGCGCAAGATCTACTGGGCGCTGGTCGCCGGCGTGCCGAAACCGAAGCAGGGCCGCATCTCGACCTATCTCGCGAAAGAGGAGAGCGAGGAGGACACCATCATGCGCATCGCCGCCCATGGCGATGAAGGCGCAAGCCACGCGGTGACCTATTACGCGGTGGTGGAAACCTCGGCGACCAAGCTTGCCTGGGTGTCGCTCAAACCGGTTACCGGCCGCACGCATCAATTGCGCGCCCACATGGCGCATATCGATCACGCCATCGTCGGCGATCCCAAATATTTCAACAAGGAGAACTGGCAGCTGCCGGGCGGCCTGCAGAACCGGCTGCATCTTCTCGCCCGCCGCATCGTGATTCCGCATCCGCGCGGCGGCGTGATCGACGCCACCGCGCCGTTGCCGCCGCATATGCTGCAATCGTGGAACCTGCTCGGCCTGGAAGCCGACCGGTTCGATCCGATCGAGCACGCGCCGGAGGAGTGACCGGCCGCTTATTGCGGTCGTGGAGCAAGAACGATCAAAGCGCGGTCGCACGCATCCAATATCATGCGGTCCGACCAGCTTCTGAAAGGGTTTTGCCAATGACCGGCTCCCGAATCCGCACCACGCTTTTCCTCGGCCTTCTTGGCTCCGTCCTCTGCTTCGGCATGGCGCATGCCGAAACGCTCGTCCTGCGCGGAGGCACCCTCTACGCCTCGCCCGATGCCGCGCCGATCTCGAATGCCACTGTCGTGATGTCAGGCGGCGTCATCGCGGCGGTGGGCAGCGCGAGCGAAGTGCAGAGCCCCAACGATGCGCGCGTGATCGATTGCACCGGCAAGACCATTGTGGCCGGCTTCTGGAACAGCCATGTGCATTTCACGCAGGCGGTCTGGCAGCACGCGGGCACCGCGCCGGCCGCGCCGATGACCGCCCATATGCAGGAAATGTTGACGCAATGGGGTTTCACGACGGTATGGGATCTCGGCTCCGACCCCCGTGACTCGCTGGCGCTGCGCCGCCGCGTCAATGCCGGCGAAATCCTGGGCCCCACCATCTTCCTCGCCGGCGACATTTTCCCCAAGGGCGGCCATCCTGCCTATCTGCCGGCCGAGATGCAGTTACCCGAGGCGGCGACCCCGGAGGAGGCCACGCAAATGGCCCGTCAGGATCTCGGCATGGGCCTTGACGGCATGAAACTCTTCACCGGCGCCTATATGGGCAACAAGCCTGTTGTGAACATGGATGTCGCGGTGGCCAAGGCCGCGGTCGATGTGGCGCATGCGCAGGGCAAGCCGGTGTTCGCCCATCCGCAGAACAAGACCGGCATGGAAACGGTGATCGCGGCCGGCGTCGACATCATGGCGCATATCGTCCCCGGCGAGCCCGGCTATGGCGCGGAGGAACTGGCGCGGTTCAAGGAACAGCACGTTGCGCTGATTCCGACGCTGTCGCTGTTTGCGAAGACCATCGGAGGCGAAGCCTTGGCGGCGCGGCTGGTCGGCAATGGCGTGGCGCAGCTGAAGGCCTTTTCGGACAATGGCGGGCCGGTACTGTTTGGAACCGATGTGGGCTTCACGCAGATCTACGACACGTCGGTGGAATATGAGCTGATGCACCGGGCGCTGTCGGAACGGCAAATCCTCGCTTCGCTCACGACCAATCCGGCGGCCTATTTCAAGGGAGCGAAGAAGGGCCGCCTGGAAAGCGGATTTGACGCCGATCTCGTGGTGCTCGACGGCGATCCCATGACCGACGTCAAGAACCTGGCCAAAGTCGCCTACACCATCCGCGCAGGCGGGATCATCTATCAAAAGCCGTGAGGCCGGCTTGCGGTGCCCGTCAGGGATTACGACATATCGGCCATGAAGCAGCTGTCCCTTTCAACGCTCGCAATCATGCTGCTGCTGGCCGGCGGGCCGGCCTGCGCACAAAACCCAAACAACATCATCGGCGGCTCGCGGTTCAATCCGCCGCTGCCAGCACCGCCGCCGCCGCCCAGCACCGCGGTGCCCGTGGTGCCGCAGATGGACGTGCAGTCGCCGCAATATAGCAATGGTACTTATGGCTATAACAATTCGCCGAGGCCACAGCCGTCATTCCACAAGCGCGTCCAGCGCTGTCTCGCCGAGGCCGCCGCCGGTGGCTTTGGCCCCGGCGATCGCGACTATTATGTGCGGTCCTGCGTCAACCGCTAGGTCATGGACATACAAACGCGTGGCCACCCGGAAGCACCTGAGCGCACCCAAAAGAAACTGCACAGCAAGCGCCGTAACAAAGTGAAGCCCGAGCGATCGCGGCGAGCTTCTTCTCGGCTTCCTTAAGCTGCTCCCGCGCCTCCATCAGAACGACTGGCGAGGATCATCGCCGGCGCCTTCGCAAACCGCCTCCCGGCTGAGGCCGAGGAGCTGCGGACGATGCAGTGACGTCGGCGGGCGCATCTTCATCGCCGACATCAGGAGAGAGCCTCCTGATGTCGGCCGCAAGTAAACGCCTGACATCGGCAAAGCCGGCGAGATCGCGCAGAACGTAGCGCCTTTTCCGGCCTCTGCGATCTCTTTCACGAGTGCGCATGACGTCACCCGACTAGGATCACGCTCCCAACCGTCTCGGATTTTTATTTTAAGCTTAAAAGTATGACGCCGCCAATACAAAACGCCGGGAGGCCTGCCCAATTGCGCGCCACGAGTCTCGCGCGATGCGCTATTTGAACGTGGTCGACTTCCAGGACATCGCCGCCGCGCGGGCGATGACACGGCCATGGTTGCCTTCGGTGATCTGGCGGACGCGGTCGGCGCGGTCTTCGAGATTGATCATGGCTTCCATGGCGGGATTGATAGTCGAGCCGTGCAGGATCACAAACGCGAGCAGAGGATGAACGGATAGCAACACTGTATTCAAACTGTGTTGTTGATGTTGTCGCGCGCGGCGACGACATCCTCGTTCACGCGATCATTTTCTCCGGGCTTCCTCGTCGTGCAGCGCAGCGAAGGCCTGCAACGCGTTGGCCAATTGTTCGATGTCTTGGCATTCGTACCCACCACCTTGGCGGTAGTGCGGAATGTCGCGGAGGATCCTTTGCGCAGCATCTTGCGGGAACTTGTCGCGCAAAACGGTTTTCCAGTCTGCAATAGTTCGGAGCATTGGTTCCCCCTGTGCTTTGCTGCGCGCATTGGAACAGCCGGGCTAAAGCGGTTAAGATCGTCCACCTGCGTGCGCTTCGCACCCGATCGATCAATCCGCTTTGCTCAGTGCGGGGTTATAATCTCGTTGTCGATGCAAACAACGGCGAACCGTTTCCGGTTTCGCTGCTCTTGTGTTTATGGTTACCCACGGCCATCGTCAGGCAAGGCGACTCGTCGCGACCGCGCGCGGCTGTCGCCGAGCTGAAAGAAGAGCGCCATGGTAACCGCGAGATCGGGAAGATACTCGGGGCGATCTCTTTCACGAGCGCGCATGGCATCACGCAATTGCCTGGCATTCCAGTGTTTCTCGACACTGACTATAAGCTGGTCGCTAAGATGACAGAACGCCTGCTCGAATGTGTATGGCGTCAGGTATCTGCGAAAGGCGTCCAGCGGCTCGGTATGCTGGCGGATCGTCTTGCGGTTGGCGCCAGGAGCTGAAATTCCAGCTCTTCGATCATCTGGGCCAGCCTCTCCCGCGTGAGGGGATCGGTGGGTTCCAGGGCGACCCTGCGCGTATACTCCAACTTCCGCTTCAGCTCTTGACGGTCCATCCGCATCATTTGATTGCTCCTGCAAATTGGACGGGGTCTTGAGGCTCGTCGGGGACGTCGCCTACACGCGAACGAAGACACAGCCACATTGCAGCTCCATGAACGTTTGAAAACGCAAAACCTCTGTTGCTCCGACACAGTCAGTTATCCGCGATATCCACCGGCTAAATTAGGATTAGGGCGTCTTCGTCAGCGGCTGGTGTTTCGGTTTGAAATCTGGCGGCATCCCGTGAGTTGGCGGCGCCATGTGGGCACGCGCGGCCTGGGCCGCATACGAACCTAACTCCGGCGCGCCGTGAGGTCGGTTGATGGCACTTTTCGGAAGTGTCGCAATGTCCGACTTGAGTCCGGAACGTGCACCAATGCGGACGTCCGCCGATCACTCCGAATCCACGGGTTCACGCCCTAGCGGAACTGCTCGAGAAACATCCGCAAGGAGTCATGCGGGCTCTCGACATCGGTGATCACCCAGCCCTCGGGACCATTCACAAGGATGAAGTTCAGCGAGACGGCGCGGCCCTGATTGTCGAAGTTGACCGCGACATAGGTCTTGTCGAATTGCTTGCGCAGGATCGAGATCGAGACCGGGCCGAGCTTCCAGTTCGGGCTCTGCACCAGGAAATCGTAGGGTTCGTTCTTCAGCGCGCGCCAGGCCTTGTGCAGGCTCGGGTCGAAGAATTTCTGCGTGGTCGCTTCATCATGGGGCAGGCCGTGCGAGAGATCGGGAACGCCCCCGCCGTAATAGGCATAGACATTGCGGACCAGCGATTCCGGCGTCCGGAACCCGGCATTCGCGGCGTTGAGGCCGCAAAGCAAGACCATGACCGCTGCAAAAACCCGTCTCAATGCCTTCCCACCCCAAGGCTTTCTTACAAGAAGCTCGCTTTATTCGCCGTCGTATCTAGCATAATTTGCGCGGCAGATGATGCGACCGAGGGAAGCAAAGCGCCCATGCGTGAATTGTTCGACGAGGTGGCCGGCAAATCACCGCTTGATCCGCAGGAGGCGGTGAGACGCACCACGCGCGCGCCCCAGCGCAAGCGATTCTATGCGAGAGCCGATGTCGCCGAGACCGACGGCGGCTTTACGGTGGTGCTCGACGGCAAGCCGATCAAGACGCCGTCGGGGCGCCTCGTCGCGGTGCCAAAGCTGGCGATTGCGGAGGCGATGGTGGCCGAATGGGAAGCACAGAAGGAGACCATCGATCCCCTGACCATGCCGATGACGCGCTTTGCCAACAGCGTCGTCGATGCCGTGATCGATCGCGTCGCCATCGTGCGCGACGATATCGTCAAATATCTCAAGTCGGATTTACTGTTCTATCGCGCCGGCTATCCCGCGGGACTGGTCGAGCGCGAGGCCGCGCATTGGGACCCCGTGCTGTTCTGGGCCGCGGATCAGCTCGGCGCGCATTTCATCCTGGTGGAGGGCATCATGCATGTGAGCCAGCCGGAAGCGGCCGTCACTGCGGCACGCGATGCGCTGCCGCAGGATCCCTGGTCGGTCGCGGCGCTGCATGTCGTGACCACGTTGACGGGTTCGGCGCTGCTGGCGCTCGCGCTCCATCAGGGGGCGCGGGATGCCGATCAAATCTGGGCGGCTGCGCATGTGGATGAAGACTGGAACGCCGAGAAATGGGGCGTGGACGAGGAGGTCGCGGCGCGCAAGGCGGCGCGGCAGGCCGATTACGAGGCGGCGGTCGCGATTTTGAAGGCGATTGCGGCCGCAGGTTAACGAGAGGTTAAGCGGGGCGCGCTAGCTTCGGCGCCATGGCGATCTCGATCAATCCGACCCTTCCGGTGATACCAGCGCAAGGCGCGGGCAGCGCGACCGACGGCGTGGTGCTGCAGCCGGGCACGGTCGTGAACGCGCAGGTACAAAACGTGCTTGCCGGCAATCTGGTGCGGATCGCGATCGCCAATCTCTCCATCGACGTACTCTCCGAGATCGCGCTCACGCCGGGGCAGAACCTGCAGCTCGCGGTGTCGCAGGCGCAAGACGGCGTGGTGCGGCTTCAGGTGGTCGGGCAGGGCAATGCTGCCGCGACCGGCGATGCGTCGAGTCTCACGCCGGTGGCGCCCGCCGCCAACGTCGCCACGCCAAATGATCCGCTGACGCCGCTCGAGCGCATCGCGGTTTCGGTAGCTTCCGAAAATGCCGCGGCGGAGCAGCAGAGCCTCGCGCCGCTGTTTGCCAATCTCGGTGCCGCCGCGTCGTCAAGCAATCTGCCGCCGGCGCTGCAGCAGGCGATATCGGAGGTGCTGGCACAGCAGACGACCCTCGATGCAAATCTCTCCGGCGGTGATATCCAAAGCGCTTTCCAGAAATCCGGCCTGTTTCTGGAAGCGTCGCTCGCCTCAGGCTCCATTCCACCGAGCGGCAATGCTCCGGATTTGAAAGCAGCGTTGATCGTGCTCCGGCAGACGCTCGCGAGCGCGATTGAAAGTCCCAGCGCGATCGCGCCGGCGGCAGCGGGTTCTTCAACCAGCGCGATCAAGCCTTCGGTGGCTTCGCCATCGCTGGCGCCGTTGCAGCCCGCCGCGGACGGCCATGAACTCGCAGCGCCGCAGGCGCGGCTTGCGGATGCCGCCGGCGATCCGGCAAAACTGCTGCTGGCGCAAACGCTGCTCAGCGCGGGCCCGCGCTCGGTCACGTCAGGCGCGGCGCTGAACCTGTTGCAGGAAGCGCTGCAGGGAGTGCCGCAAGCCCCGGGCAATCCGGCGGCGATCATCACGTCGCCGGAGGGACGGAGCGTGCAGGGGACCGCGCTCACCAACACGCCGCCACCACCATTCCGCGGCGCGCTGCCGTCGGCGCAGCCGGTCGCGAGCCCGTCGATCGCATCCGATGCGCCGCTTGCGACCACCGTGCATCATCTGCTCGACGACACCGATGCGGCGCTGGCGCGGCAGACCCTGCTGCAGGTGGCCTCATTGCCGGATCGCGTCGATGCCAGCGGCAACCGCATCGATCCCTCGATTCCCCGCTGGAATTTCGAGATCCCGTTTGCGACGGCGCAGGGCACGGCGATGGCGCAGTTCGAAATTTCGCGCGACGGCGGCGGCGAGGCCGTCGAGGCCGCAAAGCGCACCTGGCAGGCGCGGTTCTCGCTCAACATCGAGCCGGCCGGTCCCGTGCATGCGCTGATCTCGCTGTCGGGCGATCGCACCTCGGTGCGCATGTGGGCGGAGCGGCCGCACACCGCGGCGCAGCTGCGCGCCGGCGCCGGCGAGCTCAGCCAGGCGCTGAGCCAGGCCGAGCTGATGCCCGGCGATATCGTGATCCGCGAGGGCACGCCGCCGCAGCCCGCACCGGCGAAGGCCGGCCACTTTCTGGATCGCGCGCTGTGAGCACCGACACCAGGAACCAGCTCGCCGTCGCGCTGCATTACGATCGCACCGGCGCGCCGCGCGTCGTCGCCAAGGGCAAGGGCGCAATCGGCGCGAAAATCATCGAGGTCGCGAAAGAGCACGACATCCCGATCGAGGAAAACGAGGTGTTGGCCG
The DNA here is from genome assembly GCA_035568535.1 of Bradyrhizobium sp. GTDB lineage: Bacteria > Pseudomonadota > Alphaproteobacteria > Rhizobiales > Xanthobacteraceae > Bradyrhizobium. The sequence goes on from DATMNV010000239.1 coordinate 13,932, forward strand.
GCGCGCTCTCCAATGTCGAGCTCGGCGACGAAATCCCGGCCGAGCTCTACAAGGCGGTCGCGGAAGTGCTGGTGTTCGTGATGCGGCTGACCAGGCGGGCCGGATAACCGCGGGATCGCCGACGGCGGATGCGATCTAACCGAGGACGTGTACTCGTAAAACGAGAGATGTCCGGTTTTGTGTGAAGCGGAAAAGATCTATTCGATTCGACATGATGCGCGCATCGCTTTTCAAGCTTGCCCCATGCGTGAAGCCGGGTTTATTCGTGCAAACCGAGGCTTTGCAGTAACGATGGTGCCCGGGCATTTTGCACGGGCTGGTCCTGTGCTCGGGTATCCTGGACGGGCCGAACCGCCGCCCGCGCATTTTGATCCCGCCGGACTCGGAGATTCCGCTGATTCTGGATATCTGCTCGCGTATTTTGGACGGGCTGGACCTTTTGCTTTTGAATGGGAAGGACGCGTGCTTGAGCGCTTTGCAAAACCTGTGCTCGTGCATCTTGCGCGGGCCGCACAGTCTCGATTGGTGCGCGCGCATCTTCCTTGGTCGCCCAATCCTGAAATTCTTTCAACAGGGCGCCAGACGGTGCCCCGCTGCTTCCTGCCTGGCTCTGATCGGCGGTATCAAAATTGGTAGCAATTTCGTCGTGGGTTAACGCGCCCCCTGCAGTGAGCGGCAAAGCCTTGGCGTCAGCGGTTGATTGAATTGTTGGCGTCGATTGAACGGTGTCAGGCTGAAGGGGCAAAAGGTCGTTCAGCGAAGCCTTGATGTCCGCAAAAACCTTCGTCGGATTTCCGAAGGATAGGATAATCGCCATACCGATCAGCGACGCCACTAGAACCAAGATACTCGCATTGAGGAGCAGCAACGAGCCGCGTTCTTCGCGTTCATCAGCATGACCGGAGAGAAAGAGAGGCAATGGATGATCCGGAGTAAACCCATCTTCCGTCAGCACTGGGTGATGTCTCCTCTTATTGTTTATTGCCCCCTTGAACCAGTACCCTGTTATCGAGGTCCAAAAGCGACAATCACCGGCTCCATTTGGGAGAAATCTTGATTTCACTTGGGCCGAGGCAGTGTGGCCACGTGGAGCTCATGGCTCCGGCGTCGAAACGCGGCGAAGTTCACGCAAAGAGCTTAGGGAACTCAGCAGATGGCGCAGTCGAGTTCCATTGGCGTTGCTTTGGAATGGAGACGCTTATTGTTCCCCAGATCGAGCAAATTGACGCGACATGGAGATAATTGCATTGGCGGTCTCTGCTGGCTGGAGGGTGGGGTGCAAATGCGTGCCTTGCAGTCTTGTGACTGGCCAGCCGCGCCGCTGTGCTTCTGCGACCGCGTGATCATAGATCGGTGAAGTCTGGATAAAGCCGGCACGGACATGGTCCCAGTTGGCCAGCTTGATCGTGTCCTTAAACCAACCGACATGCATTCTTGGAAGTTCAGCTTCGAACTCGGCGAATGCGATGGGATCGCTTGCCAGGAGATCCAGGCCGACGAGAGACATTCGTCGCGCATCGCCCGTAAACCACCTCGACCAAATTGGAAGAGTCTGCACCAACTCTGGTTCAATTCGCCGCGCTGAACTAAGCTCGCGCCGCGATCAAAAAAACGGGAGGAACCCATGCATTCGACCGCCGGCAAGACGAAGCGCTTTCCGCAGCTCACCCTGGATCAGCTCGGCGAGGCGCAGAAACCGCTCGGCGATCAGGTCATGAAGGTCTCCAGCGTCGGCATCGGCGGGCCCTACAATCTGCTGCTGCGCAGCCCCGTGCTCGGCCAGCGGCTGTTCGATCTGTTCGATTATCTGCGCTGGAAGACCTCGGTGCCGACCCGGCTCAACGAGTTCGCGATCCTGATCATCGGCCGGCAGTGGCGCTCCCAGATGGAATGGTTCGCGCATGCGCCGATCGCCACGAAAGCGGGCTTGTCGCCTGACATCATCGCCGAGCTGAAAGCCAACAAGCGGCCGTCGAAAATGGCCGAGGACGAGGCGCTGGTCTACGACTTCGTCACGGAGCTCACGACCACGCACAAGGTGTCGGATGAAACCTTTGCGCGGGCGAAGAAGGTCTTCAACGATCAGCAGATCGTGGATCTGACCGCAGTCGCCGGCAATTACGTCATGGTGGCGATGATTTTGGCGATGGCGGAGCAGACGGTGCCGCCGGACAAGGAAGAGCCGTTCAAGGTCGGGGAGCCGTGACGGCGACTATCCGAGCTTGAACAAACCCTGCAGGAATTCCACCACCGCCTTGCGCGCTGCCTCGGCGGCGGCGGGATTGCCGCCGACATGCGGGTTTAGCTCCACGCAGGCGTCCTTGTAACTGAAGGGGGCTTGCGTATCGGCATTCAGCAACAGCCCGCCTTCGCCCTCCCTGATGTGGCAATGGCGCACGGTCTGGGCGTTGGCGGAGACGAGGGTGAGATTGAAGCCGAACAGGCCGGAATCGAATCCGTGCGGCGAGTCCGGGTATTCGGTCAGCACCACGTCGCGGCCGGCTTGCTTCAGCCGCGCGACAAAGGCCTCGCAGCTTGCGACCGGATTATAATCGTCGGGCGCACCGTGGAAGATGCGGATCGGCCGGTCGGCGACTTCGGTGTCGGTATTGTAGGTCGTCGCGCAATCCGGATAGAAGGGTATGTAGCCGGCGAACTGCAGGCCCGACTTGTTCCAGAGTTTCTGGAAGCGGTCTAGGCTCGCATAGAGCGCGGCCTGGCCGCCGCGCGAGAATCCCATCAGCACGATGCGGTCGGGGTCGACGCGCGGATGTTTCGCCAGGATCTCCAGCGCGTGAAAGATGTCGACGATGAAGTTGAGCCGGCCGAGCTGCGCCTGGTTGGTGCTGGTCGAGGTCAGGCCGCGGCCGGAAAAGCCGTCGATCACGAAGGTCGAAATGCCCATGGCATTGAACGTATGCACCCAGGCTTCGCTGACGCCGCTGACGCCTCCGGAGCCGTGCATCATCACCACGACGGGGAGGCGGCCGGAGCCCTGGGCAATGCGAAATTCGCCGGCCACCGTGACAGGCTTGTCGTTGGCATCGCCGGTCAAGAATTGCTGGTCGGAGAGGGTGATCGAAGGGATTGCGTAGATTTCGACGCGCGAGGCCACTTCCTTCGGCACCGATTGCGCGTTGGTCTCGATGCAGGTGACGAGCACGCCGGTGCAAAAAATCGCCGCGGTGGCGGCCAAACGCCAGTCCGTGAGCATTCGCTTCCCCCAGATCTTCTTTTTTATCGGCGCGAAATAGACCAAGCCCCGCGCGGGCTGTCAAATCCGCGCTGCGGCCGGCGGCGTCAGCTGGCGTCCCCGGCGGGATTGCTGCCGTCAAGCGCCTTGTCGATCGCGCTCGCCCCGATCTCGCAGATGGTCTGCGAGATCACGTCGCCGGAGCTGGCAAATCCCTTCGCCAGATAGTCGAACTGGGTGCGGGCGAGTTTCAGCGACGCGACCGGCACGACGGCAATGGATTCATCGATTCCCGTCTCGGCCGGCCGGCGGTACTCGTCGAGTTCGGCATTGGCCTGCGCCAGCTTGGATTCGGTCGCGTCGACGCGGGCCTGCAGCCGCAACGCCTCCTCGCCGAAGAAATTGCGTTCGGCTTCCGCCTGGCGCCTCGTCTCGTCGAGCCGCTCCTTCAGCGCGGCAACCTCGGCATCGAGCTGCGCCTTCAGCGATTCCATCTCGGCGATGAGATTGTCGCTCGCGAGCTCCGCCACCTCGCGCAGCTCGAGGTTCCGCGCATGATCCTCCTGCTGCTCGGCGAACAGCTGCTCGGCGGTCGCGGCGCGCCGGCTCAGCGTCTCGATCATGTCGGCTGCTTCCAGCAGCATCTCCGCGTTGCGGCCGCCGGTCAGCATGCTGGAAAGCCGTCGCAGGAAGTCGATCGTCTCCTGATGGGCGTCGTCGGGCAGCGAGAGGACCTTTGCAGGCATCGGCGTCATGATTCGGAAACTTTGATGAATAGGTTCAGTATCCGCAGGAAAGACGCGCGAATTTCACGAAAATAAGGACGGGATATGTCACTGACGCGACGCCGACGCGACGCAAACAAGCCCACCTATCGCCGCTGGGCACGCATTTTTCAAACCGTCTTGATGCCGCGGATTTGGGCATCGACAATGCTCACGACGCATCCTTGCGGCCGATCCGGCCGAGATGGGTGAAGCCGAATCCGGCCTCGTATTTCAGGCCGTAGCCGAGCGCGCGATCAATACCAATATGCGCGAGCCAGATCATCGCGATCGACAGCGTCAATGGCTCTGGCAGCGCAAAGCCCAAGGTCATCAGCGCCACCGGCAGCATGTAGCTGTGGGCGGCGTTGTAGACTGCGGCGCCGGTCTTGGGATCAGCAAGATAGGCGATGAAGCTCAAGTCGGGTGCGAAGAAGAGCAGGGCGAAAACCCACCACGAGCCGCCCCAGACGCCATAGAGCAGCACCATGCCGGCAAACAGCGTCAGGCCCTCCAGCCGGAGCAGGATTCTGACGCCTCCCGTTACCTCGCCATTGGCAGGGTTTGCGACCGTGTCACCCATTTACTGAACTCCCCGAGGTAAGGCTCTGATCTGGCATCCCTTGTAGCGCCAAATGACGGCTGAAACCGGCTTTTGGTTTGCGGGACAGCCTGTTAGAACCCGAAAAAGCTCTTGAGAAGGACGGGCGGGAACGCATGAAGGACATCCTGGATACCCTCGAGGAACGGCGCGCGGGCGCGAAACTCGGCGGCGGCAAGACACGCATCGAGGCGCAGCATGCTCGCGGCAAATTGACCGCGCGCGAACGCATCGAGCTCCTGCTCGACAAGGGGTCGTTCGAAGAATTTGACATGTTCGTCGAGCATCGCTCCAGCGAGTTCGGCATGGAGAAGAACAAGGTGCCCGGCGACGGCGTCGTTACCGGCTGGGGCACGGTCAACGGCCGCAAGACCTTTGTGTTCGCCAAGGACTTCACCGTGTTCGGCGGCTCGCTGTCGGAGACGCATGCCCAGAAGATCGTGAAGATCCAGGACATGGCGATGAAGGCGAGGGCGCCGATCATCGGGCTCTACGATGCCGGCGGCGCGCGCATCCAGGAAGGCGTTGCTGCGCTGGCGGGCTATTCCTATGTGTTCCGCCGCAACGTGATCGCCTCCGGCGTGATCCCGCAGATCTCCGTGATCATGGGCCCCTGCGCCGGCGGCGACGTCTATTCGCCCGCGATGACCGACTTCATCTTCATGGTGAAGAACACCAGCTACATGTTCGTCACCGGGCCCGACGTGGTGAAGACCGTCACCAACGAGGTGGTGACAGCCGAAGAGCTCGGCGGCGCCTCGGTGCATGCGACGCGCTCCTCGATCGCCGACGGCGCCTTCGAGAACGACGTCGAGACGCTGTTGCAGATGCGCCGGCTGATCGACTTTTTGCCGGCCAACAACGCCGACGGCGTGCCGGAATGGCCGAGTTTTGACTCGATCGAGCGGCTCGACATGTCGCTCGATACGCTGATCCCCGACAATCCGAACAAGCCCTACGACATGAAGGAGTTGATCCTGAAGGTCGTGGACGAGGGCGACTTCTTCGAGATTTCGGAGGCCTTCGCCAAGAACATCGTCACCGGGTTCGGCCGCATCGCCGGCCGCACGGTCGGCTTTGTCGCCAACCAGCCGATGGTGCTGGCGGGCGTGCTCGACAGCGACGCCTCACGGAAAGCGGCGCGTTTCGTCCGTTTCTGCGACGCCTTCAACATCCCGATTGTCACCTTCGTCGACGTGCCCGGCTTCCTGCCCGGCACCGCGCAGGAATATGGCGGGCTGATCAAGCACGGCGCAAAACTGCTGTTCGCCTATTCGCAGTGCACGGTGCCGCTCGTCACCGTCATCACGCGAAAAGCCTATGGCGGCGCCTTCGATGTCATGGCGTCCAAGGAAATCGGCGCCGACATGAACTACGCCTGGCCGACCGCGCAGATCGCGGTCATGGGCGCCAAGGGCGCGGTGGAAATCATCTTCCGCAGCGACATCGGCGACCCCGACAAGATCGCCGCGCGCACCAGGGAATACGAGGACCGGTTTTTATCGCCCTTCATCGCCGCCGAGCGCGGCTACATCGACGACGTTATCATGCCGCATTCGACCAGGCGGCGGATCGCGCGGGCGCTGGCAATGCTGAAGGACAAGAAGATGGAAATGCCGGCGAAGAAGCACGACAATTTGCCGTTGTGAGGGATGCTTCGATGCAAGCTGTTCAAATATGAACAGCGCGTAGGACCTCCTACCCGCGGTCAAGAGGCGCAGAGCGGTCCCTTGATGGTCGAGACTAGCGCCGTGCTCGATGCTGTCCAAGACGCTTCGCGCCGGCTGCGCCGGTGCCAAGTGGCATCCTGGACAGCATCTGTGCGCG
>DATMNV010000240.1:0-81811 GCA_035568535.1 Bradyrhizobium sp.
CGCTGTCATGGCGTCCACGCTTGAGACGGCGGTGCTGCTTGCGCAGCGCACCGGCGCCTATATCGAGGGTATTCCGCTGTGGTTTGGCGCTCCCGAATTTGTCGTGGCGGAGCTTGCCAGCGGCTTTTCCATGGAGGTCTACCGGGCGCGGCGCGAAGACGAAACGGCGGGTGCGCGCAAGCTGTTCGAGACCTTCATGCAGCAGCGCAATGTTCCTGCCGCCAAGGCTACCCCGGATCGAGCCTGGTTTGGCTGGTTTGACGCCGTGTCGCCGGGTGAATCCCTTGTCGGCAGCCATGGCCGCACCTTCGATGTGATCGTCATGGGCAGGCCGGACGCCGATACGGCCGGTCCCTATAACCGGGCGATCGAGTCGGCCCTGTTCGAGAGCGGCCGGCCCGTGCTGCTGTCGCCTCCGGTCGCTCCCAAACGGATCGCGACCAACATCATGATCCACTGGAACGGCAGCACCGAGCAGGCCCGCGCCAACGCCTTCGCCATGCCGTTGCTGCGGCTGGCCGGACGCGTGACGGTGTTGACGGTCCTCGGCGGACAGGACGTGCCGGGTCCATCGCCCGATCAGGTGCGCAAGCAATTGCGCTATAACGGCATCGCGGCCGAGCCGGTGAGCTGTGAGCTGGAAGGCCGCAGCACGGGTGAGGCCGTCCTCGCCGCGGCCGAGGCGGAAGGCGCCGATCTGCTGATCAAGGGCGCCTTCACCAGGAACCGGCTGCGGCAAATGATCTTCGGCGGCGCCACCAGCCACATCATGCAGCACGCGCAGCTGCCGGTGTTGATGGCGCACTAGATTGTTGTCGGCGCCAGGCGCGGGTTGGATCAATGGTATTTGTTCGAGGACCTTGCCCATGGCACCCCTGGCTCAGTCGGCATCCCCTGACTCCCCTCAGGCTTCTCCCTGGTTCCGGGGCCGCTCCTTCCAGGACTGGCGCGATGAATTCGACCGTCGCGGCTTCCTGATCTTCGAGCGCGTGCTGCCTGCCGACAAGGTTGCGGCAATCCGTGATGCGCTTGCGCCCCATCTCGGGCGGGACCTCAAAGGCCGCAACGACTTCGAGGGATTGAACACCAACCGGGTCTATGCGCTGCTGGCGAAATCGCCGCTGTTCGCCGAGCTGGCAATCCATCCGCTGGTGCTCGCCTTCGTCGAAGCGGAGCTTGGGCCAAGCTGCCTGCTGTCGGCCTTCCTCGCCATCAACCTGCATCCGGGCGAAACCGTGCAACCCTGGCACACCGACGATGGCGGCGCGCGGCTGCCGCGCCCGCGCCCCGCGCTGGGCGTCAGCACCTTCTGGGCCATCGACGACACGACCGAGACCAACGGCAGCACCGAAGTCATTCCCGGCAGCCACCTGTGGGACGAGCGCCGGATCGAGGGCGCGGCGACGTCTGCCGATTTCAATGCCAGATCGGCACTGGACCAGGATCATGATCCCGGTTTCCACGCGGATGCCGTGAAGCTTGCGATGCCGTCAGGCTCGCTCGCGATCGCGAAAGGCACGCTCTGGCACCGTGGCGGCAGCAACCGCTCTGATCGGCCGCGCCTGATCATCACGCCGCAATATTGCGCCGGATGGGTACGGCAGCTTGAAAACATGTGTCTCGCCGTTCCTCCGGATGTGGCGGAAAATCTGCCGGAGCGCGCGCGAGAGCTGATCGGCTATTCGATCCACCCGCCGTTCATGGGCTATGTCGACGGCGTGCACCCGAAGCGATTGCTGCGGGCCAAGACCATGCCGTCGAACTGACGCCCGTGCTGGTGCGTCCGCATGGCGGAGAACCGGCGTCGACTGCGGATGTGCGGCAGGATGCGCGGTCGAGCAGCGGCCTCTACAACGGCTCGTCGTCGTTGCCGTAGCGATCGCGTTTCGGCGTTGCCATGTCGCCGTCTTCATAATCGTCATCGTCCTTGCGCGCCGGAGGCGGCGGCTTCTTTGATTTGTCGTCGGCTTTCGGAGGCTCGTTCTTCTTGCCGGTGTTACCCATTTGATCTTGCCCTCACGGCGTCGCGGAGTGAAACGGATCAGCCGTGCAGCACCGGGCCGCCGGCTTTCTTCCAGGCGTCGATGCCGCCGGCGATATGCGCGGCGTTGGCAAGCCCGGCTTCCTTGGCGGCTTTCACTGCCATCGCCGAGCGCTCGCCAAATGCACAGAAAAATACAATGCGCCGACCGGTCGCGGCCGCGACCTCGCGCAGCATGCCGCCCGGTTTCAGGCTCTCGTCGATCGACGGATAGGGCGCGTGCAGCGCGCCGGAGAGCGTGCCGTGCTTGGTACGCTCGCTACTCTCGCGCAGGTCCACCAGCAGCACGTCGGTCCGGCCGAGGCTCTCGATGGCCTGGCGCGCGTTCAGCGAAAGACCCTGCCTCTCCAGTTCGTCCTGGTGCAACCCGACATGCATGTTGGCGGGGATCACCACGTCCATCAGCTTCGGATTGGGCAAATTGAGATTGCCCATCAGCTCGACATAGTCGTCGATCGAGCGCACCTGCAGCCGCGGATTGTAGCGCTTCTCCTCGCCGATGGTGGAGACGGTATCGCCCTTGTAGTCATGTGCGGGGTACACCAGGGTCTCGTCGGGCAGCTTCAACAGCCGGTTGAAGATCGAATCATATTGTGCCCGCGCGCTGCCGTTCTGGAAATCGGTGCGGCCGGTGCCGCGGATCAGCAACGTGTCGCCGGTGAACACGCGATCGCCCATCAGATAGCTATAGGAATCGTCGGTGTGTCCGGGCGTGTACATCACGTCCAGCGACAGTCCCTCGATCGTCACCTTGTCGCCGTCGGAGACCCGCATCGACACCACGTCGGCCTTGCTCTGCTCGCCCATGATGGTGATGCAATGGGTGCGGTCGCGGAGTTCACCGAGGCCGGTGACATGGTCGGCATGCAGATGGGTGTCGACCGCCTTGACCAGTTTCAGATCGAGCTCCTGCAGCAATTTGCAATATCGCTCCGCCTTTTCCAGCACGGGGTCGAGGATCAGTGCCTCGCCGCCGGGACGGCTCGCAAGCAGATAGGAATAGGTGCCGGACACGCTGTCGAACAGCTGACGAAAGATCATGGATTGATTACCGCCGAAAACTGATTCCCGATCCTATCACATCAGGGCCGGACGTAGCTTGAGCCCTGATGCGATCGGATTGCTTCGCGGAGTTTAGCATCGGGCGCGCATTCGCGCGATCCGCTGGCTCGCAATGACGACGACGTCACGGCCTGACCAATGTATATCCGTTTTCGGTCAGCAACAGTATCTGCCCGACGCCGACCTGGACCGGGGTTGCGCCCGGCATGATGTCGGGCCGCCGGCCGGTCTCGCGCTCGATGGTGTCGACGGTATTCAGGCACACGTCGAAGCGCACACCCTGCGCGATCAGGCTCTCGACCTGCTTTCGGCTCGGATTTTCGCTGCGCAGCACATCGATTCCCGGGCCGAACGCCACCACTTCGATCGCGACCTTGTCGGGATCGTAGTATTTCAGCAGGTTGTTGGCGACGCTGATCACCAACGCCTGCTTGTGCGGATCATTGTCCGAGAGCTGCAACACGATTTTGTGCTCTGCAAAAGGCTTGTCCTGCAGCGGCGCCTGCTGCGCGCCAACCGATGACGCAAGCGTGAGCGAGGCGGAGATCACGGCGATGCGAAACATTTTCGAAAGCTTGTTCATCCCGCAATCCCCGGATTGCCGTCGACGCCCTTCAGCGTGACGTTCTTGCCATAAGGCAGCGGCGTCTTGCCGGAGCGGAGATAATTCGCGAACACGTCCCATACCGGCGTGCCCGCTTGCGGATTGACCGACGCCCAGCCCGCCACCTTGTAGCTCTTGTCCGCTTCCAGTGCCCGACCGCTCTCGAGCTGCAACTCGGAGATGCGCTTGCCGATGCTTTCCGCGGGCGTGCAGGTGTAGGTCAGGCCGCCGACGCGGACCATGTCGCCGCCCTGCTGGTAATAGGGATCGGCGTTGAACAGATTGTCGCAGACGTCCTCCAGCACGCCCTTGATCTGGCTGCCGGTCATCGCCTGCACATAGGTCTCCGGATAAGTGATCGCGGTTTCCGCCAGCACATCTTCCATGGTGAGCGCCTGGCCCGCCAGCGCGGTGGTGCCCCAGCGGAAACCGGGCGACAGCGCAATCTCGGCATTCAGTTCGCGGAGCAAGGCATCGCAGATCAGCGTGTCCATCGAACCGGAAAAATTGCCGCGGCGAAAGAGCAGGCGGTCGGCGGTCGCGATCTTGTCGGCCCACACCTTCGAATGCGCTGCGTGTAGCTGCTCGACCAGCGCCTGCATCGCGGTGTCCGGCTTCAACAGCTCCGAATAGACCGGCAGCAAATGATAGCGGAAATCTTTCACCTTGCCCTTGCCGAGATCGAGGTCGATCACGCCCAGAAATTTCCCGTTCGAGCCGGCATTGGTGACGAGCGTTCCGCCGCCCGCGTTCTTGATAAAGACAGGCTGTGGCACGGCGTCGTGGGTGTGTCCTCCCAGGATCACGTCGATGCCCGTGAGGCGGCTGGCGAGCTTCAGGTCGACATCCATGCCGTTGTGGGACAGCAGAATGACGGCATCGACCTTGTCGGTGTCGCGATGGGTGGTGACGAGCTTCTGCAGTTCGTCGTCGCGGATGCCGAAGGTCCAGTCCGGCGTGAAGCGCTTCGGATGCGCGATGGGCACATAGGGGAAGGCTTGACCGATCACGGCGATGCGAAAGCCGCCGATCTCCTTGATCAAGGATGGCTTGAACACGCGGCCCGAGGCGGGGTCGAACGCCCTGGCGTCGTTGAATTTGGCTTCCTCGGTGAGGAAGACGTTCTGGGCCAGGAACTCGCCCTTGAAGTTGGCGAGATTCTTGCGCAGCGCCTCCTCGCCATAGGTGAATTCCCAATGGCCGGTCATCGCCTCGATGCCGAGCAGGTTTGACGCCTGCACCATGTCGGCGCCCTGCATGGAATTGGCGAGCCCGGTACCCTGCCAGAGGTCGCCGCCGTCAACGAGTAGCGAGCGGCGCTCTCCAACGTCGCTGCGCAGTCTGTCGATCAGCGTCTTGAGATGCGCAAAGCCGCCGAGCTTGCCGAAGCGTGGCGCGGATTTCTCGAAATCGAGCGAGGTGAAGGCATAGGCTTCGGCGCTGTCGGCGCTGATGCCGAAACGCTCGAGAAAAGCCTTTCCGACCAGATGCGGCGGTCTTCCGGCCATCTCGCCGATGCCGATATTGACGCTGGGCTCGCGGAAGTACACCGGCTGCAGCTGCGCGTGGGTGTCGGTCAGGTGCAGGACGCGCGCATTGCCGAAGCGCTCGATATCGTAGAGGCTCGGACTGTCGGCCGCGCGTGACGCGCGGAGGATCCCGCCGGAGAACGCAGCAGCGCCCGAGAGTTTCAGAAAATCCCGCCGGCGGATTTTCATGGCGAACTCGCCCCACAAGCTTCAGCGAATTTCCAGATCCCTCCAGCGTTCCCTCTCGCTGGTCGCCTGGAAGATCGAGGCTTTCGCCAGGGCCTCGGCTTCCTTTGCCGCAGATATCGCGCCGTCGAAGTCGCCGGCGGTCGCAGCCTTCTTCGCGGCCGCGAGCTGCGCTTCGGTCGTGGTCCATTTGTTGCGCAACTGGTCGGCCTGCTTCTCGGCAGCCTCCGCTGCGGAGAGCGCCGCCTTGTAGTCGGCCTCGGAGGCAGCGAAGGCCGGCATCGCGCCTGTCATCAGCAACACCACGGTGAGCAACGTATTCCGCATCACGTTCATGGCCGCGCTCCCGGACCTGAAATAGGCAAGCCGTTGGCGACATAGGACAGGAAATACTCGACGTCGCGGTATTCATCGGATTGCGGCTCGAGCGGAACCGCGCGAGTCTGGCTGTTGCAGGTGACCAAACGCCGGCTGATCGTGCCCATGCCGTTCCATTCGGAGCGATAGATCGGCATCGCGTTCATGATGCCATAAGCGGGTGCCAGGATTTCGGCGCGAATGCGCTCGCCCGGGCTCTGCACATGACAGGTGGCGCAGGAGAAATTGAGCTGGCCGCGGCGGGTGTAGAAATAGCGCTTGCCGTTCTCATAGGCTTCCAGCGCGCGCGGGTCGTTCGGGATCTTGATGTCCATCGGTTTGCCGCGCGAGGTGAAGGCCATGTAGGCGGTGAGCGAGGCCATCTCGTCCTTCACATAGGAATAAGGCTGTTCGCCATTGGCCTCGCGGCAGCGGTTGAGCGCGAGTTCCAGCGTGACGACCTTGCCTTCCTTCTCGTCGAAATAAGGATAGTTCTGGCGGATGCCGATGCCGCCGTCCGGGAAGCAATCCGCGTAGGTCTTGCCGTTCTTGAACGGCTTGGAGAACATCTCCTTGCCGGCTTCCAGCGCGAATTCGTAAGGGGGAAATTCCTCCTTCTCCTGCCACTGCCTGCGCATGTCCTCATTCATCGAATAGGGACCGTTGACGAAATCCTCGAGCTTCACCTTCGGGAATTTGTCGGTGAAGAATTTCTTGAATGCCTTCGCGTCCGCGGCCGGATCGGGCGCGTCGGTGGCGGCGATCGCGGAAGCCGCGATCGAGGCGAGCGCCGCAAACCCAAGCGCGGCCGCGGCGGAGAGGAGGATTGGGCGCATGCGCATGGTCACCCGATCTTTGCCATGGTGGTGTCGGTCGCGCCCTTGTTGTCGACCCAGCTGATCTTGAGGTCGTCGCCCTTGGCGCCGCCCTTGAAGCTGAACTTCACATAGGGGTCTTTCGAGACGGCCGGGCCCCAATCGGCGACGAACACGGTCTTGCCGTTATACTCGAAGGTGAGCTGCTGGATGAAATGTGGCGGGATCAGCTGCCCCTGCGCATCCTTCACAAAGCCGGAATCCATCGGATGCTGGATCAGCGCCTGCACCTCGGTGGTGTCGCCGTTGGCGGTGGCGCGCACGCGAATGGTCGATGCCATCGATCTCTTCCTTCACCTATGTTTTGCGCATGATCTTGTCGGAAAACCGGTTCCCACTTTTCCGGATCATGCGCGTTAGCCGCCGCAGCCGCCGACGGTGACTTTGACTTCCTTGGTCGCGGAGAAAAGCTTGCCGGAGGACTCCACGATCGCGATCACGTTGCAGGTCTTGGCCATCTTCAGGCGATTGGCGACAGCGGGCGTGGTGCCGGCTGGGATCACATAGGACGCCGCCAGCGCGTTCGGGTTCTCGCTGACAAAGAACGAGATCGAGGTGACGTCAGTAAGCGTCGTCGTCACCGCGATCGGCACCACCGCGCCGTTCTCGGCGATCTCGGGCGCATCGAGCTTGATCTTGTCGCTTGCTTCCGCGGTCTTGCCGTAGAGTGCCTTGATCGCCTCGGCGTCGGTCTTCTGCCTGAAGGCGTCCTCCGGATATTTGTCGTTCGCCGCGGCGAAGGCCGGCACGTTGCCGAAACCGATCAGCGCGACCGAGCCCGCACCTTGCAGGATCAGGCGGCGCGTGAGCGAGGGGCGGGTGTTCATCACAATATCTCCGTCAGAGCGTCTGCAGGAAATCGACGATCGCGTTGATCTCCTGCTCGGTCAGAATGCGGTTGCGGCCGAACGGCGGCATCACCGTCAGCGGATTGCGCCTGGTCTCGTCGCCCACGATCGCGACCAGCTCGTTGCGGTCGTATCGCGCTTTGAGGTCTTTCAGCTGCGGGCCGATCGTGCCGGGCAGGTCGCCGCCCCTGATGTCGTGGCAGGTCAGGCAATTGCCTTTGCCGCGGTCGAAGGCAAGCTTTTGCCCGTCGGCGGCGCCGGATTGCGCCTGCGCGAGGTTGGCGGACAGCAGAAACGCAAAGGCGGCGGCGAGGGTGGATTTTGCGGGATGGATCAAGGACATTTCCGGCGGTGATTTTCGCTTTGAATATAGATGGTCAAAAGCACAAAGGCCATCTTCTGGCAATCCGGTCTATCGACGCGGATAATTGGGGTTAAAATGCGCCCGTACATCGCGGAGAGGAGAGACCGATGGCGGAATACGTGGCGGAATTCGGCAGGGACGGCCGGCCCATCGCGCCGGACGGCCGGCTCGATGCGGCGGCCTTCCACCGCAACCATGCGCCGATCTGGGCCGTGCTGGAGAAGTTCCTCAGTGGTCAGTCGGGCGATGTGCTGGAAGCCGGCAGCGGCACCGGCCAGCACGTGGTGCATTTCGCCCGTCATACGCCCGACATCACCTGGTGGCCGAGCGATTTCAACGAGGCTCACCTGAAGAGCATCAACGCGTGGCGCGCCCATGTGGGCCTTGCAAACCTCCGTCCGCCGCTTGCGATCGATCTCACCGATCCCGCCTGGTGCAGGCGGATGACCGATGGCAGCGGCCCGCCGAAACTGGCGGCGGTATTCTGTGCCAATGTCATCCACATCGCGCCCTGGCGCGTCGCCGAAGGCCTGTTCGAAGGCTGCGGCCGCTATCTGCAAACCGGCGGGCACCTGTTCCTCTACGGCCCCTTCAAGCGCGACGGCAAGCACACCGCCGTTTCCAATGCCGTGTTCGACACCAGCCTGCGCGAAGGCAATCCGGAATGGGGCGTGCGCGACATCGACGACGTCGAAAAACTCGCCGCGCAGAACGGTCTCGCGCTGCAGGAAGCCGTCGACATGCCCGCCAACAACATGATCTTGGTATTCGGCCGGCGCTAGAGCATGATCCGGAAAAGTGTGTCGCGGTTTTCCCTCGCGACAAACGCGGAACGCGTTTGCGCGGAGATCATGCTCAAACAAAAAGACAGAGCGGGATGACGATTCGAAGAAAAGTCATCCCGCTCTAGGCGCCGTCCTGCCAGCCTATCTTTTCTTTCAGGAAGCTGTAGCCCAGCATCGTGAACGCGGCGCGCTCCCGGTTGTCCTTGCCATAGCCGTGGCCGCCGGCTGCGGGCTCGTAGAGCCAGGCCTCATATCCCATGGCCTGCAGCTTGGCCGTCATCTTGCGCGCATGGCCGGGATGCACGCGGTCGTCGCGCCGCGTCGTGGCGATCAGGATCGGCGGATATTTCTGACCGGGTTTCGCAAGATGAAAGGCGGAATAGGTTTTCAGCCAGTCCCACTCCTCCGGTTTGTCGGGGTTGCCATATTCGGCGATCCAGCTCGCGCCCGCGAGCAGCCTGGTGTAGCGGCGCATGTCGATCAGCGGGATGGTGCAGAACAACGCGCCGAAGCGTTCGCCATAGCGCACCAGCATGTTCGAGATCAGGATGCCGCCGTTCGATCCGCCTTCGGCGGCGATGCGACCGGCGCGTGTCACGCCGCGGCGGACGAGATCGGCCGCAACCGCGGCGAAATCATCATGCGCGAGACGTTTGCCGGCGTGACGGCCGGCATCGTGCCAGCGCGTGCCGAACTCGCCGCCGCCGCGGATATTGGCCAACACCGTGGTGCCGCCGCGCTCCAGCCAGAACTTTCCAAGCGCGGAGTTGTAATAGGGTTTGACCGCAAGGCCGAACCCGCCATAGGCGCTCATATGCACCGGCGCGTCGCCGGTTTGCTTCGCAGGGCCCGTCTGCACATAGGGAATCCGTTCGCCATCGACCGAGATCGCCTCGTGCTGCGTCACCACGAGCCCGTCTGAATTGAAGGTGCGGGGCGCCTGCTTCAGCAGCGCGGGGGCGCCGACGCGTTCGATCAATTGCAGCGAGGCCGGCGTCAACGGTCCCTGGATGTTGGCGAGCAGCTCGCCATTGCCTTCCGATTCGTCGCGGTCGAGACGCCAGACATCGACCGTGCCGATCTCGGGCAGGCCCGGCAGGCCGCCACGTGCCCAGCCATCGGCGGACGGTGTCACGACCTCGAAGGCCGGCCGCAATTCGTCGAGGATCGGCAGCACGAGCCGGTTGGCGGCCCAGAAGAACCCCTGCAGCGCGCGGCGTGGTCCGGGCTCGAACACGACGTCGAAATTGCGATCGCCGGAAAGGAAAGCGGACAGCGTAGCGCCGAGCACGCTATCGGACGCGTAGCTGCGGCTGCCGACCGTCCAGGGCGAGCGCAGCCTGACCGCGAGCCAGTCGCCATGGGCTTCGACCCTGGCGTCGGTCGGCAGATCGAGCTTGACGCGCGCGCCGGTTTCGTCGCCGAGCCAGAAGTCCATGTTCAGGAAATCGATCATGTCGACGAACCACACGCGCGGCGTCGCGCCGGTGCGATCGACCTCGAAATAGAGTCCCATGTGATCTGGCGTCGTCTCGACGATCACCGTCGCCTGATCGACATTCTGCCCGCGATGCCAACGCCTGATGGTGCGGGCATAGCCCGACGCCGTCGCCATGCTGTCGCCATAGGCGCTCGCCAGCAGCAGTGTATCGGCATCGAGCCATCCGGCGCCGCCCTTGGCTTCGGGCAGAATGAAGCCATCCCTGACGAAGGCTTTGGCGTCGAGATCGAATTCGCGAAGGATGACGGCGTCACTGCCGCCGCGCGACAGGCTCAGGATCGCGCGCGAGCTTCCTTCCGGAGCGATCTGCGCCCAGTTCAACAGCCAGTCGGCTTTCTCTTCGGCGGCGAGACGATCCACGTCCAGCAGGCTCTCCCATTGCGGCCGCGATTTCTTGAATTCCGCGAGCGTCGTCCGGCGCCAGAGGCCGCGCGGGTGGCTGTCGTCTTTCCAGAGGTTATAGACGAGGCCGCGGCGGCGGACGACGTAGGGGATATTGTCCGGCCGGTCGTAGATCGCCGCCAGCGCGTCGCGGTCGTGCTCAAATTTCGCGCCGCCGAATTTCTCCAGCGTGATCCGGCTCTGCTGTTCGACGAAATCGAGGGCGCGCGGGCCTTCCACCTCCTCCAGCCAGAGATAAGGATCGTCATCGGGAGCAGCGATCGTCGGCCGGTCGTCCATGCGTGCAAATCCGCTCTCTGAGATTTCGCCGGAAGGCATCCTTGATAGCGCAGGCGTTGGCGGCCTGTCCAATGCGCGTCGCATGCATGGCCCGCGCCCGCTGGCGCCGGTTGATCCGTTCATCGCGTCTCTACATAGTGCCGCCGAATAACAGGCCCGCGACGGGCCGATTCGGAAACGCCATGATCGATGTGACGGCCAGCAACGAGTATGCCAACGACGCCCGCGTCAAGGCCAATGTGGTGCGGCTCGCGGCGGCACAGGCGCTGACCGGTGCCAATTCGGCCGTGATCTTCGCGACCGGCTCGATCATCGGCGCGACGCTTGCGCCGAACATCTCGCTCGCGACCGTACCTCTGTCGATGTACGTGCTGGGGCTTGCCGCCGGCACGCTGCCGACCGGCGCGATCTCGCGCGCCTATGGCCGCCGTGTCGCCTTCATCATCGGCACCGGTTGCGGCACCGTCACCGGCCTGCTCGGCGCCTACGCCATCCTGCACGCTTCGTTCTGGCTGTTCTGCTGCGCCACCTTCCTCGGCGGGCTCTATGGCGCGGTGTCGCAATCCTATCGCTTCGCCGCCGCCGACGGCGCCAGCACCGCGTATCGGCCCAAGGCCGTGTCGTGGGTGATGGCGGGCGGCGTGTTCGCCGGCGTGCTCGGTCCGCAGCTCGTGCAATGGACCATGGACATCTGGCCGCCTTATCTGTTCGCGTTTTCCTTCATGGTGCAGGCCGCGGTCGCGCTGGTCGCGATGGCGATTCTCGCCGGCGTCGATGCACCAAAGCCGTCGCCGGCGGACCTGCATGGCGGCCGTCCGCTGTTCGAGATCGTGCGGCAGCCGCGCTTCATTGCGGCCGCGCTCTGCGGCGTCATCGCCTATCCCGTGATGAACCTGGTGATGACCTCGGCGCCGCTCGCGATGAAGATGTGCGGGCTCTCGTTGAGCGATTCCAATTTCGGCATTCAGTGGCACATCGTCGCGATGTACGGCCCGAGCTTTTTCACGGGCTCGCTGATCGCGCGCTTCGGCGCGCCGGTCATTGTCGCGCTGGGGCTTATGCTGGAAGCCGTCGCCGCCACCATTGGGCTGACCGGCATCACCGCTCCGCATTTCTGGGCGACCTTGATGGTGCTGGGGCTGGGCTGGAATTTCGGCTTCATCGGCGCGTCCGCGCTGGTGCTGGAAACGCACCAGCCGCAGGAGAAGAACAAGGTGCAGGCCTTCAACGATTTCCTCGTGTTCGGCATGATGGCGATCGGCTCGTTCTCCTCCGGCCAGCTGCTCGCGAATTACGGTTGGAACGCTGTCAATCTCGTGGTCTATCCGCCGGTGCTGCTCGGTCTCGTCCTGCTCGGCCTGGTGTCGTTCGCCAAACGCCGCGCGCGGCTTGAAGCGGTCGACGAATTCCCTGAACCCAGCATCTGATGCCAACTGCTGACACTTCGATCGGCGTCGAAGCAATTTGATCTGGCGGAGTTTTGGGCCAAGCCCACATCATGGGTCCGAAACAGCGAGATCATCGGTGGACGCCTCCAGCCCGATCACAATCAATGAAAGTTCCGCGCGCTACGAAGGCTGGCGCATCGTCGCGGTCTGCTTCCTGGTCGCGACCTTCGGCTGGGCCTTCGGCTTCTATGGCCAGAGCGTCTATCTCGCCGAATTGCACCGGCTGCACGGCTGGCCGGCGTCGCTGATATCAGGGGCGACCACCTTCTTCTATCTGTTCGGCGCCGCGGTCGTGGTCTTTGTCGCCGAGGCCGTGAAGAAATTCGGCCCGCGCAACTGCCTGGTCGCGGGCGCCTGCGCCACGGCCATTGCCGCGATCGCGCTCGGGCAGGTGCGCGAGCCGTGGCAGCTTTACCTCGCCAATGGGATGCTGGCCTTCGGCTGGGCGGGCATGAGTCTCGGGATGATCAACAACACGCTCGGGCTGTGGTTTGCCAGGAAGCGCGGCATGGCGATCAGCCTGGCGCTGAATGGCGCGAGCTTTGGCGGCATCGCCGGCGTGCCGCTCTTGGTCATCGCCATCGGCCATTTTGGTTTCCCGACCGCAATGATCGTGGCCGCCGGCGTGATGCTCGCGCTGGTGGTGCCGACCGTGCTGATCTTCGTCGGCAAGCCACCGCGGCTGGTGTCTGGCAGCGCAGTGGCATCGCCTGCGGACACGCCCTCGGCCACGCATATCCGCAAGCGTGCACTGCGCGACGTCGCCTTTCTCTCGGTGACAACGGCGTTTGCGCTGGTGTTGTTCGCGCAGGTCGGCTTCATCGTGCACCTGATTGCGTTCCTCGATCCCGTGATCGGCCGCGCCAGCGCCACCACCGCGATCGCGCTGTTGACGGCGATGGCGGTGGTCGGCCGCGTGCTGTTCTCGACGGTGATCGACCGCCTCAACCAGCGGCTCGCTTCGGCGCTGTCGTTCCTGAGCCAGGCGGCGGCGCTGGTGGTGCTGATCAACTTCCGCAATGAATACGTGCTGATCGCGGCCTGCGGCGTGTTCGGCTTCTCTGTCGGCAATCTGATCACGCTGCCGTCGCTGATCGTGCAGCGCGAGTTCGATGCGCACTCCTTCGGCGTGCTGGTCAGCCTGCAGACCGCGATCGCGCAGGTCACCTACGCCTTCGGCCCCGGCGTGGTCGGCGTGCTGCGCGATCTCTCAGGCAGCTACACGCTGCCGTTTTACGGCTGCATCGCGCTGCAATTGACCGCGGCAGTGCTGATCATGATCCGCGGGCGTCACGCGAAACTCGCGTAGGGTCGGCAAAGCGAAGCGTGCCCACCATCTGGCTTGATCTTCACCTCGCCCCGCTAGCGGGGAGAGGGAGAAGACCGAGCTACACCAGCTCCGAAACCTCCCCCTCCGGCAGCCCGAACTCGAACGTGTTCAAGGTCAGCGACACCAGCGTGTAATAGCCGCAGAGGCCGATGATCTCGACCAGGCCGCGCTCGCTCAGAACGGAAACCGCCTCGGCATAGAGCGCCTTCGACAGCCCATGGCCCTCGTGCAGCGATTTCGCCACCTCATAGATCGTCTTGCCCTTGGGGTCGTCGAACTCGGGCGTGCGGCGGTCGCGGATGGCCTCGATGATTTTCGGATCCATGCCGCCCTTCAGCGCCAGCCGCTTGTGCGCGAACCATTCGTAATGCGCGGTGAAATGCCGCGCGGTGACCAGGATCGCGATTTCGGACAGTTTCGCTGGAAACATGGTGTTGAAGCGCAGGGTTTCGCCGAGCCGCGTGGCGTGCTTGGCCATTTCAGGGCTGTAGAGCCAGCTCAGCATTGGCGCTGGTGCCGCGCCGCGCTTGCCCGCGACCGCCTCGTCATGGACTTGTTTTTGGTCGGCGTTCATTTCGCCAGGCGAAAGCAATTTCAGGCGCATTTCTCGTTTCCTCTTGTTTTTCAATGGGTGCCGCGCAGCCGGTATAGCCGATCGCGCGACGGTGCGACACGGGCCGGAATTGCATAGAGATGTTGAAATCCGCTGTACCGCCGCTAAGGTCGGCACAACGATCTTTACAGTGGAAACGTCCCAAAGCTGAGCATCGAAAATGGCCGACCTGGAAAAATTCCGCGCAGAGACCCGCGCCTGGCTGGAGCAGAACTGCCCGGCTGAAATGCGCAAGCCCATGACTTCCGATGACACGTTCTGGGGTGGCCGCAACGCCAAATTCTCCTCGGAGGCGCAACGCGTCTGGTTCGAGCGGATGCGCGACAAGGGCTGGACCGTGCCGCATTGGCCGAAGGAATATGGCGGCGGCGGTCTCGACGGCGAGGAGGCCAAGATTGTGCGTCAGGAGATGGCCGCGATCGGCGCGCGGGCGCCGCTTACCTCCTTCGGCATCTCCATGCTCGGGCCGGCGCTGCTCAAATACGGCACCGACGCGCAGAAAAAGGAGCATTTGCCCAAGATCACCGCGGGGCTCATCCGCTGGTGCCAGGGCTACTCCGAGCCGAACGCCGGCTCCGACCTCGCCTCGCTGCAGACCCGCGCGGCGAGCGACGGCGACGATTACATCATCAACGGCCAGAAAATCTGGACGTCGTATGCCAACTACGCCGACTGGATCTTCTGTCTGGTGCGCACCGATCCCGCGGCGAAGAAGCATGACGGCATCAGCTTCATCCTGTTCGACATGGCCTCGAAGGGCGTCTCGACCAAGCCGATCCTGCTGATATCGGGCTATTCGCCGTTCTGCGAAACTTTCTTCGACAATGTGCGCGTGCCGAAATCGCATGTGGTGGGCACCGTCAATCGCGGCTGGGATGTCGCGAAATATCTGCTGCAGCACGAGCGCGCGATGATCTCGGGCATGGGCGAGCGCGGCGTCGGCCGCCCGCTCGGCCAGATCGCCGCCGATTCCATCGGCGCCGACGAGCAGGGCCGCCTGGAAGATCCGGTGCTGCGCGGCCAGATCGCGAGCTTCGAAGTTGATGAGGCCGCGCTCGTGGCCGCGGCCGAACGCATGGTCGATCTGGCGAAAGCAGGCCAGGCGCATCCGGCGTTCTCCTCGGCGATGAAATATTACGGCACCGAGCTCAACAAGCGCCGCTACGAAATCCTGATGTCAGCCGGCGGCATCGACGCGCTGGAATGGGAAAGCGAGCGCTCCAGGGGCGGCGCCCGTCCGCGCGCGTGGCTGCGCACCAAGGCCAACTCGATCGAGGGCGGCACTTCGGAGGTCATGCTCGGCATCGTCGCCAAGCGCATCCTCGATCTCCCGGGGGCGTGATTGCAGTCCCTCATCCTGAGGAGCGCGCGCACCCGAGCAGACCGAGCGATAGCGAGGTCGTCGCGAACGGTGCAGATAGAACGCGCGTCTCGAAGGATGAGGCCCGACTCCGGCCTCATGGTTCGAGACGGCGCAAGAGCGCCTCCTCACCATGAGGGGTAACAGCGAAATCGATCCAAGATCAGTGTAGCGGAAATCCTCAACCATGGCCCTCGTCCTCACCGAAGAACAATCGATGCTGCGCGACAGCGCGCGCGGCCTGATCTCAGACAAGGCGCCGGTGTCGCATCTGCGGGGCTTGCGCGACTCCAGGGACGCGACCGGCTTCTCCCGCGAGCTCTGGAAGAGTTTTGCCGAGATGGGGTTCTCCGGCCTGCTGGTGCCGGAAGAGTTCGGCGGCAGCGGGCTCGGCTGTGTCGAGGCCGGCGTGGTGATGGAGGAGATCGGCCGCACGCTGATGCCGTCGCCGTTCCTGTCGACCGCCGTGGTCGCGGCCTCCGCGCTGTCGCGCGGCGGCAGCGCAGCGCAAAAATCGGAATATCTGCCGAAGATTTCGCAAGGCAGCCTGCTGGCCGCGCTCGCGGTCGATGAAGGTGCCAAGCACCGCCCGCTGCAGACCGAGCTGAAGGCGGCGCGTTCCGGCAACGGCTTCAAGCTGAACGGCTCAAAGGCGCTCGTGATCGACGGCCATGTCGCCGATCTCCTGATTGTCGCGGCGCGCAGTGCGGGCGCCGCCGGTGAGTCCAGCGGCGTGACGCTGTTCCTGGTCGATTCCAGGGCCAAGGGCATCGCGGCCGAGCGCACCATCATGGTCGATTCCCACAACGCCGCGCGCATCGATTTCGACAATGTCGAGGTCAATGCCGATCACGTGCTCGGCGAAGTCGACCAGGGTTTTGCGCTGCTCGAAGGCGTGCTCAATATCGGCCGCGGCGCGGTCGCCTCCGAAATGGTGGGCCTGAGTGAAGAGGTGTTTACCCGCACCGTCAATTACCTCAAGGAGCGCAAGCAATTCGGCAAGGCGATCGGCGAATTCCAGGCGCTGCAGCACCGCGCAGCGCAGCTCTATATCGACATCGAGATCACCCGCGCCGCCGTGCTCAAGGCACTGCAGACGCTCGACGGCAGTTTCGACAAGGCCACCGCCGCCGTCGCGGTCGCCAAAGCGCGCGCCGGCACCACCGCGACCCGCGCGGTACAGGAAGGCGTGCAGATGCATGGCGGCATGGGCATGACCGACCAGTTCGACATCGGCTTCTTCATGAAGCGCGCGCGGGTGTGCGAAGAGCTGTTCGGCGACGCCAACTACCACGCCGACCAGCTGGCGCGGCTGCGGAGTTATTAGCCCGCGCAGAGGAATGCCGCAGTGCCGGTGCACCTCTCCCCCTGTGGGAGAGGTCGGATCGCATCGAAAGATGCGATCCGGGTGAGGGGTTTCTCTCCGCGCAGCAAACTGCTCTTTGCGCCCGCGGATGCAACCCCTCATCCGTCGCGGACTTTGTCCGCGCCACCTTCTCCCACAAGGGGAGAAGGTTCAGAGTTCGCGACCAAGCGCTCCAACCATAGTTCACAAGGCGCTAGCGATCCTTCGCAGCCGCGTCGGCGTGAACGACATTGTTCGCGGACATCATCTCCACCAGCCGCTCCGCGACAACCTTGTGGCCCTCCGGCGTCCAATGCGGGCCGAGCCCGCCTTGCGTATAGAACGGAGCTCCCTCGAGTTTCGCAAACGGAATCCGGTTGGCCTCAAGATACGCGGCCAGCGCGTCGTCATGGTTCTGGATTCCGACCATGAACTTCGCACCGTGCGCTTCGACGAATTCGCGAATCTTGCCTACGAGCTTTTCGGTAGGATCCGGCACGACAACAGGCGGATATCTGAGCCGCACATAGACATTCGTCGCCAGCCGTGCCAGCCAAAGGTGGCGCACCAGCCAGTCATCCCTGATGTACAGCAGTTGCGATCGCGGGACCGGTTGTCCCATCAGCGCCAGCGAGCCGTCCGCCTGCGCCGCGAAGTAAGGCTTGTGATAGCTCGAGTAGCGGATATTGGTGCGGTTATCCAGCCGGTCGTTGTCCGAGCAGAAGATCAGCACGACGACCGCCGGCTTGACCTTCTCCCACAATCGCGTCAGCAGCAGATACTCCTGATCGGTGCCATAGCCCGCAACTCCCGTCGCAAGGATCTTGTGGTCGGGGATCATCCGCTTCAGCAGCTCGGTGAAGCGCTCGTCTGCCTCGGAATCGGCGCCCCAGACAAAGGAGTCTCCGAGGACCATGATCGTCGGCTTGGCGTCGAGGGTGAGCTCGTCGTCGCGCAGGCCGAGGCTGTTGTGCTTGAAATGGGTGGTGCGAAAGGTCGTGATCGTGCCGGAAGATTCCGGCGCCGGCGCCCATCCGAGCTCGGCGTCAAAGTCGTAGTTGAGCGACTGCTCGGCCAGGCTGTCGCGCAGTTCCCGGAAGTCGGCAAGCCGGAGAAAGACTTCGAGACAGACCAGCGTCACGAGGGCGATGATCAGCGACATGCACACCGAAAGAAAAAAATCGCTGAACCGGCCAGTTTTAGTCTGTTGCGTCATCTTTGCCTGTTGCTCACGGTCACTGAATTTCCGGACGATGGGTACTTCAAAGTAGCGGCGAACGAAAGGGGAGCGTGGTCAGTCCATTGGCGGCCGACGATCGCCGTTTTGATGCAAATTGATTTTCTCGATCGCCACGGTATCGTCACCAATCATCGCTTCCTCTATCTCGCCAATCGCGCCTTCGACACCGTCAAGATCGACGGCCCGCCAACATCGCGACCTTCCGCTTCGGCGGCGACGGCAAGCTCACCTTCGGCAATAATTACGAAATCGACACCGGCGGCGAGCTGCAGTTCTGGAGCGGCATGGTGACGGTGGGGTAGCCGCGCTCTATCAACCCGTCATTCCGGGGCGACGCGCAGCGTCGAGCCCGGAATCCATAACCACAGGCGCTAGCTGGATATCCTAGGATAGGGGTCAGCCCACTCGGGATTCTGCTCTTCGATCAATCGAATCTTCCAATCCCGCCGCCACTTCTTCAGCTCTTTCTCCCGTGCGATGGCAGTGATCGCATCATCATAAATTTCAAACCAGACCAGCTTGTCGACGTCATATCGCGCCGTGAACCCGCCTGACACTTTGGTCCTGTGCTCGACGCGTCGAGCGATGTCGTTCGTCACGCCAAGATAGAGCGTGCCGTGCTTCTTGCTCGCAAGCAGATAGACGTAGTAGGCCATCATAGGCATCGGTGGTTATGGATTCCGGGCTCGCGCTTCGCGCGCCCCGGAATGACGAAGGATAGATTCTGCATGCGTCGCCCGCAACTCTTGCGATTGGCGGTCCAATTCACTCGCAAAATCCGTCGCGCCTAAAAACTGATTTCGCCAGCGATCTCAATCCGATTAAGGCGATCCAGCCCTCCTGTGACGAAAATTCCGCTTGCGCCGTCGGGCAAATCAGTGGCTCCTTTCCGCGCGTCCTGCCGCCACAAGAGGGGCGTACGCGTCGTCACGAACGTTGGTGCGGGATGCGATGGACGTGTTGGTTTCGCCGGACGGGCGAGGCCGGCACGGACGGCAAAAGCGTGTGGTCCTGATCTCCCGACGCTGGGATCAAGCTTGTCGCGAGACGTTTCGCGAGAGCGACGGTGGCTATCAAGCCCGGACACCGGGGAGAGCACGCTATAAGCCGTTAACACCAATCGCGCAGGGAAGGCCGGGTCGCTCCGGTTGAACCTGTGGTGACTAACTCGTGTGCTTTCTACACTGCACACGAGGCCGCGGGTGCAACCAGCATCCGGCTTTCCCTGCGCCCTCTTTTTCTGAGGGAGAATGTCGATGCATCACTCGGGCAAATCGTGTCGCGGGAACGAAGCGTCGTGTCTCGGCTCTCTGACAATTCGAATTGGGAATGTTGAGCGTGCGCGAGGTCCTGCCCACGTCGTCATTCCGGGACATCGCGAAGCGATGGGCCCGGAATCCATATTCACGATGGTGGTTATGGATTCCGGGCTCGCGTCTTCGACGCGCCCCGGAATGACGACGTCAACGATGAGTTACCGAATCGGCGGCGCGTATTGAATCCCGCCGTTGTTCCAGAGCTGGTTCAGCCCGCGCGGGATCTTCAGCTTGGACTCCTCGCCGATATTGCGCTCATAGACTTCGCCGTAATTGCCGACATGCTTGATGATGCGCACGGCCCAGTCCTTGGTGAGGCCGAGGTCCTCGCCATAGGTGCCTTCGTTGCCGACGAGACGCATCACGTCGGGCTTTTTCGACTTCAACGCTTCGTCGATGTTCTTCGAGTTCACGCCGAGCTCCTCGGCGTTGATCATCGCATAGAGCGTCCATTTCACGATCATCATCCAGTCGTCGTCGCGCTGGCGCACCACGGGCGCGAGCGGCTCCTTGGAGATGACGTCGGGCAGGATGACGTTGTCGCCGGGCTTCGCCAAATTAAGTCGCAGCGCATAGAGCTGGGAGATGTCGGCGGTGAAGGTGTCGCACTTGCCGTCCTCATACGCTTTGACGACCTGGTCGAGCTGAGGAAATTTCACCTCCTCGTATTTCATGTTGTTGGCTTTGAAATAGTCGGCGAGGTTGAGCGCAGTGGTGGTCGAGGCCTGCACGCAGACCTTGCTGCCGTCGAGGTTAAGCGCGGAGTCGATGTTGCGCGAGCGCGGCAGCATGAAACCCTGGCCGTCGTAATAGGCGACCGCGGGGAAATAGAGGTCGTAATTCTCCTCGCGCGACATGTTCCAGGTCGAGTTGCGGGAGAGGATGTCGACCTTCCGGCTCTGCAGCTCCTTGAAGCGCTCATTGGCGTCGAGCGGGATGAACTTCGCCTTGCTCGGATCGTCGAAGATGGCGGCGGCCACCGCGCGGCAGAAATCGACGTCAAAGCCGGTCCAATTGCCCTTGTCGTCGGGGATCGAGAAGCCGGGCAGGCCCTTGTTGACGCCGCAATAGACCTCGCCGCGCCGGACCGTGCGCTTCAGTGTGCGGGTGTCGTAGAACTCATAGACGATGGCGCTGGCCGCAACCAAAACCGCGACCGCGAGCCCGATCAACAGGCCGCCTCGAAACGTGCGAAACATGTGTTTCTCTCAGAAAGGATTAAAGAAGAGGGGCGGGACAGATCGCCGGCGCTACAGCTCCGGCTTCTGCTTGATGATGACCTTGGTCCCGACCGGAACGCGATCGTAGAGGTCGGCGACATCGGCGTTGACGAGGCGGAAGCAGCCCGAGGAGACCTTGGTGCCGATCGTATCAGGACGATTGGTGCCGTGGATTCGGTAGACGGTGGTGCCGAGATACATCGCCCGGGCGCCGAGTGGATTGCCGGGGCCGCCGGCCATGAAGCGCGGCAGATAGGGTTGGCGGGCGATCATTTCCGGCGGCGGGGTCCAGTCCGGCCACTCCTTCTTGTTGGTGATGTTCACCAGTCCCTGCCACTGGAAGCCGTCGCGGCCGACGCCGATGCCATAGCGCAGCGCGCGTCCGCCGGGCTGGATCAGATAGAGGTGACGTTCCGCGGTCTGGACGATGATGGTGCCCGGCGCTTCAGTGGTGCGGTAGAGCACCATCTGCTTCTGCCATTCCGGATCGAGCTGATAGCTGTCGTCGGCGACGAGGCCGGGCTGATCGCCAGGGTCCTGCGATTGCGCGTAGCTGGCCGAGGTCGAAAGCAAAAGACCGGCAGCAGCCATCGACATCCAGATCAGGTGACGAAGCTTCGTCATTTCGAAATTCTCCGTGAGAGGGCGCGGGGCCGTTGTATCACTGTTTGGCAAATCACTGGAACCCTGAAAACTGCGGTCAGCTTGATGGCAAGTTCATGGCGCCTTTGGCGAAATCCTTACGATTTCCGTCACTTGGCAGCCATGCGAAACGGGCCAAAGCGTCTCATTTCGGCGCGATCCAGAGGTGCAGGACAAGCGAGAGCAGGGCGACGCTGGAAACGCCGGCAAGCCACAGGCCAGCGAACCACAGCAGGCGCTGTGCGAGCGGGCGCGGGGTGTCCTGCGGCCGCATCAGTGATAGCCGCTGCCGGCGCGGACTTTGCCGCGGAACACCCAATAGGCCCAACCGGTGTAGCCGAGGATCAGCGGGATCAGCACGGCGACGCCGAACAGCATGAAGATCTGGCTGTTCTCCGGCGAGGCCGCCTGCCAGATGGTGATGCTCTGTGGCACGATGTAGGGGTACATGCTGATGCCGAGCCCGGCATAGGAGAGGGCAAACAGCGCCAGCGCGAGATAGAACGGCTGCGAGTCCTGCCGCTTGGCGAGCGCGCGCAGCAGAGCCACGGTGACGGCGGCGACCGCGATCGGCACCGGCGCGGTGAGGGCCACATTGGGCCAGGTGAACCAGCGCTGCGCATATTGGATGTGCAGGAAGGGCGTCGCGATGCTGACCGCGCCGATCGCCAGCAGCATGGCGAACAGCAGATACCAGCAGAAGTGATAGGCCTTGTCGCGCAGGCCGCCTTCAGTCTTCAGCACCAGCCAGGTCGCGCCGAGCAGCGCGTAGCCGATCACCAGCGAGATGCCGGTCAGGATCGAGAACGGCGTCAGCCAGTCCCACCAGCCGCCGGCATACTGCCGTCCCTCGACATGAATGCCCTGCAGGATGGCGCCGAGCGCGATGCCCTGCGCCAGCGCGGCAACCCACGCGCCGCCGGCAAAAGCGAGGTCCCAGTGATTGCGATTGCGTTCGCCCTGCACGCGCCAGCGGAATTCAAAGGCGACGCCGCGGAAGATCAGGCCGATCAGCATTGCGATGATGGGCGTATAGAGCGCGGGCATCAGCACGGCATAGGCCAGCGGAAACGCCGCCATCATGCCGCCGCCGCCAAGCACGAGCCAGGTCTCGTTGCCGTCCCATACCGGCGCCACGCTGTTCATGATGACGTCGCGGTCGGCTTTGGCCGGAAACAGCGGGAACAGGATGCCGAGGCCGAGATCGAAGCCGTCCATCACCACATAGACGAACACGGCAAAGGCGATGATGAAGGCCCAGAGGGTGACGATGTCGATCGGAATGCTCATCGGGTCGCACCTTCGATGGCGGGCGTGATGCCGGCAGCGCGCGCGGGCACATCGCTCGGCGGGCCGACTTCGCCGGGATGCGGCGGCTGCGCCATCAGCCGCAGCAGATAGAACACGCCGGCAGCAAACACGGTGAAATAGACGATGACAAACGCGATCAGCGAGGAGCCGACGGCGGGCGCGGCGAGCGGCGAGGCGGACTCGGTGGTCCGCAGCAATCCATACACGGTGAAAGGCTGCCGTCCGGTCTCGGTGGTGATCCAGCCCGCGAGCACGGCGATGAAGCCCGCGGGCCCCATCAGCAACGCAAAGACGTGCAGCAGCCGCGACTGGAACAGCGTGCCGCGCCAGCGGCACCAGAGGCTGAACAGGCCGAGGCCGAACATGAGAAAGCCCATGCCGACCATGATGCGGAACGACCAAAAAGTAATGGGCACCGGAGGCCAGTTTTCGCGCGGCACGGTGTCGAGGCCGGCCATCGGCGCATCCGGCGAATGTTTCAGGATCAGCGAGCCCATGCGCGGAATTTCGAGGGCGTATCTGACCTTGCCTTCGCTCTGGTCGGGCAGGCCGAACAGGATCAGCGGCGCGCCGTTGGGATGGCTTTGGTAATGGCCTTCCATGCCCATGATTTTCACCGGCTGATGCTCCAGCGTGTTGAGCCCATGCTGGTCGCCGGCGAGTATTTGTATCGGAGCAACGAGCGTCGCCATCCACATCGCCATGGAGAACATCACGCGGGGACCGGCGAGATGCTGCTCGCGCAGGAGATGAAACGCGCCGACCGAGCCGACCACGAGGGCCGTGGTCAGATAGGCCGCGAGCACCATATGCACGAGGCGATAGGGAAAGGACGGATTGAAGATGAGTTTGAGCCAGTCGGCGGCAACAAATTGCCCGTCGGCGTTCACCGCATAGCCCGTCGGCGTCTGCATCCAGGAATTGGCGGAGAGGATCCAGAATGCCGAAATCAGCGTGCCGATCGCGACCATCAGCGTCGCCATGAAATGCAGCCTGCGGCCGACGCGTTCGAGCCCGAACAACATCACGCCAAGGAAACCGGCTTCGAGGAAGAACGCGGTCAGGACCTCATAGGCCATCAAGGGGCCGATGACCGGGCCGGCCTTGTCGGCAAATGCCGACCAGTTGGTGCCGAACTGGTAGGACATCACGATGCCCGACACCACGCCCATGCCGAACGCGACCGCGAAAATCTTGAGCCAATAATGGAAGAGATTGAGGAAGACCTCGCGACCGGTGATCAACCAGCGCGCTTCCAGCACGGCGAGATAGCTCGCAAGCCCGATGGAGAAGGCGGGGAAGACGATGTGGAACGACATCGTGAAGGCAAATTGCATCCGCGCCAGGGCGACCGCATCAAGACCTTCAAACATCGCACGCCATCCATCGTCATTCCCTGGCGCGGTTTAGCACGGGCGGCACGATGTTGGTATCGGCTGGGGGAGGTCAAAATAGAGCGACCCGGAAAGGGGGGCATCCTTTCCGGGTCTTGGAGGTACTTGGGAGGTTGAAGAGAATTCGATGGATATCTGTCTAACGGGCGATCTTTTCAGCGTGATTTCGTCGTCTGTTTCATTTGTTTCGTGGACCAGCCGCGGTCGGCCGGCCCAAAGTTCATTACGCGGCGAGGCTGTCGACGCCGGCGTTCCGGAGCAGGTCCGCAAGCTGCTTGCGGGCGTAGAACATGCGGGTCTTCACCGTGCTCTGCGGGATGCCGATGATCTGGCCGACTTCTTCCACCGACTTCTCGTGATAGTAGACGAGATTGATGATCTCCCGGTGCGCCGGCGACAGCTTTGCAACGCAGGCGCGCAGGATCTGGCTGGTGGTCGAGCGATCGAGCGAAGTTTCCGGCGTATCCGCCTGATCGGCGATCTCGCGGACGTCTTCCTGGTCGATGTCCTCGAACTTACGCTGGCGCAGCGAAGTCAGCGCCTTGAAGCGGGCGATCGACAACAGCCAGGTCGAAACCTGGGAGCGGCCCTCGAACTGGCCCGCGGTGCGCCAGACGTCCAGGAAGACCTGGCTGACGAGGTCTTCGGCCATCGTGGTGTCGCGGACGATGCGAAGGATGAAACGGTAGACGCGTACGTTGTGACGCGAATAGAGGATGTGCATCGCGGTCCGGTTGCCATCGGCAATGCTTTCCAGCAGCATTTCGTCCGAGGTCGCCTGAGCAGCGATGATGCTCTGGCGGGCTGCGGCGTTGATGGCGACGACGTTCTGCATGACAGGCTCCCATGACGCCGCTTGTGCGGCGCTTCGTTAACCGAAAGTGTTAATGGGGCTGCGTTTCGGGATTTCTGCTCCAGAGCCAGAAAATGGTTTCTTGGGCAGGAGAATTGTTTCGTCGAGGCGGCTGCGACGAAACACTCAGGGCGAAATTGTGAATATTTTCAATGTGCGGAAAATTGCTGGATTTCAGGACGGAAAAAGTTCCGCAGGCCCTGCCAAGGTCTTAAGCCGGCTCCTGGAAGCAAAAGGGGGCCTCAAGCGGCGAGACGCCCTGGCCCTCAGGCCTTTTCGCCGGCGGGGGAGAACAGATAGCCGCCGCCGCGGATGGTGCGGATCACGGCCGGCTTGGTCGGATCCGGCTCGATCTTGCGGCGAATCCGCATGATCCTGAGGTCCACGGCGCGGTCGAAGGCCTCGCTGTCGCGGGCATTGGCGAGCTCCAGCAGTCGCTCGCGGGAGAGCACCCGCTTCGGATTGGCGGCAAAGACCTTGAGCAGGCCGAATTCGGAGGCGGTCAGGGGGTGCTCGTTACCCTCGTCGTCGCGGAGCGCCTGGGCTTCCAGGTCGAGCCATTTGGTCCCGAACCGGACCAGATGGTCCTTGCCGGCCTTGGCGCCGGCGGCTTCGGCGGCGGCAGGCGCAACCTTGGCGGGGCCGCTCCGGCGCAGGACCGAGCGGATGCGCGCCATCAACTCGCGGAGCTCGCAGGGCTTGGCGATGTAGTCGTCGGCGCCGAGTTCGAGCCCGACCACGCGGTCGATCGGGCTTGCGGTCGCGGTCAGCATGATGACGGGGACGTTGGTGCGGCTTTTGAGGTCGCGGATGATGGAAAGCCCGTCTTCCTCGGGCATGTTGAGGTCGAGCACCACGAGATCGGGCTCCGAGCCTGTCTCGATCGCGCCTCGCAGGCTTTTCCCGCCGTCGCACAGCGTCACGGTGAAGCCGTGCATCTTGAGATAGTCGCCGACCATCTCGCGGGCCGGCGCCTCGTCATCGACGATGATGATGTGTTGGCTCTGGCTCATGACATCTCGGTCGCGGGCAGGACGATGGTGAAGGTCGATCCCTTGTTAGGACCTGCGCTTGTGGCGGTCACCTCGCCACCGTGCATATCGATGATGCGTTTGACGATCGAGAGGCCCAAGCCGGTCGAGCTTTCGCCCGCGGTCGGCTTGGCGGAGAGCCGCTGGAAGCGGCCGAACAGCCGGCCGAGGTCCTCCGGCGACAGGCCCGCGCCCTCGTCGGCGACGCGAATGACGGTGTTGTCGTCCTCGTGGCCGACCGTGACCGCTATCTTGCCGCCGATCGGGCTGTATTTGATGGCGTTGGAGACGAGATTGTCGATCGCCTCGCGGATGCGGTCGGTGTCGCACATGGTTACGATATTCGGCGGCGCCGACACCTTGATGGTCTGCTGCTTGTTGACCGCGAGCGGCTGGTTGGCCTCGGCGACCTCGCTGACGAGATGGGCGATATCGACCGGCTCGCGGCGGATGGTGATGTCGAAAGCATCGGCCATCGCGTCGGAAATGAGATGATCGACCATCGAGGTGAGGCGCTTGGTCGCATCGCGGATGTGGTCGATCTGGGCCGTCACGCTCTCTTTCGACGCGGCGGTGGAGATCAGCTCGGTCAGCATCTCGGTGCGGCCGAGGATGACGCCGAGCGGATTTTTGAGGTCATGGGCGACCGTGCCCAGGATCTCGTTCTTGAAGCCGTTGGCGCGCTGCAGCCGCAGCCATTGCGCCGACAGCCGACGATTGGCCTGCATCAGCGCGCGGGTGCGCTGGGCGACGCGGTCCTCGAGCTGGGTATTGGCCTCGTGCAGCTGCTGATAGAGGATGACGTTGTCGAAGGCGATCGACAGCCTGCTGCCGAAAATCTCCACCAGCGAGCGGTCGGTCTCGGACAATTGCCGCTCCGACTGCAAGAGCACCACGACCTCGCGCCCGGAGCCAGTGCGCACATAGAGCACGGTGCGGTGATCGGCAAATTCGTGCTTGCGGCGCTTGAAGGCGGCTTCCACCATCGCGCGCAGATCCGGATCGAGCGATTTCGAGCTGGCCACGCCGATGAAGCGGCTGTAGCAGCCGGAGCCGGCCAGCACCGAGAAGTCTTCGCGCGTCTTGTTGCCGTCATCGCGCAGCACCAGGATGCCGGCGCAATCGACATTGAGCAGCGAGGCGAGCTGGGTCAGCACGCCCTCGGCAAGCCGCTGCATCGAGCGGAAATCATACAGCGTCGAGGCGGCGTCGATGATGATCTCGAGCCCGCGCCTTGTCTGCACCATGCGCTCGAGCTGCTGGTAGCTGCGCAGTGCGGCGGTCAGCGAGGTGAACAGCTTGTCGGCGGTGAGCTCGGTCTTCGCCTTGTAGTCGTTGATGTCGTACTGGACGATGACGCGCCGCTCCGGCGCCTGGCCGGGCTGGCCTGTGCGCAGGATGATACGCACCGTCTCGTTCTGGATTTCGTTGCGGATGAATTCGACGAGCTCGAGGCCCGCGACATCCGTCTCCATGATGACGTCGAGCAGGACGGCCGCGATGTCCTTGTGCGCGCGCATCAGCTCGCGGCCTTCGGCGGCCGAATGGGCGGAGAGGATTTCGAGCCCCTGGCCGTTCAGGCTGTAGTCGGACAGCGCAAAGCGGGTGCCCTCATGCACGGCCTGATCGTCGTCGATGACCGCGATCTTCCACTTGCGGACAGACGAGTCGTCCGGAACCGTCCCGGTGTCGTCGATCAGGTGGAGGACATCGTCCTGTTCGGCCATTGATCAGTTCCGTCGGCTAAAGTCTCTGAACTCGCGGGTTCACCCTTGGCGAACCGGGGCATGATAATGCGAAAAGTGGTGCCTTGTCCCAGCCTCGACTCCAGCATCATCCGGCCGCCCAGCTGCTGGGTTACCAGATTATAGACAATGTGTAGACCCAGTCCGGAGCCGCCTTCGTTGCGCCGCGTCGTAAAGAAGGGGTCGAACGCCTGCCGCTGCACGTCCGGGGTCATTCCGGCCCCGTCATCGGCAAAAATGATCTCGATATCGTCATGGCCGCGCGCCCGCGCCGAGATCGAGATCGAGCCGGATCGGCCATCGCCGAAGGCGTGGTTAACCGCGTTGAGGAAGAGGTTGGTCAGGATCTGGCCATAGGAGCCCGGATAGCCGTCGATCGTCAGGCCCTCCGGCACGTCGACGGTCAGCTCGATCGGCGCCCGCTTCAGGACCGGCCGCAAGCTCGCGATGATCTGGTCGGTGGCTTCGCCGAGCGAGAATTGCCGGCGTTCGGCATGGGAACGGTCGACCGCGACCTGCTTGAAGGACTGAATCAGCTCACCGGCGCGGTGCAGATTGCCCACCAATTGCTGGGCGGCATCGCGCGACGAGCGGACGAACTCTTCCAGCTGCGAGCGGCGCAAGCCGCCGCCGGCCTTGAGCTCGGCCTCGAACAGCTCGCTGCGCCGCGCAAAGCTCGACGCCACCGTGAGGCTGATGCCGATCGGGTTGTTGACCTCATGCGCAACACCGGCGACGAGGCCGCCAAGCGCCGCCAGACGCTCCGCGTCGATCAGGTTCTGCTGCGCGGTGTTGAGCTCGAGCAGCGCGCTCTCCGCCTTTTCCTTCGACGAGCGTAATTCGTCCTCGGTGCGGCGCTTGGCGATGGCGTTTTCGCGGAACACTTCCACCGCGCGCGCCATGGCGCCGACCTCGTCGCGGGCCGTGGTGCCCTGCACGGCGCGGTCGTAATCGCCGAGCGTGATCGCGCGCATCGCCGTCATGATCTGCTGCAGCGGCAGCCGGATCGAGAGCGCGATCAGCACGCCCGCCGAAAAGATGATGCCGAGGAAGATCACGGCGATCGACAGCACGCGCCGCGAAATATCGGTCAGCGTGCGGTCGAAGGTCTCCTGCGCCTTCTGTTCGCGCTCGCGCATCTTGGCGGAGAGATCGTCGATCGCGCCGATGGCTTCGGCCTGGGTCGCGTCGATGGTGTTGCGCAACAGCTCGGTGCGGCTGGTCAACTGCTCCGACAATTTGTCCATGCCCTGGCGCAGCGCGTCCGTGCGCTCCTTCAAGCGCACCAGCGCCATGCGCTGCAGGTCGTTGTCGGCGAGGTCACTCATGACCGGAATGGTCTTTTCGATCGTATCGGTGTTGCGGCGCGCTTCCTCGGCCGACGCGGTCGCGAGCGACAAGTAATAGGCGTTGGCCGCGACCAGCATTCCGGTGAAGGCTTCGCGGGATTTGCCGAGCGAGGGCCAGATCCGGGCGTCGCGGTGGCCGGTCGCGCCCTCGATGACGGAATATAGCCCGGCCATGTCCTTGGCCGGGCCCAGCACCTGCTGCTCATAGGTCTTGTTGATGGTGGCCTGCACGGCGCGCAATTCGCCGAAGCCGTTGAGGAAACGCTCGGTAACGCGCTCGAGCTCCTCGACCGAACCGGACAGCATGGGATCGGTGGACGCCCGCGTCGTCAGCGTGCCGAGCACGGCCTCGCGCAGCAGCAGGATTTCGGCGAAAAGTTCGGGGCTCGGCTGGTTGATGTAGCGATGGATCAGGTTCTGCAGCCGCCCGGTCTCGCTCTCGAGCAGCGCCAGGATCTTGTCGGATTCGCGCACCTGGCGCACGTCTTCCCAGGCCGAGCCCAGGACCTTGGCGCCGTTCCAGATCAACACGGCGAGCACCACGACGACCGCCGAATTCAGCGCCGCTATCGACAGGATGCGCCAGCGGATCGGTACCGCACGGAGAAGGCCGACAATGCGGGCGCGGGCCTGGGTCGCGAGGCTCACCGGCCGCTCCGTCGTGTCGCTGGTGGGAGGCGCTGACAAGACGATCCTCACTCCGCCTTGCGAATGCGTTCGATCAGGGCCGCGGACGCGGGATCGCGCTGCACCACATTGGTGCGATCGAGGTCGATCGTGCCGACACGGGTCTGCTCGATGGTTTTCCCTTCCTCGCCGAGCTGGCGCCCCAGGTAGCGGAGCGCCTGGACCGTGGGATAATCTTCGCGCTGGGTATCGGCGGCGCGAGATTCGCGCGCAAAAACGCTCGTTGAGGCCGCCGTCAAAAGCAGCGCTGCAACGAGAGCAAAGGTCCGCGGAAGCTCGGCGCGGTACACTGACAACTTCTTCCC
This sequence comes from Bradyrhizobium sp., assembly GCA_035568535.1. Lineage (GTDB taxonomy): Bacteria > Pseudomonadota > Alphaproteobacteria > Rhizobiales > Xanthobacteraceae > Bradyrhizobium. The sequence continues at coordinate 30,023 of DATMNV010000240.1, forward strand.
CTTGATGATGGAGTCTCGGGCCGACGGAAAAGGTTCAACGCCTTTTTTGCAGTGGGGGCGCGATGCCGCTATTGTGCCGACGCCGGGATGATCGTCAATGGTGTGCCGAACCGGTCTGTTCCGGAATGATTCCGCCGTATTGGCGCGCCGCAAAAAAGCGCCGAATATGAGCGGACCGAGTTCGTCCCCTTGAGGTTGAGAGTGTTTTTATCGTGAAATCCGTAAATAAGCTCGTACCACTCGCGGCTGCAGCGGCGGCGCTCGCGTTTGCCTCGCCCGCTTTTGCCACAACCGAGATCATGTGGTGGCACGCGATGTCGGGCCAGCTCGGCCGGGAGGTGGAGAAACTCGCCGCTGATTTCAACGCCTCGCAGTCGGAATACCGCGTCGTGGCCAGTTACAAGGGTAACTACACCGAAACCGTCACGGCCGCGATCTTCGCGTTCCGTTCGCGCAGCCAGCCTGCGATCGTGCAGGTTAATGAAATCGCGACCGCCACGATGATGGCAGCAAAGGGCGCGATCTATCCGGTGTTCGAACTGATGCGGGACGAGCAGGAGCCGTTTAGGCCTGCCGCCTATCTGCCGGCCGTGACCGGCTATTACGGCGATATCAGCGGCAATCTGCTGTCGTTCCCTTTCAACGCCTCGACGCCGATCGTCTATTACAACAAGAAAATGTTCCGCGACGCCGGCCTTGATCCCGAAGCCGCGCCGAAGACCTGGCCGGAATTGGGTGCTGCGGCGAAAAAGCTGCGCGACCGCGGCGCGGCCTGCGGCTTCACCACGTCCTGGCCGTCCTGGATCCATGTCGAGAATCTCTCCGCATTTCACAACCTGCCGCTGGCGACCAAGGACAACGGATTCGGCGGGCTAGATGCGGTGCTTGTGTTCAACAATGCGACCGTGGTGCGCCATGTCGCGCAGTTGGCGGAATGGCAGAGCAGCAAGATCTTCGATTACAGTGGCCGCGCACAATCGGCCGAGCCGCGCTTTCAGAACGGCGAATGCGGCATCTTCATCGGCTCGTCGGGAACGCGGGCCGACATCAAGGCCAATTCGAAATTCGACGTCGGCTACGGCATGATCCCATATTGGCCTGACGTTGCCGGTGCGCCGCAGAACACCATCATCGGCGGCGCAACGCTGTGGGTGTTGCGCGACCGGCCGAAGGCCGAATACAAGGGCGTGGCGAAATTCTTCTCATTTCTCTCCAAGCCGGAAGTACAGGCCGCCTGGCACCAGAACACGGGTTATCTGCCGATCACCCGCGCTGCCTTCGACCTGACGCGCGCGCAGGGCTTCTACGATCGCAATCCCGGTGCCTCGATCTCGATCGAGCAGATCACGCTGAAACCGCCGACCGCGAATTCGCGCGGGTTTCGCCTCGGCTCCTTCGTGCTGGTCCGCGACGTGGTCGACGACGAGCTGGAGCAGGCCTTTGCTGGCAAGAAGAGCGCGCAGGCCGCGATGGATTCCGCGGTCGAGCGCGGCAACCGGCTGCTACGGCAATTCGAGCGCGCGAGCCCGGACCGGTAAGTGCGCGCGCTGGTCCAGCCGTCATTGCGAGCCAACGGGTCGCGCGAACGCGCGCCCGATGACAGGCTCCGCGAAGCAATCCATGCCGCAGCAAGCGGGGACGTGGATTGCTTCGTCGCTTCCGCCTTCGCTCTCCGAGCTACGGCGGACAAGTCGCGCCTCGCAATGACGGCTGAGCCATTGTGACTTCTCTTCCGTCCTTTGCGAACCAAGACACCTATCGCACCTGGCGCACGGCTGCCGCGAACTGGCTGCCGGTGGCGCTCGACATCGCGCGCGGCCATGGGTTCGCCTGCACGGCGCCGCATGTGTTCGCGACCGGCACCAATCTCGTCACAGCCCTCGACGCGCGGCTGATCCTGAAGATCTTTCCGCCGATGCTGCGCAGCCAGTTTGTGTCGGAGCGCGGCTCACTATCGGTGCTTCGCGGGCGGCTCACCATTCCGATTCCGGAAATCGTCGTGGAGGGCGAGCGCGACGGCTGGCCCTATCTGGTCATCACGCGGCTTGAGGGTGTGCTGGGTTCGGACGCCTGGCCGTCGGTGCCGGAAGATCAGAAGGAAAACGTGCTGGCGCAAATCGGCGAAACCATCGCGGAAGTGCAGCGCGTTCCGCCCGGCGCGCTGCTCGACATCGAGCCGCGCTGGGATGCGTTCATGCGCAGGCAGGTCGCGGGCTGCCGCGCGCGGCATGAACGGCTGGGACTCGCGTCGAAATTTCTTGATGGACTCGACAATCTTCTGCGCGATGCCGCCGAGTTGATTCCGATGGATGGGCCGCCGGTCATCCTAACCGGCGAATACATTCCGGAAAACTTTCTGCTGGCGAACGACGGCGGCGCGTGGCGCCTCGCCGGCCTGATCGATTTCGGCGACGTGCAGACGGGCTTTGGCGAATATGATCTGCTTGGCCCCAGCGCCTTCATGGCCGCCGGTCGGCCGCGTCGCGTCAAAAGTCTGTTCGAGGGCTTCGGCTATTCGGGCGCGCTCGTCGATTTCGCCGTGAAGCGCCGGCTGATGGCGTTGATGCTGCTGCATCGGGCGAGCGATCCCGTCAGGCACATCTGCATCGAAGGCTGGCACGAGCAGGCCCATGACCTCGTGCAGCTTCAGGAGTTGATCTGGCCGGATTGAGTGGCCGCATCTGCCCTCATAATGAGCAAAGGTGCCGCTTTGTATGCAAGTCGCGGTCCGCCGGCGGCCCTGCGACGCATCGTACTTTCGGGAAGCCGATCATGGGCTTAGCCGGCCCTTAAGGTTCGGTTAAGGTTTGGCACGAACCTTGCGATTATGGCTCCAACGCCATTTTTCACGTTTGCGTTGGAGCCTCTCATGAAGCGCCGCGATTTCCTGAAATCCGTTTCCGGCTTGGCGGTTGGGGCGGTGGCGCCCGCCGCGCCCGCGATCTGGTCTCCCGCCAGGGCCGATGCGCGTTCCGAGACCCTTCTCATCGTCTCCGAAGGCGGCCCGAACAATCTCGACATCCATGGCGTCGGCACCAACGTGCCCGGCTATGAAGTGTCCTGGAACTGCTACGACCGGCTGATCAGCCACGAGATGAAGAGCGGCCCGGGCGGCGTGCCCTATTATGATCGCGACAAGTTCAAGGGCGAACTCGCCGAGGACATGAACATCTCGGACATGTCGGTGACCTTCAAGCTGAAGAAGAACGCCAAATTCCACGACGGGACGCCGGTCGCGGCGAAAGATGTGAAATGGTCGCTCGACCGCGCGGTCACCGTCGGCGGCTTTCCGACCTTCCAGATGAGCGCGGGTTCGCTCACCAAGCCCGAGCAGTTCGTCATCGTCGACGACAACACCGTGCGCGTCGATTTCGCGAGGAAAGACCGGCTGACGATTCCAGATCTCGCGGTCATTGTGCCCTGCGTCGTCAACTCGGAACTGGTGAAGAAGAACGCCAGCGAGAAGGACCCCTGGGGTCTCGAATACACCAAGCAGCAGACCGCGGGCTCCGGCGCCTACAAGGTGACGAAATGGACCGCGGGCACCGAAGTGATCATGGAGCGCAACGACGAGTGGGTCGGCGGTCCTCTGCCGAAGATCAAACGCGTGATCTGGCGCATGGTGCCGCAGGCCGGTAACCGCCGCGCGCTGCTCGAGCGCGGCGACGCCGACATTTCCTATGAGCTGCCGAACAAGGATTTCCAGGAGCTGAAGGCGGCGGGCAAGCTCAACGTGGTGTCGTTGCCGTTCTCCAACGGCATTCAGTATATCGGCATGAACGTCACCAAGCCGCCCTTCGATAATCTGAAGGTGCGCCAGGCGGTCGCCTACGCAATTCCATACCAGAAGATCATGGACGCGGTGATGTTCGGTCTCGCCAACCCGATGTTCGGCGCCGCCGCCGACAAGCCGACCGAGGTCGCATGGCCCCAGCCGACCAAATACGCGACCGACATGGAGAAGGCCAAGGCGCTGATGGCGGAAGCAGGCCTCGCCAGCGGCTTCGAGACCACGATCTCGTTCGACCTCAACTTTGCGCAGGTCAACGAGCCGCTCTGCGTGCTGGTGCAGGAGAGCCTCGGCCAGATCGGCATCAAGACCACGATCAACAAGGTGCCCGGCGCCAACTGGCGCACCGAGCTGAACAAGAAGGAAATGCCGCTCTACACCAACGTGTTCTCGGGCTGGCTCGATTACCCCGAATACTTCTTCTACTGGTGCTATCACGGCAACAATTCCGTCTTCAACACCATGAGCTACAAGTCGCCGGAGATGGACAAGTTCATCGACGGCGCGCGGACGGCGGCCGCGACCGGCGACAAGACCGCCTACGACACCGACGTGAAGGGTTTTGTCGATCTCGCCTTCGCCGACGTCCCGCGCGTGCCGCTGTATCAGCCCTTCGTCAACGTCGCGATGCAGAAGAACATCTCGGGCTATCAATACTGGTTCCACCGCCGGCTCGATTATCGCGCGCTGGTGAAGGGATGAGCTGATCGGACAACGAAGGAGCGCGCCATGCTGACCCTGATCGGCAAGCGGCTGATGTTCGCGATCCCGAGCCTGATCGGCGTCGTGATCGTCACCTTCCTCTTGACCCGCGCGCTGCCCGGCGATCCCGCGGCCTATTTCGCCGGTCCCGCCGCGACCAAGGAAGCCGTCGAGCAGATCCGCAAGAAGCTCGGCTTCGACAAGCCGCTGGTCGAGCAGTTCTTCCACTACACCGCCGACCTCGCCCATGGTGATCTCGGCACGTCGCTGACCACCGGCCAACCGGTCGCGACCGAGATCCGCAACCGCCTGCCGGCTTCCGCCGAGCTGACGCTGCTTGGCCTGCTTGTTTCCATCGCGATCGCGCTGCCGCTCGGCGTGCTGGCGGCGACACGGCCCGGCTCGTGGATCGACCATCTCTGTCGCCTCACCACCACGGCCGGCGTCTCACTGCCGGTGTTCTTCACCGGCCTCGTGCTGGTCTATGTCTTCTATTTCCTGCTCGGCTGGTCGCCGGCGCCACTCGGCCGGCTCGATGTGTTCTACAGCGCGCCGCCGACGGTGACCGGCTTCTACCTGATCGACACCCTGATCGCGCGCGATTTCGAGGCGTTCCGCTCGGCGTTGAGCCAGCTCATCCTGCCGGCGGCGACGCTCGCGATCTTCTCGCTGGCGCCGATCGCGCGCATGACGCGGGCCTCGATGCTGTCGGTGCTCGCTTCCGACTTCGTCCGCACCGCCCGCGCCAGCGGACTGAAGCCGTCGACGGTGATCGTCACCTACGCCTTCCGCAACGCCATGCTGCCGGTCATCACCACGCTGTCGATGGTGTTCTCGTTCCTGCTCGGCGCCAACGTGCTGGTCGAAAAAGTCTTCGCCTGGCCCGGCATCGGCTCCTATGCGGTGGAAGCGCTGATCTCTTCGGACTTCGCGCCGGTACAGGGGTTCGTGCTGACCATGGCGGTCATGTATGTGCTGCTCAATCTCCTGATCGACATTCTCTATGGCGTGATCGATCCACGCGTGCGGCTGGAAGGGTAGGGGTGTAAGCATGAGTACGGTTGCGCCCGCTGTTGAACCCGCCGGCCCCGCGCGAACCTCTGGACTTGTCGCGCTGTTCGAGCAGGCGCGCTATGTGCTCGGCGAAAACAAGGTCACCGGCTTCGCCTTTGCGCTGCTGCTGGTCATCCTGCTGGCCGCGCTGTTGGGGCCCTATGTGGTGCCCTACGATCCGCTCGCCTCCGATACCGCCGCGGCGTTGAAGGCGCCGTCGGCGGCGCACTGGTTCGGCACCGACCAGCTCGGCCGCGATATTTTCAGCCGCGTGATCGTGGCGACACGGCTCGACACCTTCATCGCGGTCGCCTCCGTCGTACTGGTGTTTTTGATGGGCGGGCTCGCCGGCATCGCCGCCGGCTATTTCGGCGGCTGGACCGACCGCATCGTCGGGCGCATCGCCGACACCATCATGGCGTTTCCGCTGTTCGTGCTGGCGATGGGCATCGTCGCAGCACTGGGCAACACCGTGCAGAACATCATCCTCGCCACCGCCATCGTGAACTTCCCGCTCTATGCACGCGTCGCCCGCGCCGAGGCCAATGTCCGCCGCAATGCCGGCTTCGTGCAGGCGGCGCGGCTGTCGGGCAATGGCGAGTTCCGCATTCTTCTCGTGCATATCCTGCCGAACATCATGCCGATCATGATCGTGCAGATGTCGCTGACCATGGGCTACGCCATCCTCAATGCCGCGGGCCTCTCCTTCATCGGGCTCGGGGTGCGGCCGCCGACCGCCGAATGGGGCATCATGGTCGCGGAAGGCGCGGGCTTCATGGTGTCCGGCGAATGGTGGATCGCGCTGTTCCCGGGCCTGGCCCTGATGATCGCGGTGTTCTGCTTCAACCTGCTCGGCGACGGACTGCGCGACATCGTCGATCCGCAGCGGAGGACGTGAGATGGCTGGCGTTATGAGAAATGTCGTCATTGCCGGGCTTGACCCGGCGATCCATCGCGCGAAACGCAACTTCGAATTCTTGATGGATGCGCGGGCCTTCGCCGCGCCGAAGGGGCTACGGCCCCGCAGGCGGGTCGCGCATGACGAGCTTGATTTGCGGAGCGTGCCATGACCGCGCAGCCGCTGCTCGACGTGCATGATCTCACCGTCGAATTCTCCACCCGCCGCGGCATCGTCAAGGCGGTGCAGCATGTCAATATCAGCGTCGCCAAGGGCGAGACGCTCGGCATTGTCGGCGAATCCGGCTCCGGCAAGTCGGTCACGTCATATGCGGTAATGCGCATCCTCGATCGCGCCGGCAAGATTGCCGAGGGCTCGGTGGTGTTCTCCGGCATTGACGTCAAGGCCGCCAGCGAGGACGAGATGCGCGACCTGCGCGGCCGCGAGATCTCGATGATTTTCCAGAACCCGCGCGCGGCGCTCAATCCGATCCGCAAAGTCGGCGACCAGATCGAGGACGTGCTGCGCCAGCATGTGCAGCAGGCAACCGTGAGCGACTACGGAGAAAAGGCGATCGAGGCGCTGGAGCAGGTCAAGATCGCCCGCCCGCGTGAGCGCTATCACGCCTATCCGTTCGAGCTGTCCGGCGGCATGTGCCAGCGCGTCGTGATCGCGCTGGCGCTCGCCTGCAATCCGCAGCTTCTGATCGCGGACGAGCCGACCACGGGTCTCGACGTCACCACGCAGAAGGCGGTGATGGACCTGGTCGTTGAGCTCACCAAGCGGCGCGGCATGTCGACCATCCTGATCACCCATGACCTCGGCCTGGCCGCGGCCTATTGCGACCGCGTAGTGGTGATGGAGAAGGGCAAGGTGGTCGAGACCGCGATGTCCGCGGATATCTTTGCCAATCCCCAGCATGCCTACACGCGCAAACTGATGCGAGCGACGCCGCGGATCGGCGTGTCGCTGCGGGATCTGTTGCCGGAGGACGAAGCTTCTGTCATGGCCGGACCTGATCCGGCCATCCATCAATCTTCAGAAGGGATGGACCCCCGGGTCAAGCCCGGGGGTGACGAGTCGACGAGTGAGGGTGCAAAACCCCTCCTCATCGTCGAAAAACTCGTGAAGGAATATCCGCGCCAGGGCGCGACCGCCACGCTCGGCAGATTGTTCGGACGCAAGCCGCCGGTCGAGGAGGAAGTGTTCCGCGCCGTCGACGGCATCAGCTTCACGGTCGGCAAAGGCGAGAGCGTCGGCCTGGTCGGAGAGTCCGGTTGCGGCAAATCGACCACGTCGATGATGGTGATGCGGCTCCTCGACCAGACCTCCGGCCGCATCTCTTTTGACGGCGAGGAGATCGGCGCCATCATGCCGAACGCTTTTGCCCGGCTGCCGCTGCGCAGCCGCATCCAGATGGTGTTCCAGGACCCGACCGACAGCCTCAACCCGCGCTTCACAGCAGTCCGCGCGATTGCGGACCCGATCATGCAACTCGGCGACATCAGGGGCCGGGATGCGCTACGCGCCCGCTGCGAGGAGTTGGCGGGGCTGGTTGGGCTACCCGTCAACCTGCTGGATCGCTTTCCGCATCAGCTATCGGGCGGCCAGAAGGCCCGCGTCGGCATCGCGCGGGCGATCGCGGTGCATCCCAAGCTCGTGATCCTCGACGAGCCGACCGCGGCGCTCGACGTGTCGGTACAGGCGGTGGTCCTGAACCTGCTGCAGGACCTGAAAGCCTCACTCGGCATGAGCTATTTGTTCGTGTCCCACGATTTGAACGTAGTGCGCTTGTTATGCGATCGTGTCATTGTGATGCGCACGGGGCGAATCGTGGAGCAGGGTCCGGCCGAAAAGGTGCTGGGCGATCCGCAGGACGCCTATACCAGGGAGTTGCTGACGGCGATCCCGCATCCGCCGTTGCCGGTGCACTAGCGCCGCCGATTTGAAGTCCCTACACTGCGAGCGGGTGTGTAGCGGTTTTCTTAAAAGATCATGCGCAAACGAGAACAGGATACCCAGGACCCAAATGGCTGCCGATACCCTGGACGACTATATCGACGCCGTCGCCAAAGCGCTTGCGCTGCCGCTCGAGGACGGCTGGCGGCCGGCCGTGCGCGCCAATCTCGACGTGTCGCTGCGGCTGGCGCGCCTCGTCGACGAATTCCCGCTGCCTGACGAAACCGAGCCGGCCAGTGTCTTCACCGCCTGACCTCGCCATGAGTACCGCGTCCGCGCCGTTGTCGGCTTCCGAGATCGTCAAGGCCATATCATCAGGCAGGCTGTCGGCGCTGCAGGTGGCGGAGTCCGCGCTCGCGCGCATCGGGCGGCACGACGGCATCCTCAACTCCTTCACCGATGTCACCGCCGATCGCGCCCGCGCCCGGGCGCGTGCCATCGATGCCGCGATCGAGGCCGGCAAGAACGTTGGCCCACTCGCGGGCGTGCCGTTCGCGGTGAAGAATCTATTCGACGTGAAGGGGCTTCCGACCCGTGCCGGCTCCAAGATCAACCGCGATCTTGCACCGGCCAAGCGCGACGCGACGCTGATCGAGCGGATGGAAGCCGCCGGTGCCATACTTGTCGGCGCGCTCAACATGGGCGAATACGCCTACGACTTCACCGGCGAGAACGTGCATGACGGCCCCTCGCGCAATCCGCATGATCCGACGCGGATGAGCGGCGGCTCGTCGGGCGGCTCGGGCAGCGCGGTTGGCGGCGCGCTGGTGCCGATCGCGCTTGGCTCGGACACCAACGGCTCCATTCGCGTGCCGTCGTCGTTCTGCGGCATTTTCGGCTTGAAGCCGACCTATGGAAGACTGTCGCGCGCCCGCTCGTTTCCCTTTGTCGCGAGCCTCGATCATCTCGGCCCCTTCGCGCGCAACGTCCGCGACCTCTCGCTCGCCTATGATGCGATGCAAGGTCCCGACCCCGATGATGCCGCCTGCACCACGCGCGCCGTCGAGCCTACGGCCGCGCTGCTCACCCAGAACATCGGCGGCCTGCGCATCGCCATTGCCGGCGGCCACTTCCAGAAGAATCTCTTCCCCGAGGCGATCCAGGCGGTTGCGCATGTAGCCAAGGCGCTCGGCGTCAACCGCGTGGTCGAGATTCCCGAGGCCGCTCGCGCCCGCGCGGCCGCTTATGTCATCACCACCACCGAAGGTGCTTCGCTGCATCTCGACCGCCTGCGCAAGCGCCCGAACGATTTCGATCCCGCCGTGCGCGATCGCCTGATCGCGGGCGCGATGGTGCCGGCGGCGCTGGTCGACCGCGCGCAGAAATTCCGCCGCTGGTATCGCGCCAAACTCCTGGAAATCTTCAGGTCGGTGGACGTGCTGATCGCACCGGCCACGCCCTGTGTCGCGCCGAAGCTGGGCCAGGTGAATTTCATGCTCGGCGGGGTCGAGCTGCCGGTACGCGCCAATATCGGCATTCACACCCAGCCGATCTCGTTCATCGGCCTGCCGGTGGTCGCTGTTCCCGTGCCGCTGGAGCCGATGCCGATCGGCGTGCAGCTGATCGCGCCGCCCTGGCGCGAGGACATTGCGCTCCGCGTCGCCTATGCTCTGGAGCGGATGGGGGCGGTCACGGCACCCGCGCCAAGGGGGCTTTGAGATGGAGATCGATCTGCCCGAGGTACTGGCCGAAGTCACCGAGCAGTTCCAGCGCTATGAGCAGGCGCTGGTGTCGAACGACGTCGCCGTGCTCGACGAATTGTTCCGCGAGGATTCCCGCACACTGCGCTATGGCATCGGCGAGAACCTCTCCGGCTACAGCGAGATCGCGTCCTTCCGCGCCGCGCGCTCGCCGGTCGGGCTGATGCGCAGGACGGCCAAAACCGTGATCACGACCTATGGCCGCGACGCCGCGGTCGCCGCGACCTTGTTCTATCGCGACACGCTGCCTGGCAAGGTGGGCCGCCAGATGCAGACCTGGGTCCGCTTCCCCGAGGGTTGGCGAATCGTCGCGGCCCATGTCAGCATCATCGACGAGCCCAAGGTGAAGACGGCATGAGCCTCGACGATACCCCGGCCAACAACACGCCGCGCCCGGCAGAAGCGGTGGTGCGCCGCATCGACCGGGCCTCGCCGTCGGTGGTCAAGATCACGCGCGCCGAGGAATTGCGCCTGCAGCTTGCCGACGAGATCGTGCGCGGCGCATTGCCGCCGGGCGCGCCGCTGGATGAGACCGACATCGCGCGCCGCTTTTCCGTGTCGCGCACGCCGGTGCGCGAGGCGCTGCGCCAGCTCGTCGCTTCCGGACTGGTCGACGCGCGGCCGCACCGTGGCGCCGTGGTGGCGCGGCCGACCATCGAGCGGCTGACCGGCATGTTCGAGGCGATGGCGGAGCTGGAGGCGATCTGCGCCGGCCTTGCCGCCGAACGCATGACGCCGATCGAGCGGCATCAGCTCGAGGCCGTGCATGAGGAGTTGCGCGTGCTGAGCTATGCCGGCAATCCCGACCGCTTCCACGAGGTCAACGAGCGCTTCCACAACACCATCTATGCCGGCTCGCAGAACGCCTATATCGCCGAGATGACGCTGGCGACGCGGGTCCGCGTGCAGCCGTTCCGCCGCGCCCAGTTCCGCAATCTCGGGCGTCTCGCCAAATCGCATGCCGAGCACGACCGGGTCGTCGTCGCCATCATGCGCGGCGACAAGACGGGTGCCGAGACCGCGATGCGTGACCACATCGAGCTGGTGCGCGACGAATACGAGCTCTACGCGGTGTCGGTGTAGGTCTTTTCACCTCCCCATCCGCGTGCAAGCGAAAATCACACCGCCGCCTTCTCCGCCATATACGCCCGCCATCCGCCGAACGATGAAATGTCACGCGCACCTTCGATGCCAGCGGCTTCGACAATAAAACCCTTCACGCTGCTGCCATCGGCCAGGCGAATGGTGCCGATGGAAAGCGGCGGCGGCACCGCGGCGACGAACTGGCCGAACGCGGCTGACGACAGCGCCCAGATCTCCAGCTCGATCGCGGCGCCCTGGCCCGGATCGACGCGCAGCATGCCGGGTTTGGGCGGCGTGGTAGCCAAGGCATAGAGCTTGTAGTCGGAGGCGGTGACCGCGCTTTCGAGCAATCGGCCGCCGAGCGAGCGCAATTCGCCGTTCAACGCCATGCCCGACAGATGCGCGCCGACCACTGCGATGGCGAGGTCATCTCCGGTGCCCGCGGGGAGCGGCGCCAACGGTGGTTGCGGCAGACCCCTCGCGCCGATCTTCAATCTGGTATCGGCATGGAATACGCGGCCGATGCTCGCGAGCAGCGCATCGCGCCCGGCCGGCGCAAGCAGGGTGATGCCGAAGGGAATATCGTCGCTGCGCATCGCGGCCGGCAGCGCCAGCCCGCAGAGGTCGAGCAGATTGACGAAATTGGTGTAGGTGCCGAGCCGGCTGTTGAGCTCGATCGGATTGGCCAGCACCTGCTTGGTCGAATACACCGTCGGCGCCGTCGGCAGCACGATCGCATCGAAATTGGCGAACGTTCTTTCGGCGATCTTGCGCAGGCCCTGCAGGCGGTACAGCGCGGAAAAGGTTTCGGACGCGGTGAGCCGCGCGCCCGCGGCGGTGATCTCGCGCGTTACCGGGTGGATCGCGTCGGGCGAGGACGCGAGCAGGTTGCGGATGACGAGATAGCGCTCGGCGACCCACGGGCCTTCGTAGAGCAGCCGCGCGGTCTCATAGAACGGCTCCATGTCGAACTCGATGAGGTCCGCACCCAGCGCGGCCCAGCGCTTCAGCGCCTCGCCATAGGCCGCCTCTGACGCCTTGTCGCCGAAGAAGATCAACTGACCCTTGCTCGGCACGCCGAGCCGGAGCTTTTGCGGGAACGGCGTGATCTGCTTCAGCGGCCGGTCGCGCGAAAAGGGATCAGCGAGATCAGGCCCCGTCATCGCCGCAAGCGCAGTCACCGCGTCATCGACGGTCAGCGAAAACACCGACACGCAGTCGAGCGTGCGGCAGGCCGGTGCGACGCCGGCGGTCGAGATCATGCCGAGAGAAGGCTTCAGCCCCACGATGTTGTTGAGCATCGCCGGCACACGGCCGCTGCCTGCGGTATCCGTGCCGAGCGCGAGCGGCACCAGACCTGCGGACACCGCGACCGCCGAGCCCGAGCTCGATCCGCCCGGAATGAGATCGCTGCGGATCGGATTGTTCGGAATGCCGTAGGGCGAACGCACGCCGACGAGACCGGTCGCGAACTGGTCGAGATTGGTCTTGCCGATGATGATCGCGCCCGCCGCGCGCAATCGCGCCACCGCGGTCGCATCATGGGCGGGCGTGTAGGCAAAGGCCGGGCAGGCGGCGGTGGTCTGAAAACCCAGCGCGTCGATATTGTCCTTCACCGCGACCGGCACGCCATAGAGCGGCAGCCCGGCGGCATTCTTCGCCTTCAGGCGTTCGGCCTCGGCGAGCGCGTCCTTCTCGTCGCGCAGGCTGATGAAGACGGCGGGATCGTTGGTGTCGCGGATGCGCTGGTAGGAGCGGGCAATGGTCTGGGCGGGCGTCAGCGTCCCCGCGCGATGCGCGGCGACGATCGCGGCGACGGTCTCAGTCACGCAACACTCCCTGTCTCGGCACCATCTTCGCGATCCGCTACCCGCGCTGAAATCCTGATCAATCGAAGCAAGCGGTATGCCATTGTGTACAAACGCGGCAACTTGAGACAGACAGAAATAGCTCTTCTCAGTCAATGATTTGATTTGCCTGGCGGCAATCGGTCGCCGGTCGTTTCAGCATTCGCTGCTCAATTGATGGGCAGTCTCAGCTCGCGACCTTGCTGCTGCCTTGCGTGATCAGCCGCGCCGCGCGCTGGTCGCGGGCGTGGATCCAGAGCCAGCTCAAGGCGACGCTGAGGCGGTTGCGCAGGCCGATCAGGAAGTAGATGTGCGCGATGCCCCAGATCCACCATGCAATGGTGCCGCGCAGCTTGATGCGGCCGAAATCGATCACCGCGAGCCGCTTGCCGATCTGCGCAAGACTGCCGGCGTGCTTGTAGTAGAACGGCGGCAGCGTGCCGCCCTTGAGCCGCGCCTTGATCAGCGCGGCGGCGTAGCGGCCCTCCTGCTTGGCGGCCGGCGCGATACCGGGCACCGGCTTGCCGTCGGGGCCGTCGATGGTCACGGTGTCGCCGACCGCGAAAATATCGGGATGGCCGGGCACGGTGAGATCAGGCTCGACCTTCAGGCGATAGGCGCGGTCGGCCGGCGCGCCCAGCCATTCGGCGGCGCGCGAGGCGCGCACACCGGCGGCCCAGATGATGGTGCGCGCCTCTAATTTCTTGCCGCCATAGACCACGCCATCGGCCGAGCATTCGGTGACGGCTTCGCCCAGCATCACGTCGACGCCGAGCTTTTCCAGCGACACCTGCGCGTAGGCCGAAAGATCATCGGGAAAGCCTGCCAGCACGCGCGGGCCAGCTTCGATCAACACCACGCGCGCGCGGCGCGTATCGATGTGGCGGAAGTCGCGCGGCAGCGTGTCCTTGGCGAGATCGGCAATGGTGCCGGCCATCTCGACGCCGGTCGGGCCGGCGCCGATCACCACAAAGGTGAGCAGCGCGTCGCGCTTTTGCGGATCGGTCTCGCGTTCGGCGCGCTCGAAGGCAACCAGGATGCGCCGCCGCAGCGTGGTGGCGTCCTCGAGCGTCTTCAGTCCCGGCGCGAACGGTTCCCATTCGTCATGGCCGAAATAGGCATGGCGCGCGCCGGTGGCGAGAATCAGCGTGTCATAGGGAATGCTGCCGCCGTCATCGAGCAGCACGCGCTTGTTCGCGGCGTCGATGCCACAGACGTTGGCGAACAGCGTCGTCACGTCGCGGCGATCGCGCAGGAGATAGCGGATCGGCCAGGCGATCTCGCTGGTCGCCAGCGAGGCGGTTGCGACCTGGTAGAGCAGCGGCTGGAACAGATGATGGTTGCGGCGGTCGATCAGCGTGATCTCGACGGGGGCGCCGGCGAGGCCGAAGGTCGCCTCCAGCCCGCCGAAACCGGCGCCGACGATTACCACGCGATGAGCTTTTGCCGAAGGCGTCGTCGTCATGGAGGAGGACCCCGATTTTGTGCGCTGCTCTCAAGCATGTACTCATTCGCACGCTCGCTCCAAGTGGTGTTTTGCCGAATTGCCCGATAGCGAAATCCTATCGATTTCACGCGCTTTCCGGCGTTGGTGCCACGACCATGCGCCGGCGCGCCGGCAGCCACCAGCCGGCGATGGTTCCACCGAGCGAGAGGATGGCGGCCATCGTCATCGCCTCGGCAAATCCTGCGGTGAAAGCCGCCGGCGAATTGCCGGGACTGCGTGCAGAAAATGTGGCGACGAGAAGCGCGACGCCAAACACGCCGCCGAGGAATCGTGCCATGTTGAAGATGCCGGAGGCTTTGCCCATCTCGGCGACCGCAACCGAGCTCAGCACTGCATTCTGAACCGCGGGCATCGCCATCGATACGCCGACACCGGCGAGAATCAGCGGCGCGACCAGCGCGGCATAGGAAATGCCGGGCGCGACGACGAACGCGATCCAGCCGAGCCCGATCGCCTGCATCAGCAGTCCGGTGACGACGAGCGCGCGCTCGCCCACCTTGTTGACCAGCGCGCCTGCGACAGGCGCGGTCACGAACAGCGTCGCGGTCCAGGGCAACAGGCGCAGGCCCGCGCCGAGCGGGGTGTTGCCAAGCGCGTTCTGCAGCAATTGCGGCAGCAGGAACAAAACGCCGTACATGGCGGCGTAGAACAGGAAGCTCGCGAGAATGCCGGATGAGAACACCTGCGCGCGAAATAGCCGCATCGGCACCATCGGTGCGCTGGCGCGCAGCTCCCAGCCGATGAAGGCGGCTGCCAGAACCAGTCCGCAGAACAGCGCTGCCAACACTTCGATACTGGTCCAGCCTGCGCCATTGCCGCGTAACAGCCCCCACACCAGTGCGAACGCGGCAGCGGCGATCAGCACCAGCCCGGCAAAATCGAGACCTGCCTTCGGGCCAAAGCTTTCACGCAGCCGCGTTGCGATCATCAGGAGTGCTGCGCCGCCGATCGGCACGTTGATCCAGAAAATCCACTGCCAGCCGAACCCCTCGGTCAGCGCGCCGCCGGCGGCCGGTCCCGCGATCAGGGCAAATCCGGTCACGCCGCTGAAAATCCCGAGCGCCCGCGCCCGTTCTTCCCGCGGAAAGGCGCCGCTCAACAGCGCCATCGCCAGCGGCATGACAAGAGCCGCGGCGGCGCCCTGCGCCGCGCGTGCAGCGATCAGCCAGACGATGCTGCCCGAGACCGCGCAGCCGATCGACGCCAGCACGAACAGAGCGATGCCGACGGCAAACATGCGGCGGCGTCCAAAGCGGTCGCCCAGCGCAGCACCGGTCAACAGCAGCACGGCAAAACTCAGATTATAGGCGTTGACCGTCCATTGCAGCGTTTCCATCGGCGCGTTGAACTCGGTGCGGATGGTCGCCAGCGCCGATGTCAGCACCATGGTGTCGAGCGCCACCATGAAGGATGCCAGCGCGGCGACACCGAGCACCCAGTTCTTCTCGCCTCTCGAATGATCTTCCTGCATCTTGCCGTCTCCCTTGGTCACGGGCCCGCGCGGCCCTGCGATCAAGACGAACGGGAAGAGGCCAAAGGATCGCTGCAAAAAATATTTTCCGGGACCGAATCCTTTTGCAGACGCAGGACGTCTGGGGGGCGAGACGTGGAATTTCGCGTTTCCCGGACAAATGGAGAGAGCAATGAGACGGACACTGATCAGGTACAAGGCCAAGCCCGAACTGGCCGACAAGAATGCCGAACTGATTGCCGCGGTGTTCGCTGAATTGAAGAGTGCAAAGCCCGTAGGCGTCCGCTACCTTTCGGTGCGGCTGGAGGACGACAGCTTTATCCACTTTGTCGAAACCGAGGCGGAGGACGGCTCGAGCGCATTGCCGAAACTGGCGTCGTTCCAGGCGTTCCAGAACGGCATCCGCGATCGCTGCGCCGAGCCGCCGCTGGTCAAGGGCGCCAGGATCGTGGGCAATTATCGCATGCTGGAGACGGAATGACGCTGGACGCCCCTCGCGTGGATATCGAGCGCCTCCTGGTCGAGATGCGGCCAAAGCTGCATCGCTATTGCGCGCGCATGGTCGGCTCGGTGATCGATGGCGAGGACGTCCTGCAGGATGCCCTGATCAAGGCGGTCGAGGCCTTTCCATCCGCAGGCCCGATCGGCAATCCCGCGGGCTGGCTGTTTCGTATCGCGCACAACACGGCGCTGGATTTCCTGCGCCGTCGCAGCCGGCAGGAGACGCTTTTGGCGGGTGAGGAGGTGGAGATGATGGCCGACCCGATTGATACGGTTCTGAGCCGCCAGATCGCCGCGACCTCGCTTCGCACCTTCATGCGTCTGCCGGTGGCCCAGCGCGCATGCGTGATCCTGGCCGACGTGCTCGGCTGTTCGCTGCAGGAGGTCTGCGATGTCATGGAGTACAGCCTGCCCGCGGTGAAGGCCGCGCTCAACCGCGGACGCACGCGGCTTCGCGAACTGGCCGTAGAGCCTGAGGACACGCCGCGTCCGCAACTGTCGGAGACCGATCGCGAACGCCTTTCCGCCTATGTCGCGCATTTCAATGCGCGGGATTTCGATGCCATCCGCGCCATGATCGCCGACGACGTGCGGCTCGAACTCGTCAACAAGACGCGGATGAGCGGCAAAGCGGAGGTGTCGCGCTATTTCGGCAATTACGCCAAGATCGACGACTGGCACCTGGTACCGGGTCTGGTGGAGGGGCGCCCCGCGATCCTGGTGTTCGACCCGAACGAGCCGGGCGCGCCGCCGAAATATTTCATGCTGGTCGATTGGTCGGCGGAGAAGGTCGCGACCATCCGGGATTTTCGTCACGCGGCTTACGCAATCGAGGGCGCCGAATATTCTCGCGGTTCGTAGGCCGGTTCAGATCGAGCGGCGGCCGAATTCGCCGTTGGCGACGCGCGCGATGTGCCCCGCGGCAAGGTTGCCCGCGCTGCCGCCACGCGACGGCGCGTCGGGCCGCGTCGGCGCTTCGAAGGTCGGCGGCGCGGCGATATGATCCGCGCTCGGCCAGAAGGTCAGCGCGAGCAGCAGGCCCAGATTGATCACGGCGCCCACGGCGGTGCCGGGATGTTCTGATCCAAGCGACCATGCCGGAAATTTCGTCGCGATCACTCTGTCGACGATCATGATCGCGAACCAGGCGGGAACGACGCAGACGGGATCCCATCCGATGTCCCGGATGCGCATGCACTGCAGGCTGAAGCTGCCCAGCATGAAGATGATCGCGACCGCGATCACCGGCCATGCCAGGCGGTCGAACGACAGCGGCATGCCGCGTGGCGCGCTGTGATAGATCGAGCTTGCGATGGCAAAGCACAGGATGGTCATGACGACTGCGAGGCCAATCGTGCTCAGGAAGTAGTGCAGCCGGCCGAGCCGTGCGTTGAAGCCGAACAGGAAACCGAGCATGGGCGCCACCTTTTTGGAGGACAATCTGCACGGGGGTTGCTTGCCGCGCCGTGAACGAACTGCGGCGTTTGCTGAAAATGCTTTCCGATCCATGAATGGCCCGCGGTTTTGGGGGCACGGGCCGCCCGGGCGCGCCCCCTGGCCGGCGCCGCTGCGACAAACCTGGCCTCAAAACCGGCACTATATTTCTTGCCTTCCCCGACGGCCGCGAACTATGGTGCAGGTCGGTTGGCGCCCAGCTGCCACTGAGCCGAAGGTTCTATGGCTCAAATCCGGCTTGGCGCTTGCTGGCGGTTGGCGATTTCGCGCACAAAACAGCTCGCAACTGGCGCTTCGCCCGGCTGGCGTGAGTAGAGGTAACGAGGAGGGGAAACCAATATGAAAAAGG
The DNA here is from genome assembly GCA_035568535.1 of Bradyrhizobium sp. Taxonomy (GTDB): domain Bacteria; phylum Pseudomonadota; class Alphaproteobacteria; order Rhizobiales; family Xanthobacteraceae; genus Bradyrhizobium. Next base: position 48,338 of record DATMNV010000240.1, read on the forward strand.
CTTACTGGCTCGCGGGCGCGATGGCGCTTTCGCTGTCGAGCCTTGTGATTTCAAGCTTTGCGCTTCCAGGCTCTGCTTTCGCAGGCGACACCATCAAGATCGGCTTTGTCTCGACCTTCAGCGGCCCGACCGCCGTGATCGGCAACGACATGCGCAATTCCTTCGAGCTCGCGCTCGACCATCTCGGCCGCAAGATGGCCGGCAAGCCGGTCGAGGTGATCTACGAGGATGACGGCCAGAAGCCGGATGTCGGCAAGCAGAAGACCGAGAAGCTGGTGCAGTCCGATCATGTCGACTTCGTCGCCGGCTACATCTGGTCGAACGTGCTGCTGGCATCGCTGAAGACCGCGGTCGACTCCCAGACCTTCCTGATCTCGGCCAATGCCGGCCCGTCGCAGCTCGCGGGCGAGCTGTGCTCGCCTTACGTGTTCTCGACCTCCTGGCAGAACGACCAGACGCCGCAGGCAATGGGGCTCTACATGAACCAGAAGGGCGTCAAGTCCGTGTTCCTGATCGGCCCGAACTATGCGGCCGGCAAGGACATGCTCGCGGGCGTGAAGAGCACGTTCAAGGGCCAGGTCGTGGGCGAGGAATATACGGTGTGGCCGACCCAGCTCGACTTCTCGGCCGAGCTCACCAAGGCGCGCAATTCGGGCGCGGAATCGATCTTCGTGTTCTATCCGGGCGCGGCCGGCGTGCAGTTCCTCAACCAATATGCGCAGGCCGGCATCAAGGAGAAGATGCCGCTCTATACCGCCTTCACCATCGACGAGTTGTCGCTGCCGCTGCAGAAGGACAACGCGATCGGCGTGCCCGGCGCGCAGGAATGGGTCAACGATCTGCCCGGCGAGCAGAACAAGAAGTTCGTCGCGGATTATCGCAAGAAGTACACCGGGCTGCGCCCGACCTATTACGGCGCGCAGGCCTATGACGCCGCGCAGCTGATCAACAGCGCGGTGGTCGCGGTGAACGGCGATACCTCGAAGAAGGAGGCGATGAAGGCCGAGATGGAGAAGGCCAACTTCAAGTCGCTGCGCGGCTCCTTCAAATACGGCAACAACCACATCCCGATCCAGAATTTCTACCTTCAGGACGTGGTCAAGGACGCCGACGACCAGCTCTCGCTGAAGACGGTCGCCACCATCGTCAAGGACGACCAGGACCGCTTCCACGACAAATGCCCGATGAAGTGATCGCGGCTATGCTAGGCACAGCGGCAGTGCATTCGCGCTGCCGCTGTTTAATCATGAGCCGTAGGATGGGTTGAGCGCAGCGAAACCCATCATTTGTGGAAGTGGTTGATGGGTTTCGCTTTGCTCAACCCATCCTACGAGCTTTCGGCATATGTCTTGCAGTCTGACGTTCAGACCCACCTAGAGCCTCCATGCTGCTCGTTGTCGAACAGATCTTGAATGGTTTGCAGTTCGGGCTGCTGCTCTTCCTGCTGGCGGCGGGACTGACGCTGGTGTTCGGCATCATGGACCTGGTAAATCTTGCGCACGGCTCGCTCTATATGATGGGCGCCTATTTCGCGGCGACGTTCGTGGCGTGGACCGGTAGTTTCGTGCTTGGCATCGTACTTGCGCTCGGCGCCTCGCTGCTGCTCGGCATCGTGCTGGAATTCGCGGTACTCCGGCATCTCTACGGCCGCGACCATCTCGACCACGTGCTCGCGACCTTTGGCCTGATCCTGTTCTTCAACGAAGCGGTGCGATGGATATGGGGGCCGGCGGGGCTCGCGCTATCGTTGCCGCCGTGGCTGACCGTGCCGGTGCAGATCATTCCCGGCATCCAGTATCCGGCCTATCGGCTCGCGATTATCGTGGTCGCGCTCGCGGTGGCGCTGTTGCTCTATCTCGGCGTGATGCGCACCCGCGTCGGCATGCTGATCCGCGCCGGCGCGTCGAACCGCGAGATGATCGGCGCGCTCGGCATCAACATCAAACTGCTCTACACGCTGGTGTTCGGGCTTGGCGCCGCGCTCGCAGGCCTCGCCGGGTTGATGCAGGCGCCGATCCTCACCGTGCAGATCGGCATGGGCGAGAACATTTTGATCCTCGCTTTTGTTGTCATTGTCATCGGCGGCATCGGCTCGATCCGCGGCGCATTTCTCGCCGCGATCCTTGTCGGCCTGATCGATACGCTCGGCCGCGCCTTCCTGCCGAATTTGCTGCGGCAGGTGCTGAGCGGAGCCGCCGCGTCGACCGCGGCGCCCGCCTTGTCTTCGATGTTGATCTATCTGTTGATGGCGATCGTGCTGGTGCTGCGGCCGGAGGGGCTGTTTCCGGCCACCAGACGATGAAAACCTCTCTCAACGTCCGGAATGCCGTTTCGGCGCTGGTGGTCGCCGGCCTCGTGCTGCTGCCGCTCTATTCGCAGCTCACCGGCAACGTCTTCATCCTCACGCTGTTCACCCGCATCGTGATCCTGGCGCTGGCCGCCGCGAGCCTCAATCTCATCATGGGCTATGGCGGCATGATGAGCTTTGGCCACGCCGCCTATCTCGGCATCGGCGGATATGCCGTCGGCATTCTGGCGCAGGAGGGCGTCGGCTCGGGCTTTCTGCAGTTCCCTGTGGCGCTCGCGGCGTCTGCGCTCTATGCGCTCGTCATCGGTGCGCTCAGCTTGCGGACCCGCGGCGTTTATTTCATCATGATCACGCTCGCCTTCGCGCAGATGGCCTATTACGTCGCCTCGGGCCTCGCCCGTTACGGCGGCGACGACGGCCTCACCATCTACAAGCGCAGCGATTTCGCAGGCCTGATCAATCTCTCCAACCGCGTGCAGTTCTATTATCTCTGCCTCGCCTGTCTCCTTGGCGTGATCTTCCTGATCTGGCGCATCGTCAATTCGCGCTTCGGCATGGTGGTGCAGGGACTGCGCTCCAACGAACAGCGCATGCAGGCGATCGGCTTTCCCGCCAAGCGCTACAAGCTGGTTTGCTTTGTCATCGCCGGCACGCTGTGCGGGCTCGCCGGCGCGTTGCTCGCCAACAATACCGATTTCGTCAGCCCGGCCGTGATGTACTGGACCCGCTCCGGCGATCTCATGGTGATGGTGATCCTGGGCGGCATGGGCTCGCTGTTCGGCCCCGTCATCGGGGCGGTGGTGTATCTGCTGCTCGAGGAGTTTCTTTCGCAGATCACGGAATATTGGGCCATGATCATGGGGCCCTTGCTGCTTCTGGTAGTGCTGTTCGGCCGCGGCGGCATCATGGGCATGCTCGGGAGGTTTTCCCGTGGCTGATCCGCTGCTCCACGTCGACAGGCTGGTGCGCCGCTTCGGCGGCATCCTTGCTACCGACCATGTCACGCTCGATGTCGCGCAAGGCGAGCTGCACGCCATCATCGGCCCGAACGGCGCCGGCAAGACCACGTTGATCAGCCAACTCACGGGACATCTCGCGCCGCACGCCGGCAGTATTTCCGTGGCCGGCCGCGACATCACGCATTTGCCGGCCTATCGCCGCTGCGCGCTGGGCCTGGCGCGTTCATTCCAGATCACCTCGCTGCTGCTCGATTTCACTGCCGCCGACAATGTTGCGCTGGCCGCGCAGGCGCATCAAGGCCATTCCTTCCGCTTCTGGGCCGACGCGCGCAAGGAGAAGGGCCTGCGCGATGCCGCGCAGGCGGCGCTGCAGCGTGTCGGCCTTGCCGAGCGCGCCAATGTGCTGGTTTCGAAATTGAGTCACGGCGAGCAGCGCGAGCTGGAGCTTGCGGTCGCGCTCGCCACAAAACCGCAACTCTTACTGCTTGACGAGCCGATGGCCGGCCTCGGCGTCACCGAATCCGCGCGCATGGTGAAGCTGCTGCAGGAGCTGCGGAAAGAGGTGACCATCGTGCTGGTCGAGCACGACATGGAAGCCGTGTTCGCGCTCGCCGACCGCATCTCGGTGCTGGTCTATGGCCGCGTCATCGCCTCGGGCGCGCCGTCCGAGATCCGTCAGAACGAGGAGGTCAAGCGCGCCTATCTCGGCGACCAGCATGTGGTGGTGCGCCATGGCTGACGCCGCGCTGCTCGACGTCGACGGCATCGAGACCTGCTACGGGTTGAGCCAGGTGCTGTTCGGACTCTCTCTTTCCATCAAGCCTGGCGAGATGGTCTCGCTGATGGGCCGCAACGGCATGGGCAAGACCACCACCATCCGCTCCATCATGGGGCTGACGCCGGCCCGCGCGGGCGCGATCCGCTTTGCGGGCGCGGAGGTGCGGAGCCTGCCGTCCTACCGCATCGCCAAGCTCGGCATCGGCCTGGTGCCGGAGGGAAGGCAGATTTTCCCCAATCTCACCGTGCGCGAAAACCTGATCGCCGCCTCCGCCAATCGCCTCAACGCGTCGGACCCCTGGACGCTGGAAAAGATTCACGCGCTGTTTCCACGGCTCGCCGAGCGCGGCGGCAACATGGGCAACCAGCTCTCCGGCGGCGAGCAGCAGATGCTGGCGATCGGTCGTGCGCTGATGACCAATCCGCGGCTCTTGATCCTCGACGAGGCGACCGAAGGGCTGGCACCACTTATCCGCGAGGAAATCTGGAATTGCCTGTCGATGTTGAAGGCGCGCGGGCAGTCGATCCTCGTGATCGACAAGAACGTCGAGCACTTAACGCGCATCTGCGACCGCCATTATATCATCGAGCGCGGCCGCACCGTGTGGAGCGGCACGTCCGTTGAGCTGATGGCGGAGCCCGATCTGCAGCACCGCTATCTCGGGATTTGAGCCTGCCTTCCCCGCTGCCGTGAGATTCCCATTGTGCCGCGCGAACGCGCGTGCCAGATTTTTCCCGTAAATGATGCCGGGAAGGAGACTTCATGCTGCTCAGGAAACTCGCCGTCGCCCTCGTCCTTTCCAGCCTTACCTTCGTCGGTGCCCAGGCCGACGACAAGGTGCTGAAGGTCGGTTCGACGCCAACCGGCATTCCCTTCACCTTCCTCGACACCAAGACCAACACCATCGAAGGCGTGATGGTCGATCTGATCAAGGAGATCGGCAAGGACGCCGGCTTCAAGGTCGAGATCGAGGGCATGCAATTCTCGACCCTGATCCCGTCGCTGACCTCGAACAAGATCGATATCATCGCCGCCGCGATGTACATCACCGCTCCGCGCAAGGAGGTGATCGACTTCTCCGGCCCGGTCTATACCTACGGCGAAGGCCTGATCGTGCCGAAGTCGGACAGCAAGGACTATAAGGAGTTCGCTGATCTGAAGGGCGAAGCCGTCGGCGCCCAAAAGGGCACCGCCTTCATCGAGCCCCTGCAGAAGACCGGCCTGTTCACCGAGGTGAAGATCTACGACACGATTCCGGCGATCCTCGCCGACGTCAATACCGGGCGCCTGAAAGCCGGCTTCGCCGACAAGCCGATCCTCGCCTACAACATCAAGCAGGGCGTGTTTCCCGAGGTGCGGCTGGTCAACAGCTATGCCTCGACCATCACCGGCTCGGTCGGCATCGGCGTGCGCAAGAGCGACGGCGAACTGCTCGCGAAGATCAATGCCTCGCTCGACAAGCTGACCAAAGACGGCACGGTGAAGAAGATCCTCGAGAAGTGGGGTCTGGATTGAAGCCGATGTAGGCGCGGCGGGTCCGATCGGCGGCGGCAATGACAAAATTCCTCGCCGATGCGCGTGAGTTCCTGCCGATCCTGCTGCAGGGCCTCTGGCTCACCATCGTCGTAACCTTCGGCTCGCTCGTGCTGTCGACGCTGCTCGGCATGGTCTGGGCCCTGATGCGCGTCTGCCGCGTGCGCTTCCTGCAACTGATGTCGCAAGGGATCGTCAATGCGATCCGCGGCATCCCGATCATCGTGCAGCTGTTCTACATCTATTTCGTGATGCCGGAACTCGGCGTCACCCTGACCGCGCTGCAGGCGTCGATCATCGGGCTCGGCATCGCCTATTCGGCCTATCAGGCGGAAAATTTCCGCGCCGGGATCGAGGCGATCGACAAGGGCCAGATCGAGGCCTCCGAATCGCTCGGCATGGGATGGGCGCTGATGATGCGGCGCGTGGTGCTGCCGCAGGCGGTGAAGATCATCCTGCCGCCCTACGGCAACATCATGATCATGATGCTGAAGGACTCTTCGCAGGCTTCCACCATCACGGTCGCGGAATTGACGCTGAAAGGCCAGCTGATCGCGTCCTCCACCTTCAAATACACCAGCGTGCTGACCATGGTCGCGGTGCTCTACCTCGTCATGAGCGTGCCGCTGATCCTGTTCGTCGGCTGGCTGGAGCGGCGCATGGGCGAGGCGCGGCGATGATCGAACTCAAGGACGTGCACAAGAGCTTTGGCGATGTCGAGGTGCTGCGCGGCATCACAGCCTACGTCGGCCGTGGCGAGGTGGTCTGCATCATCGGTCCGTCCGGATCGGGCAAGTCGACCATCCTGCGCTGCATCAACGGCCTCGAGGCCTACGACAGCGGCACCGTCACTATCGACGGCACGCGCGTCGACCGGCAATCGCCGGGCATCAAGCTGATCCGCACGCAGATATCGATGGTGTTCCAGCGCTTCAACCTGTTCCCGCATCGGACCGCGCTGGAGAATGTCATCGAGGGGCCGATTCATGTGAAAGGCATCAAGCGCGGGGAGGCGGTGCCGCGCGCGCTCGAATTGCTGACGCGCGTGGGCTTGAAGGACAAGGCCAATGCCTATCCGGCGGAACTGTCGGGCGGGCAGATGCAGCGCGTCGCCATCGCCCGCGCGCTCGCGATGCAGCCGAAGGCGATCCTGTTCGACGAGCCGACCTCGTCGCTCGATCCCGAATTGGTCGGTGAAGTGCTGGCGGTGATGCGTGCGCTCGCCGAGGACGGCATGACCATGGTGGTGGTGACCCACGAAATCCGCTTCGCGCAGGAAGTGGCAGACCGAGTGCTGTTCCTCGATCACGGCAGGATTCTGGAGGAGGGACCGGCGAAGCAGGTCCTGACCGCGCCGCAGCATGCGCGCACGCAGGAATTCCTGCGACGCGTGCTGCAGCCGATCTAGAGCATGATCCGGAAAAGTGGGAAGCGGTTTTCCGAAAAGATCATGCTCGAACATTAGGAGAAGCATAGTGGCCGACCCCTTTCCTCTCGCGCCCTCGCTGTGGGCGGCAACGGCGCCGCCGGCGGTGGCGACACCGCCGCTCGAAGGCAGCGTCAGCGCCGACGTCGTCGTGGTCGGCGCTGGCTATGCCGGGATGTCGACTGCGCTGCATCTCGCCGAGCGCGGCACGCGCGTCGTGGTGCTGGAGGCGCACGAGCCCGGCTGGGGCGGCTCGGGCCGCAATGGCGGCCAGGTCATCCCCGGGCTGAAATACGATCCCGACGAACTGGAGGAAATGTTCGGCCCCGAGCGCGGCAACCGGCTGATCGATTTCGTCGGCGGTTCGGCCGATACCGTGTTCGGGCTCATTGAGAAGCATGAAATGAATGTGCCGCATCAGCGCAGGGGCTGGATCCAGGGCGCGCATACCGCTGCCGGCCTCGACATCGTCAAGAAGCGCGCGGCGCAATGGGCCAAACGTGGCGTCGACGGTGCGCGCGAGTTGGGCGCCGAGGTGACCTGCCATCTCATCGGCACCGACAAATATCTCGGCGGCTGGGTCGATCCGCGCGGCGGTGCGATCCAGCCGCTTGCCTATGCGCGCGAGATGGCGCGGGTCGCCATTGCCGCGGGCGCTGCGGTCCATGGCCGGAGCCCGGTCGCAAAACTCGATCGCGTCAATGGCAAATGGGTCGCGGTCACGGCCTCCGGGGCACGCGTCACCGCCGATCGGGCGGTGGTCTGTACCAATGGCTATAGTGGCAATCTCGTGCCGGCGCTGCGCACCACCGTGATCGCGCCGAATTCGTTCCAGGTCGCGACCGCGCCGCTGTCGGACAATGTCGCGCGCTCGATCCTGCCCGAAGGGCACGTCACATCGGACACGCGGCAGCTTCTGTTCTATTTCCGCAGGGATCACACCAACCGCTTCATCATGGGCGGCCGCGGTCCTTTCCGCGAGCCGAAGGGCCCGCAGGACTGGGATCATCTCGAGCGCATCACGACAAAGCTGTTTCCGCAGCTCATGGACATCCCGATCGAATTCCGCTGGTGCGGCCGTGTGACGCTGACGCGCGATTTCCTGCCGCATCTGCATGAGCCGGCGCCCGGGCTTTTGGTCGATATCGGCTGCATGGGGCGTGGCGTGGGTTTGCAATCGGCGATCGGCTGCGCCATGGCGGATTATGTCGCGACTGGAAACGAGGCCGCCTTGCCGCTGCCGCTGGTCCCCATGAAGGCATTGCCGTTCCACGCGCTGCACCGCGCCTATCTGGCGGGCATCATCGCCTGGTACCGCATGCAGGATGGCGGGCTGGCGTGAGCCAAACCCGCCCACGCCGCGCGGGTGAAGCGGCTATTTCTCGAACGGGATGTATTGCTGGTACTCTTTCGGCACCTGCCTGCGATAGCGCGAGGGCACGGTTCCGGTGTCGATCGAATGATCGATCTCCTGCTGCCGGGTCAGCTTCCCGCCGCTGCTCTTCTTTTTCTTCGTGCTCGCCGTCTTCTTCTCTGCGGTATCCGATGCCGGCGGCGCTGCAGCGCTGGGTGAGGCGGCCGGCGCCGGCGTCGCCGCGGGCGCAGGTTCAGGCGATGCCGCAGGCGCCGGCGCAGCGGGAGATGGCGATGCCGCAGGCGCAGGCTGCGCGGGCGTGTCGCTTCCGGTGGCCGGCGTCTGGGCCAGCGCGACATTTGCCGGCAGCGACAGGAACAGGGCCGTGGTCAATGCAACGGGAAAAAGCTTCATCTGAAAACTCCGGGCGTTGATCCCGCATGCGGAACAATCACAAGCATACACCATTTTCGACGGCGTGGGGGCGGCCTCGGGCACCGTCGCGCCGGCGCCCGTTTAAAACATCTCGAAATATTCGCGCTGCTCCCAGTCCGACACTTCGGCCTGGAAGCGCTCGATCTCGGCGTTCTTGATATGCACGTAATAGTCGATGAATGTTTCGCCGAGTGCCTTTCGGAAGAACGGATCGTCCTTCAGCGCGAACACGGCTTCGCGCAGCGATTTCGGCAGCGGATCGGCCGTGGTCTCGTAGGGCGTGTCGGCCGACAGGCCGGGATCGAGCTTGTTATCGACGCCGTCGAGGCCGGAGAGGATCTGGGAAGCCATATAGAGATAGGGATTGGCGGCGGGCTCGCCGATCCGGTTCTCCAGCCGCGTCGCCGGATCGTTCGTGGAGCCGAGCACGCGGATCATCACGCCGCGGTTGTCGCGGCCCCAGATCGCGCGGTCCGGCGCCAGCGAATAGGAGCGGTAGCGCTTGTAGCCGTTGATGGTCGGTGTTGTGAACACGGTGGAGGCGCGGGCATGCGCGAGCAGCCCGGCGAGATAGTTGCGCGCCAGCGGACTTAAGACCTCGTTGCCGTCGGTCGCCATGAAGGCATTCGTGCCGTCCGTGCGCGACACCAGCGACTGATGCAGGTGCCAGCCCGAGGCGAACACATTCGGCAGTTTCGGCCGGCACATGAAGGTGGCGTGGTAGCCGTGGCGGCGCGCGATCTGCTTCACGGCTGAGCGAAACAGCACCATGTTGTCGGCGGGCTCGATGCCCTTCTTCGGGGCAAAGGTGAACTCGCACTGGCTCGGGCCGAATTCGACCTCGACCGAGCGCAGCGGCAGGCCGAGCGCGAGCACGTCGCGGCGGATGATGTCGAGCGCGCCCTCCATCTGGTCGTAGCGCTGCTCGGCCAGATATTGATAGCCATGCGAGAGCAGGCTGACCGAAGGCGGCCGGCCGGGCTGGCCGGCGTCGTCAGGCGTCATATGCGCGTCGTCGAGCTTGAACAGATGAAATTCGACCTCGAGCCCGGCGACGAAATCATAGCCGCGGTCGCCGAGCTTCTTCAGCACCGAGCGATAAAGCTGACGCGTCGAGAATGGCACCGGCTTGCCGCTGCCAAAATAGATGTCGCACAGCACCCAGCCTGTCCCTGGTGACCACGGCAGCACGCGGAACGTCGTCGGGTCCGGCACCATCAGCGCGTCGGCGGCGCCTTCCATCTCCTTCATGCCCAAGCCGCCGCCGGCGGTGAACACGGGGAAGATCGTCTTGTGCGAGGTGTCCTTGGCCAGCAGCGAGGTGGTGATGCCGCAGCCGCTTTCGAGCGAAGCGAGCGCTTCGCTTGCGATCAGGGTCTTGCCGCGCAAAATGCCGTGCTGGTCGGCAAACGACAGGCGGATGGTCTCGAGCTTCCTGTCTTCGACAATGGCGGCCAGCCGCTTCGACGCTTCCCTCTGCTCGGCCGACCACAGCCCATGACGCTCGACGAAACTCACCCGTTACCCCTTGTTCCCTGTCATTCCGGGGCGCCGCGAAGCGGCGAGCCCGGAATCCATAACCACAGCCGGTAGGTATGGATTCCGGGCCTGGCCCTTCGGGCCATCCCGGAATGACGGTATCAAATGAAGCATCACTCCGCCGCCGACAAATGCCGCACCTTGTCGGCGATCTCGCCCGGTACCGGCGCGGCCCAGGGTGCGCCGCGGCGGCGCTTGACGACGACTTCCATCCAGTAGATCTCCCAGCCTTGCGTCGGCCCGATGCCGTCCATGGTAGCCGGCCCCTGGATGCTGCGGGCATTGCCCTCGTTCAGACAGAGGATCGGCTTCTCGCCGGCGGCGACCTGCTCGATCTGCTCCCGCAGCAGGCGGCGGTATTGCACGATCGCCTTGTCGGCCTGACCGAGATGCTCCCGGGTGCGGTCCTGGATCGCGCCCATCGATTCCACCGCCCACTGATCGTGCACGTTGATGTCCATGCCCATGCCGGTATAGGTCGTGGTCTCCTGCTCGTGCGGATCGAAGCCGTAGTCGTTCGTCTTGTTGCGGCGCGACTTGTAGTCGGGCAGCTCGTAGGTCGCCAGCCGCTGCTCGCGCATTTTGTTCTTGTCGACCGGCGTCGTGAAGCTGGTGAAGATCGAGTACCAGTAGCAGTTCTCGTCGTCGATCGGCACGTGATACTGTGTGATCGTCATCTCGGTGTTCATGGGGATGACGAAAGCGTGCGGGAAGATCTGGTTGGTGACGCGCACATGGGTGCGCTCGGCGTCGATCTCGCGCAGCGTGATCAGGCGCATCCCGTATTCGGTGTGCTCGACATTGATGATGGGACGGTCGTACTCGCGCATGATCTTGGTCATCGGCATGTCGCTGCTGGCCGACGCGCCACGGAACTGGCGGCCATAGGTGTTTGACGTCGAGGTGTCCTCGTCCTCGAAGAAGCGGTGCAGGTATGAGGCGTGCGACGGATCGACGCCGACTTCGAGCGCCTGCAACCAATTGCAGGCCCAGTGGCCCTTGAACGCGAAGACGTGGCTGTCGGGAGCGACAAAGCAGTCGAGCTCGGGAAAGGCGGGCGGAGTGCCCTCGCCCAGATAAGCCCAGAGGATGCCGCTCTTCTCGACCACTGGATAGGAGCGCTGCTTGATGCCCTGGCAGAGTTTTGAGCCCGCTGGTTCCGCCGGCGTTTCAAGGCACTGGCCTGACACGTCGAACAGCCAGCCATGGAAGGCGCAGCGCAGTCCACCAGTTTCCAGTCGGCCGAATGCGAGATCGGCACCGCGATGGGCGCAATGGCGATCGATCAAGCCGTAGCGGCCTTCATCGTCGCGGAACAGCACCAGGTTTTCGCCGAGCAGCTTGACCGGCCGCACAGCGCGCGGGCCCTGCAGCTCATCGACCAGCGCCGCCGGCTGCCAATACATCCGCATCAGCTTTCCGCAAGCGTCCTTCGGGCCGATGCGGGTGATCAGGTCGTTCTGTTCCTGGCTCATCATGGCGCGTCACCTCATCTTGAAGGGCTTGCGATGGGAAGCAGCACTGGTTATTGTTCGTCTATTGAACATTTGTTCAATATGGTAACACACCGTATCGAGACCGCAAGCGACACTTTATCAGTGCCCGGCCGGAAGCGCCCATGCCCAAGTTGAAACGCGAAGACGGCGAGCCGAGGGCCACCGATTTTGTCGAAAGCCTCGACCGCGGCCTGCGGCTGTTGCAGGTCTTCGGCGAACGCACCTCGCCGATGACGCTCAGTGAAGTCGCCGCTGCCGCCGGCCTTCCGCGCGCCACCGCGCGGCGCATCCTGTTCACGCTGCTGCACGCCGGCTATGTCAGTTGCGACGGCAAGCTGTTCGCGCTGACGCCGCACGTGTTGACGCTGGCCGGCCATTATTTGCGCTCGAACCAGCTCGTGGCGGTGTTGCAGCCGGTGCTCGACGACATCTCCGCACGGGCAGGGGAGATCAGCTCGCTCGCCGTGCTCGACGGCGATGACGTCGTGTTCATCGCGCGTGCGAGCCCGACGCGCATCTTCAGCGGCGGCGTCGATATCGGCTATCGGCTGCCATCGTTCTGCACCGCGGTCGGCCGCGCCATGCTTGGCCGTTTCGGCGAAGCGGAGCTGAAGACAAAGCTCGCGAGTATGCGGCGCGATGCGTTGACGCCGCAGACGGTGACTGACCCGAAGCGGCTGCTCGCTGCCATCGCCGCCGAGCGCAGCCGCGGCTATTCGCTGGTTGACCGCGAAGCGGAGCCGCACTTCCGCTCGATCGCAGTGCCGGTGAAGCGCTATGACGGCACCATCGTCGCGGCAATCAATATCGGTGCTCATGTCGACCGCATCTCGACCGGGGAGATGGTGAAGCGATTTCTTCCGCTGCTGCGGGAGGGGGCAGAACAAGTGCGTTCGCGGTTGCTTTAGACTTGGATTTCGCAAGAAAGAGGTAGGAATGCCCCGAACAAATGAGTCTCTTCTGACCCTCACAAATATGGAAACAGGCGTGGTGTACTTCCACCCCAATGATGAGCGAGCCTTTTTCGAATGGTTGGCGCGCATTCCCTGCATCAAGAGCTTCGCGGGTGAAGGCCGTGATGGCTTGGTTGTGCGGCTGAAGCGCAGGCCGGGCAAAGACGATCTTCTTCAGCTGCTCGCGCTTTATCAGCGCTACGGTTCGGACATGCGGCAACTGGCAAAATTTGAAACAGCGCAAAATCGCAGTTGGTTTCGTGACACGAAAATGTACTGGTACAAGGCCGTATTCGGAAAACAGTCGCTGAAGAAACCGGCCGGAATGCGGTAGTTCATAACTACACCGCCACCGTCCTCAGCCCGAACGAGCGCGCCTCGTTCTGCAACACCGGCCTGACCGTATCGATCAGCCGCGCCGCGGCGGCATCGACGGAAAGGCCGGCGGTATCGACGGTCGCCGACGCGCGCGCATAGAGCGGCTCACGGCTCACCAGGATGTTGCGCAATTCGGCCATGGCCGAGCGGTCATCCGCCATCGGCCTGAGATCGCCCTGTCTGCGCACGCGCATCATGTGCTCTTCCGGCTCGGCCTTGAGCCAGATCGTGTAGAACGACGACAGGATGAGATCGAAGGTGAGCGGCTCGGAGACGATGCCGCCGCCGGTCGCCAGCACCATCAGCTCCTTCCGCGCCAGCAATTGATTGAGCGCGCTCTGCTCCATGCGCCGGAAACCTTCCTGGCCATAGAGCGCGATGATCTCGGCGACAGAAAGCCCGTTCTGCGCCTCGATCTCCTTGTTGAGCTCGACGAAATTCCAGCCGATCTTCTTCGCGAGGACTTTTCCGAGCGTGGACTTGCCGGCGCCGCGCAAGCCGATCAGCGCGATGCCGGAGAAGGAAGCGCGATGGGCCGAGGCGCCATGACCGGAGAGCACGTCCTTGGCTTGCGCGATCTGCCCCGGCGTCGCCTTGCGCAGGAGATCGCGGATGACAGGCCAGTCCGGCGCCGAGTCGGCCGCGGGGATCAGGTCTTCCAGGTGCGCGCCCATCGCGTGCGACACGCGGCGGAGCAGCACGATCGAGACGTTGCCCTTGCCGCTTTCAAGCTGCGCAATATAGCGTTCGGAAATGCCGGAAACTTTCGCCAGCACTTTTCGCGACATGCCGCGCAGCGCGCGCATGGTGCGGACGCGCTGGCCGAGCTGGTCGAGAAAGCCGGTTTCGGGGTCGCTGGTTTCGGTCATATTCCGGCAACATAATGCCGGGAAGGATTGACAGCAAGCAAGCCTGATGGCTTTCTATGCACTATAATTCTTAAAATCCGGGGAGAAGCGTCGTGACTTCCTACAATGCGGTGACATGGCTGCTCGACCGCAATGTCGAGGAGGGGCGCGGCAACAAGCTCGCCTATACCGACACGGTTTCCGAGCTGAGCTATGGCGAATTGCAGCGGCAAACCTGCCGCGCCGCCAACATGCTGCGCCATCTCGGCGTCCGCCGCGAAGAGCGCGTCGCCATGATCATGCTCGACACTATTGATTTTCCCATTGTGTTCCTGGGAGCCATTCGCGCCGGCATCGTGCCGGTGCCGCTGAACACGCTGCTCACGACCGACCAATACGCCTATGTGCTCGCGGATTGCCGCGCGCGCGTGCTGTTCGTCTCCGAGGCGCTATATCCGGTCGTGAAGGATATCGTCGGACGGATGCCGGACCTCGAATGCGTCATCGTCTCCGGCAAGAATGCGCACGGCCATAAATTGTTGTCCGAAGAGCTCGCGCGCGGGAGCGACAACTTCACGACGGTCGCAACTCACGCCGACGAGCCCGCCTTCTGGCTTTATTCGTCGGGCTCGACCGGCATGCCCAAGGGCGTGCGGCATCTGCACGCCAATCTTGCCGCAACCGCCGACACCTATGCCAGGCAGGTGCTTGGCATCCGCGAGGATGATGTCTGTCTCTCCGCGGCAAAGCTGTTCTTCGCCTATGGCCTCGGCAACGCGCTGACGTTTCCAATGTCGGTCGGCGCCACGACGGTATTGAACGCGGATCGTCCGACGCCGGCGCGAATGTACGAGCTGTTGAACAAGTACGACCCGACCATCTTCTATGGCGTACCGACGCTGTTTGCGGCCATGCTCAATGACGAGGCGACGAAGAAGGAACGCTGCGGCTCGCGCCTGCGGATCTGCACCTCGGCCGGCGAAGCGCTGCCGGAGTCGGTCGGCAACAGCTGGAAGTCGCGTTTCGGCGCCGACATTCTGGATGGCGTCGGCTCGACCGAACTGCTGCACATTTTCCTGTCGAACGCGCCCGGCGACATCAAATACGGCTCCTCGGGGCGGCCCGTGCCGGGCTATGAGGTTCGCCTCGTCAACGAGAATGGCGGTGACGTACCCGATGGCGAAGTCGGCGAGATGCTGGTGCATGCGCCCTCTGCCGGCGAAGGCTACTGGAACCAGCGCGCCAAGAGCCGCTCGACCTTCGAGGGCTACTGGACCCGCACCGGCGACAAATATGTGCGCGATGCCGAGGGGCGATACACCTTCTGCGGCCGCAGCGACGACATGTTCAAGGTGTCGGGCATCTGGGTCTCGCCGTTCGAGGTCGAGAGCGCGCTGATCACCCATCCATCCGTGCTGGAAGCCGCCGTCGTGCCGGAAGCCGATCCGGAGGGGCTGTTGAAACCGAAGGCGTTCGTGGTGCTGCGATCGGATGCGAAGCCGGAAGGTCTGGACGAGGCGCTGAAGGATTACGTCAAGCAGAAGATCGGCGTGTGGAAATATCCGCGCTGGATCGAGACGGTGGACTCGCTGCCAAAGACCGCGACGGGCAAGATCCAGCGATTCAAATTGCGGGATGGGGCGCATTAGCGTCTTGTGAGATGAACTCGAATTGCTTCCACGATCGTGCTGCGCTCCCTCTCCCGCTTGCGGGGGAGGGCGGGGGTGGGGGTGCCTCCACGAACTCGGTCTCGTGGGGAGACAGCCCCCACCCGCCGCGCTCTTCGAGCGCCATAGCCGAAGCTGTGCTTCGGCGTTCTCTAAGAACGGCCGCCGAAGGCGGCCTATGCTCCCCGCGAGCGGGAGAGGTGAAGTGCGCTCGCGGCCAGCCCGGTCATGATCGTATGTCGAACGGAGACATGAGACATGACCCTCGCCCCCTCCGGCTTCCTCCGCATCGGCGAATCCGATCTCGAATACCGCATGATCGGACCGTCGCCCGAACGGGCGCCGACGCTCGTGATGCTGCATGAGGGCCTCGGCTCCGCCGCGCTGTGGGGCGACTTGCCGGACAAGCTGCAGGAAGCAACGGGCGCCGGAATGTTCGTCTATTCGCGCGCGGGCTATGGCGCGTCATCTCCGGTCAAACTGCCGCGACCGCTCGACTACATGCATCGCGAGGCGCTCGACGTGCTGCCGAAGCTGCTGGACGCGATCGGGTTTCGCCGCGGCATCCTCGTCGGCCATTCCGACGGCGCCTCGATCGCGGCGATCTATGCCGGCGGCGTGCAGGATCACCGCGTGCGCGCGATCGCGCTGATGGCGCCGCATTTTGTTGTCGAGGACATCTCGGTGCAATCGATCGCCGAGATCAAGACCACCTACGAGACGACGAGCTTGCGCGAAAAACTCGCGCGCTGGCACAAGGACGTCGACAACGCCTTCTATGGCTGGAACGGCGCCTGGCTCGATCCGGAATTCCGCAGCTGGGATATTTCCGAATATCTAGCCTATGTCCGCGTCCCGATCGCGCTGCTGCAGGGTGCAGAGGATCAATATGGCACGCTGCGGCAGGTCGAGATCGCGCAGGAGGAATGCTATTGTCCGGTTGACGTGACGATCCTGGCCGGTACCGGACATTCGCCGTATCGTGAGGCGCCTGAAGCGACGCTGAATGCGATCTCGGAATTCGCCAACGCCGTGCTGCGCACGCATGAGGAAGGGCGCGCCGCCTGACGCGGTTGCTTTGGCGCAGCAGCGATGACCAGCCTGCCGCTGCCGCAATGGGCCTATGTGCCCGGCGGGACCGACGCCGATTACGAGACGCTCGCGAAAGCGAAGCTCCTGGTGCCGCCGGCCTTCCGCGGCTATGTGCCGGCGCGCCATCCGCGGCGGTTGGCCGCCCATGAAACAAAATGCATATTTTAGCGTTCTGGGCTAGACGAACTCAATAACATGCATTATAGTGCATGTCTGCTAACGGATAAAAAGCTCAAGGGTGGCTCATGGCGGGCGAAGATCGCGTCCTCGCAAGGGGAGCGAAATACATCGATTTTCAAACCGATCCGTCGCGCTACCGGCACTGGAAGCTCGCGGTCGACGGCGACACCGCGACCTTGACCATGGACGTCGATGAGGATGGCGGCCTGTTCGAGGGCTATCAGCTAAAACTCAATTCCTACGACCTCGGCGTCGACATTGAGCTCGCGGACGCCGTGCAGCGGCTGCGCTTCGAACATCCGCAAGTGAAGGTCGTCGTGATCCGGTCGGGCAAGAACCGCGTGTTCTGCGCCGGCGCCAACATCCGCATGCTCGCGGGCGCGACCCATGCGCACAAGGTCAATTTCTGCAAATTCACCAACGAGACCCGCAACGGGCTCGAGGATTCCTCCGAGAATTCCGGACAGCGCTACATCACGGTCGTCAACGGCACCGCGGCCGGCGGCGGCTATGAGCTGGCGCTCGCGACCGATCACATCATCCTCGCCGACGACGGCGCCGCCGCCGTGGCGCTGCCGGAAGTGCCGCTGCTCGCGGTGCTGCCGGGCACCGGCGGGCTGACGCGCGTCGTCGACAAGCGCAAGGTACGCCGCGACCACGCCGATTTCTTCTGCACCATCGAGGAAGGCATCAAGGGCAAGCGCGCGGTGCAGTGGCGCCTGGTCGACGAGATCGCGCCGAACAGCAAGCTGGAAGCCAAGATCGCCGAGCGCACAAAGGAATTTGCCGCTGCCTCGAAGCGCAACGGCAATGGCAAGGGCATTCCGCTCGCGCCGCTTTCACGCACGATCGACGAGAACAGCGTGCGTTATGGCTTCGTTTCCGTCGATGTCGATCGCGCCACGCGCATAGCGACGATTTCGATCAAGGCGCCCGAAGCAGCCGCACCCGACGATATCGATGGAATGATCGGGCAGGGCGCCTCATTCTGGCCGCTGCAGGTGGCGCGCGAGCTCGATGATGCAATCCTGCATCTGCGCATCAATGAGCTGGAAGTCGCACTGCTGGTGTTCAAGTCGCACGGCGATCCCGCGCACGTCCTGAGCTATGACGCCTTCCTCGACGCCAACAAGGCGCACTGGCTGGTCAACGAGGTCAGGCAGTTCTGGAAGCGGGTATTGAAGCGCATCGACGTCACCTCGCGCACGCTGGTAGCCTTGGTCGAGCCCGGCTCCTGCTTCGTCGGCACGCTCGCCGAGCTCGTGTTCGCCGCCGACCGCTCCTACATGCTGATCGGCTCGCGACAGGGCGACAATCGTCCGCCGCCGTCGCTGCAACTGTCGGCGATGAACTTTGGTCCCTATCCGATGAGCCACGGCCTGACGCGGCTGCAGTCACGCTTCCAGGCCGACGCAGGCGATCTCGACCGCGCGCGCGAAAAGATCGGCACGGCGCTCGATGCGCAGGAGGCCGAGGAACTCGGCCTCGTCACCTTCGCGCTCGATGATATCGACTGGGACGACGAGATCCGCGTGTTCTTCGAAGAACGCGCCAGCTTCTCGCCCGACAGTCTTACGGGCATGGAAGCGAATTTGCGCTTCGTTGGTCCCGAGACCATGGAATCGAAAATCTTCGCGCGCCTCACCGCATGGCAGAACTGGATCTTCCAGCGCCCCAACGCGGTCGGCGAGGACGGGGCGCTCCGGCGCTATGGCAGCGGCCAGAAGCCGCGCTACGACATGACACGGGTTTGAGGAGCACGCCATGAACGTGAACATCATGAACGTCGATTACTCCACCAAGATTCCGAACAACGTGAATCTTTCCGAGGATCGCCAGGTGCTCAAGGCCCTCGAAGGCTGGCACCCCGGCTATATCGATTGGTGGAATGACATGGGTCCGGACGGTTTCCAGCAGTCGCTGGTCTATTTGCGCACCGCCTACTCCGTCGATCCGCGCGGCTGGGCCAAGTTCGACTATGTGAAGATGCCAGACTATCGCTGGGGCATTCTCCTTGCTCCTCAGGAAGAGAATCGCAAGATTCCCTTCGGCGAGCATTATGGCGAGCCGGCCTGGCAGGAAGTTCCCGGCGAATATCGCGCCATGTTGCGCCGGCTGATCGTGATCCAGGGCGACACCGAGCCGGCCTCGGTCGAGCAGCAGCGCCATCTCGGCAAGACCGCGCCCTCGCTCTATGACCTTCGCAACCTGTTCCAGGTCAATGTCGAGGAAGGCCGCCATCTCTGGGCGATGGTCTATCTCCTGCAGAAATATTTTGGCCGCGACGGCCGCGAGGAAGCCGACGAGTTGCTGCGCCGCCGCTCGGGCGACGAGGATTCTCCGCGCATGCTCGGCGCCTTCAATGAAGCGACGCCGGACTGGCTGTCCTTCTTCATGTTCACCTATTTCACCGACCGCGACGGCAAGATGCAGCTGCACTCGCTCGCGCAGTCCGGCTTCGATCCCTTGTCGCGCACCTGTCGCTTCATGCTGACCGAGGAAGCGCATCACATGTTCGTCGGCGAGACCGGCATCACCCGCGTGGTGCAGCGGACCTGCGAGGCTATGAAGCAAGCCGGCATCACCGATCCCAACGATATCGCGAAAGTGCGCGCGCTCGGCGTCATCGATCTGCCGACCATCCAGAAAAAGCTCAACCTGCATTATTCGCTGTCGCTCGACCTGTTCGGCTCGGAAGTCTCGACCAACGCCGCGAACGCCTTCAACTCCGGCATCAAGGGCCGCTATCACGAGACCCAGATCCCGGACGACCACCGCCTCTCGAGCGACACCTATCCGGTGCTGAAGTTCATTGACGGCGAGATCAAGCGGGTCGACGAGCCGGCGCTGACCGCGCTCAACATGCGCTTGCGCGACGACTACACCCAGGACTGCGTCAAGGGCATGCTGCGCTGGAACAAGGTGATCTCGACCGCGGGCTACGACTACAAGCTGACGCTGCCCAACGTCGCCTTCCACCGCGCCATCGGCGAGTTCAAGGATGTGCACGCGACGCCCGATGGCCTCCTGATCGACGACGCCACCTGGAACAAGCGCAAGGGCGAGTGGATCCCGTCAACCGCCGACGGCGATTTCATCGCCTCGCTGATGGCGCCGGTGACCGAGCCCGGGCAATTTGCCCCATGGATATCTGCACCGAAGGTCGGCATCGACAACAAGCCAGGCGACTTCGAATACGTGAAGATCGAGACGTGAAGACGGTGTCGTCCCGGCGAACGCCGGGACCCATACCGCGGAATCTGTCTTTGGGGCTTTCTGGCCGACGCCCTTCGCAACAACGAAGGCCTGTGGTTATGGGTCCCGGCTCGCGCTTCGCTTGGCCGGGACGACAGCCTTATGGCTTTCACCCCGCGATTTCGCTTCCCGCGGTCGCATAGACCACGCCGCCATCGACCGCGATGGTGTTGCCGACCACATAGTCGCCCGCGCGCGAGGCGAGATAGATCGCAACGCCCGCCATGTCCTCATCGGTGCCGACGCGTCGCGCCGGAACGCGCATGGCGACTTCGTCGCCATGGTCACGCGCCGCGCGGTTCATGTCCGACTTGAACGCGCCCGGCGCGATCGCCGTGACGTTGATGTGTTCCTTGATCAGCTTGGCCGCCATTCGCCGCGTCAAATGGATCACCGCGGCCTTGCTGGCCGCATAGGAATAGGTCTCCATCGGATTGACGAAGATGCCGTCGATCGAGGCGATGTTGATCACCTTGGCTGGCCGCTCGGCGCTCGCGGCGGCGCGCAGCGGCTTGGCCAGCGCCTTGGTCAGGAAGAACAGCGACTTGACGTTCAGGTCCATCACCTTGTCCCAGCCGCTTTCGGGAAATTCGTCGAACTCGGCGCCCCAGGCCGCACCCGCATTGTTGACGAGAATGTCGAGCTTCGGCTCAAGCTTGATGATTTCGGAGGCCAACTGCTCGCAGCCCGCGACCGTGGAAATATCGATCGGCAGCGCAATGCATTCGCCGCCATATTCCGCCGCGAGCTCGTTGGC
This sequence comes from Bradyrhizobium sp., assembly GCA_035568535.1. Classification (GTDB taxonomy): domain Bacteria; phylum Pseudomonadota; class Alphaproteobacteria; order Rhizobiales; family Xanthobacteraceae; genus Bradyrhizobium. Next base: position 69,296 of record DATMNV010000240.1, read on the forward strand.
GGTCGCCTCGCAAGGGCCGGCCTTGCGGGCGGTGATGTAGACTTTCGCCGCGCCCTGGGCGAGGAACCCCGCCGCGATCATCTTGCCGATGCCGCGCGAGCCGCCGGTCACCAATGCGATGCGGCCGTCAAGCGAAAACAGATCCTTGAACATATTCTCTCCCTTTTCCTCATGCTTGTTCTGGGCGCGCGGATTGGCCACGTCAAGCAAGGCGTGAGCTGCCGTCAGTACCGCGTATTGATTTTCCCGCCTCGCGGACGCCGGACCGCAGGCCAATTTGTGAAGCCATTCATACTCCCAGGACGCGGCCATGATAGTTTGCCGCCGTAATTCGACGCCTTCAGGAATGAATATTCCCAGCGCAAGGGGCGCCTGGATATGACTGCGCCTCCGCCGCTAAAACTTCGGCTGCTGGGTCGGTTTTCTGCGACCGCCGATGGCGACCCGCCGGCGCAGCTGAAAATCTCGTCGAAGAAAGGCGTAGCCCTGCTTGCCTATCTGGCGCTTCATCCCGAGCATTCCGTCAGCCGGGAAAAGCTCGCGACCCTGTTGTGGGGCGACCGCCCGGACCGTCAGGCGCGCCTCAGCCTGCGCCAGGTCATCCTCTCGCTGCGCAAGACCTTTGCGGAAAGCGAGCTGATTGCGCTCAATGGCGATGCGGTCGGGCTGCGCATGGACCGCGTCAGCATCGACGCGCTCGAATTCCAGAAATTGAGCCGCTCGACCGATCTTGGTGATCTCGACCGCGCGGCCTCGCTTTATGCCGGATCATTTCTCGATGAGCTGGAAATCGAGAGCGAAGATTTCGCGACCTGGCTTGAGACCGTGCGGGCGCGGTTTGAGGCGGAGGCCGCGCGTGTTCTGGAAAGCTGCGCGGATCAGAGAGATCTGCTGGATCAAGGCGACCTTGCGGTTGATGCTTCGGAGCGATTGGTCGCGCTCGATCCGCTGCGGGAGGATTGGCAGCGGCGCCTGCTTCGCATCCAGGCACGCTACCGCGGCGCCGAGGTCGCGCTGGCGCATGCGAAGACCCTGATCGCGCTGTTGCGCAAGGAGCTCGACGTCGGGCCGGAGCGGGAGACGTCCGAGCTGATCGAGCAGATCAAACGCGGCGCGATCGAGCCGCTGCGACCGGCTCAGCCATTGGCGCTGTTTGCCAACAGCGGCGGCGAAGCTGAAGCGCCCGCGGAGTCCCGCATCGCGGTGGCGGATATGCCTCGCCATCTTCCCGCGCCGCCGGGCGCTGTCGTGGCGGAGACGCATTGGTCCGCCTCGCTATGGCGCGCGAGCGTCGGCGCGCTGTGGTTCGCGGTGCCGGTATGCGTGCTGTTCGGCGGCGCGTTGCTCTTGGGAAATCCACAACTGACCTCGGTGCGGAAGACCCTGGCCTCCAGCGAAGTTGCCAGTATCGCGAACGCCCGGTCCGAGTCGGCTCCGGTGGTCGTGCTGCCATTCGAGGCCGCCGACAAGCAGGCGAGCGCGATGGCCGAACTGGTGTCGGATGATGTCATCGACCAGCTCTCGCGGGTGCCCAATCTGCTGGTGATTTCACGCCTGACCTCGCATCAATTTTGGCAAATCTCGCGTGACATCGTCGACGTCGGAAACCGCCTGAACGTTCGTTACGCCGTTCACGGCAGCATCAGGACCGAACCGGACAAATGGCATGTCAATGTCGAGCTGATCGATGTCGCGAGCCGGCTGCAGGTCTGGTCGGATCAGTTCGACCAGAACTCGCCTGATCGCATCGAGGCGGCCAAAATGATCGCGGGCCAACTCGGCCGGGCGGTTCAGGTCGCCATGATCAGGCAGCAGGCCGATCGCGGCAACAAGCTGCCGTCGGCAAGACCCGGCGCTGAAGTGCCAAGATAAGTCCCCGCAACGCCCTGCAATAACGCCGCGAACCTCAGCGGCATTAACGCTGCCTTGACGCCGCGCTAACGAGCGTCGTGGCAAACCCATGCCGCATCGAGTCTCAAGCTGGGCACGATGATCAGAGCAGGCGAATTATTTTTCGAAAGATGTTTTGGGTCGTGTGGGTGAACGCCCACGCCACGACTTTGCAACATAATTGTCGCCTGATCACTTTTTACGGAGCCGTGATGTGGCGCACAGGCGCGCGAGCCGTGCTGCATCATGGTCCGCGCGGGTGGAATTTCAATGATGGAGTTTTGTGGATGACGCATGCGTCCTATCCGGCCGGCGGAATCGAAACCGCGCAGCCGGCAATTTTGATTCGGCCTTCCCGGCGCAGGGGTATTTTCGCATTCGTCCTCGACGCCCTTCATCACTCGCGGCAGATCCAGTCGCACCGCGTCCTTCAGCGATATCGTCATCTGATTTTCCACGCCGACCAGCGCACCGCCTTGGCGCAACCGAACCTGGAGGACCGTGACCATGTCGATCAGTGAGAGATCGCCGGAGAGCAAGCGGCTGCTGCGATGGCCGATGCCGAGCGAGATGGTGCTGCTCGCCGCGATCGCGGTCGTGATTGTGGTTCTTCACGTGGTCGCTGGCAGCTTGCTTCACCCGGGCTCGACGCGCGGTCCGACCGCGCCGCTCGAGGACGCGCGGGCGTCGTCCATCGACTAGCGCTTTCCGATCCATCTATTGATTGCAATCAAACGGAGGTCCAGTCGATGGCCGATGTGACTTCGGTCGTGTAATCGGCGGAGCGAGGCCGCGTCGGCGCAGGCTAGGCCGCGCCGACGCGGCAGACGCCCGGCAGAAAAATCAAGGAAAAGACAAGGAAATATAAAGACGGCCGCCAAGCGTCCGGCGGCGAGGCGGCCGATATAGCGCCGATTAAGGCACAATATTGCCAAATTAACGCTCAGCGGAGTTTCAGCCTTGAAGCACGCGTCATTTCCCGCAGCAGGTGCAAGACCTGCCACGCCCCTTACCTGGGGAACCGGACTTTTCGCATCGATCCTCGCCGCGCTCCACCACTCGCGGCGCATCCAGTCGCGCCGCGTGCTGCGGCAATACAGTCATCTGATTTTCCACGGCGACCGGCGCACCGCCTTATCCCAACCAAACCTGGAGCACCGTGAAAATGTCGATCAGTGAAAGAGCGCCGGCGCGTCAACGTTCTGTGCCATTGTCCCGACCGGGCGAGATGACGCGGCTTGGCATGATCGCGCTCGCGATCGTGGTTCTCCATATCCTCGCCGCCTCTCTGGTGCTGTCGAGCTCGTCGCGCGGACCCTCGAAGCTGCTTGAGGAGACGACGGCGTCGTTCACCGACTAAAGCGCGATGGCATCAGGTTGAAGCATCGTCGCGCTTTGGCTTTTTTGCTGGCGCATGATCCCTCGCGACAAACGCGCAGCGTTTTGCGCGGAGATCATGCGAGAGCTTTTCCGACAAATGTGCATTCGGCGGAGCGCGACCGCGTCGGCGCGGCCTTAGGCCGCGTCGACGCGTCGAAAGCCGTTCCACATTGCAGTGGCGGCGCCCGAGGTCAGCACCGGCAGGATGCGCTCGTCCTGGTAGTTGCCGTTGAGCGAGACCCGCGGCAGCGCGGTGAGGTGGCCCGCGCTTTCCGGAAACATCATGCCGGGCCGGGTCGTCACCGCGGTCTTGTAGCCGGCGGTCTGCGCCAGCGCGAATTCGCGCGCGCCGGCCGCGAACCTGTCGCCATAGGGATAGGCGAGGTGGAGCACGGGGCGCTGCAGCTTCTCCTCGATGCGCCTGCGGCCGACCGTCATCTCCTCGCGCGCCGTCTCCTCGCTCTGATGGGCGAGGTTGCAATGGGTGATGGAATGCGCGCCGATCGAAACCAGAGGATCATCGGCAAAGGATTTCAGCTCGTCCCAGGACATGCAGAGGTCGCGGCAAATGGCCGCCCCGTCTACGCCATGGCGCGCGCAGAGGGCTGTGACCTCGCGGTGCAGATCGTGCTCGCTCAGGCTGCGCAGCCAGTCGTGCACCCGGTCGAACGCCGCCTGCTTGGCTGAGGCGGTCGCGGTATCCATGCGAAGTGGCGTGCCGCCGATCGTCACCTCGATCGCGGCGGCCCTGGCGATCGCCATCTCGAGCGCAGTCCACCACAGCCGGCCGACGCCTTCGGCGAAGTCGCTCGCGACATAGCAGGTGAAGGGCGCGGCAAATTCGCGCATCACCGGCAGCGCGTGGTCGCGGTTGTCGCGATAGCCGTCGTCGAAGGTGAAGCAGGCGAAGCGGCGGGCGAAATTGCGGTCGAACAGCCGCCGATGCACCTCGTCCATGGTGACGATGTCGATCTCGCGCGACTTCAGATGCGCCAGCGTCGCGCGCAGGAACTCGGGCGTCACCTCGAGATGGTGGTTCGGCTGGAAATCGTCGCCTCTGGCCGGCCGCACATGGTGCAGCATGAACACTGCGCCGACGCCCGAGAGGATCGGACGCAGCAGGTAATGCGCGCCGGAAAAATACAGCGCTTCCAATCCGGCCCGGATGACGGTGTTGCGAAACTGCTTCATTGCACGCGATGGTTGGGCCGATCGGGGTGTTATCCAGGCAGTTAACGAGGAAGGGCTGAACAAACGGTTATTCGCTGATGTTTCGCACGCTGTTGCGTTCTGTTATTTCCGGTTTGACAGCCCCGCAAGGGTTTGTTTTCTCTGTATTTCCGGTGTCTTAAGATTTGCTGTTCCGCACGCCTGTGCCACAAGCGCGCAGGTGACAGGTCGAAGGCAAAAGCGGCACTGGAATCATAGAGTTGTTGGTGCGTCGCGGGACATCGAATGCACGGTCTTTTCAGGTGGAGTAGCAAATGGTGGCCGGGCGTGATCCCCCTTGTCGCCTTTTGGGCGATTGCGGCCTGGACCAATACCGCGCCCCTGGAGATTGACCTCGCCGCGCGCAGCGGAGCCGCCCTCAAGGACAGCGTGCTGGACAAGACCCGGATCACGGTCGCCGGCCGCGACGTCACGCTCGGCGCTGACGCGTTTTCGGAAGAGGGCCGCAAAAGCGCGCTGGCCGCGGTCGAAGCCGTGCCCGGCGTGCGGCTGGTCAATGACGAAACCCGGCTGGTGCCGGAAGCCAAACCCTTCGTGTGGTCGGCGGAGCGGGATGTTGCCCGCGTGACGCTTGGCGGCAGCGCGCCGCTGCCTGCGAGCAAGGGCAGGCTGATGGAGGCCGCGCGCACCGCCATCAGCGGCGTCGAGGTGGTGGACCAGATGGCGCTCGCGCGCGGCGCGCCACAGCACTTCGATGCGGCCGCGCAGTTGTTGCTCGAGCAGGTCGCAAAACTGAAGGACGGCAAGGTCACGATTTCCGATACGGCCGTGTCGCTGTCCGGCATGGCGCGCGAGCTTGGCGGCCGTGAGGCGATCGCGGCCGCGCTTAAGGAACTCCCCGAAGGCTTCAAGGTCACCGCCAACGACGTCAAGGCGCCGCCCTATATCTTCCAGGCCTACAAGGATCCGGTCGCGGCGACGTTGACGCTGTCCGGCAATGTCCCCGGCAACAATGTGCACGCCGCGATCGCGCAGGCCGCCGAGCGGAAATTCTTCGGCGAGAAGGTGGTCGACAATCTCAAGGCCAGTGTCGGCGCGCCCTCGGGCTTCCCGGCCGCGGTGACCGCCGCGCTCGGGGCGCTGTCGCGGCTGTCGACCGGTACCCTCGCGGTGTCGGACCGCGAGGTGAAGCTCTCGGGCGACGCGCTGTATGACGGCGCGGCCGCGCAAATCCGCGCTGGCCTCGGCAAGGACTTTCCGCAAGGCTTCCAGCTCAAGCCGGAAATCTCGGTCAAGCCGGCCGCAGCCCCGGTCGATCCGACCGTGTGCCAGCAGCTCTTCTCCGATCTGCTCGCCAAGGGAAAAATCCGCTTCGAGCAGGGGCGCGGCACGCTCGATCCGGATTCGACCGCGCTGCTCGATCGCCTGATCGAGATCGCGCTGCGCTGTCCGACCGCCGCCATCGAGGTCGCCGGCCACACCGACGGCGACGGTGAAGACGCCTTCAACCAGGCGCTGTCCGAGCAGCGCGCGCAGGCTGTCGTCGACTATCTCGTGAAAGCCGGGCTGCCCGCGAGCCGCTTCACCGCGGTCGGTTATGGCTCTACCCAGCCGGTCGCCGGCAACGACACCGACGAAGGCAAGGCGCAGAACCGCCGCATCGAATTCCTGGTGAGGTGAGCATGGCGTATCTCGTGATGTTTCATTGGGGCTGGCTCACCGCCTCGTTCCTGCTCGGGCTGGCGATGGGCTGGATCGCGGTGGTGCATCGCGGTCCCAGCGTATCCAAGGTGATGGCCCGCTGGCTCGCGCTTGCGGTCGCCGCACTGGTCGCGCTTGCGGTCAGCCGCGTCGTGCCCGGCCGTTTCGGCTATTGGCTCGATCTCGGTCTGGTCCTGTTCGCCTGCTATCTGGTCGGCTGCGCCATCGGCTCGTGGCTCCGCGAGCGGGTGGTCTCGCGCCCGCCCGTCAAGCCCGGCGCTTAGTTTCCTCCAGCCATATGCAACTTTCGGCCTCGCACCGGAAAATCATCCTGTAGGCGGTGCCGGGCAAGGAGCCGTTTTATGAGGCATTCGGCTTTCGTCGCATGACCACCGTGATGGCCATCTTCGAAAATCAGGAACGGGCGCACAAACGAGGCTATCTGGAGCGGCCTTAAGGGCCCATTAACTGCCGATCGCAGGTTTTGCCCGTGAAAACACGCCCCGTGAAAACACAGGCAGCCTGCCCGCGTCAAAGCGGCGCGCTTCGCGAAAAGCGGAGCCAAGCCGCAAAATAATGCATTTCGCCGTCATCGACGCCATCTAATATATTGACGGCGCGTATCTTTATTCACACTTGACGAATTCCACTCCGGACCAAAACGCGCTACGACACTGGCCCCGGGAACTGGGAACTGGTGTCCCGGTCCCGACATCCGTATCATTCCGCAGAGCCCGGAGTTGAAGCGAATGTCAACTCCACCGCGCTAGCCTGGCGATCACCAACTCGCACACGGGGCACTCGATGCTTGAAGCCATACGCAGAGCGGTCCTGGTTCTGCGCCACAAGCAAGTCCTGCATCGGGTGGGAGTTGCGATCAGCGTCACCGTCATCGCGATCGCCTGCTATGTGCTCTACCACATGCTCCGCGGCATCGACACCTTCGAGGTGATCGAGGCCATCAAGGGCACCGAGCCGCGCCAGATCGCGCTCGCCGCGCTGTTCGTCGCCGCCGGCTATTTCACGCTGACCTTCTACGACTGGTTTGCGGTCCGCGCGATCGGTCGCTGCGACATCCCCTACCGCGTCAACGCGCTCGCCGCCTTCACCTCCTATTCCATCGGCCACAATGTCGGCGCCAGCGTCTTCACCGGCGGCGCGGTGCGCTATCGCATCTATTCGGCCTACGGGCTCAACGCGATCGACGTCGCCAAAATCTGCTTCCTGGCCGGCCTGACCTTCTGGCTCGGCAATGCTGCGGTGCTGGGGCTGGGCATCACCTATCATCCCGAGGCAGCCGCCTCGATCGACCAGCTACCGGCCTGGTTCAACCGCATGGTCGCGATCGCCATCATCCTTGCGCTGGTCGCCTATGTGGTCTGGGTCTGGACCCAGCAGCGCCATGTCGGCCGCGGCCCCTGGACCGTGGTGCTGCCGGGCGGCCCGCTGACGCTGCTGCAGATCGCGATCGGCATCGTCGATCTCGGCTTTTGCGCGCTCGCGATGTATGTGCTGGTGCCGGACGAGCCCAATCTCGGCTTTGTCGTGGTCGCCGTGATCTTCGTCTCGGCCACGCTTTTGGGCTTCGCCAGCCACTCCCCGGGCGGGCTCGGGGTATTCGACGCGGCCATGCTGGTCGGCCTCTGGCAGATGGACCGGGAGGACCTGCTCGCGGGTATGCTGTTGTTCCGCCTGCTGTATTATATTGCTCCCTTTGTCATATCTGTAATCTTGCTGACGTTTCGGGAGGTTATCCTCGGCGCCCGATCGAAGCGCCTGCGCCAGGCTGCGCTGGGGCTGGAGGCTGGTCCGGCGCGCGAAGCTGCTTATGTGAGAGAGCGTGGAGATACACACGCCTGACGGGGACAGACACGGAGAAGCCGGCCAGATGGCAATAGACGCTCCTTCCTCATCGTCGTCTTCGTTCTTCTCGCCGTGGCCGGACCGGTTGCGGCATTCAGCCTTCATCCTCGCGGTCGCCGCCGCCGCGCTCACCGTCCTGGTCCTGACGGACGAGTTATCGCCGCTGCGTGCCTGCGCGGTGTTCGTCTGCATGGCCGCCGCCGCGCTGGTGCCGTGGCGGCTCAACCATGTCGCGACCTCCCGGGAGGACGTTCGCGGCGTCAACCCCGTGGAAACCACTGCGGTCAGCGCTGTCGTCGCCGGCATGCCCGATCCCGCGGTGCTGCTCGACCGTGCCGGCCGAGTGATCCACCTCAACGCCGCCGCCGCCCAGCTCGCGCCGGCGCTGCGCAAGAACGAGCTGGCGCAATTCGCGCTGCGTTCGCCGGAAATCATCACTGCGCTGCGCGAGGCCATCGCCACCACCGAGCCGCGCCGTACCACCTATCTCGATCACGTCCCCGTCGACCGCTGGATGGAGCTGACCATCACGCCGGTGCCGGTACCGAGCGCCTTCGGCGGCATCGACAAATGCATGCTGATGACCTTCCATGACCAGACGCCGCTGCGCCGGGTCGAGGAAATGCGTGCCGACTTCGTCGCCAATGCCAGCCACGAATTGCGCACGCCGCTTGCCGCGCTGTCCGGCTTCATCGACACGCTGCAGGGCCCGGCCAAGGATGACGCCAAGGCACGCGAACGCTTCCTCACCATCATGCATGCGCAGGCGACCCGGATGGCGCGCCTGATCGACGACCTGTTGTCGCTGTCGCGGGTCGAATTGTCGGCCCATGTCCGCCCCGACACCTCCATCGATATCGTGCCCATCATCCGCCAGGTCGCTGACGGGCTGGAACCGCTCGCCCGCGAGCGCCAGGTCGAGGTCGAGATCGACCTGCCGGAGAACCCGGTGTCGATCGCGGGCGACCGCGAGGAACTGCTCCGACTGTTCGAGAACCTGATCGAGAACGCCCTGAAGTACGGCGCCTCCGGCGGCAAGGTGATCGTCTCCCTGAGCTTGGCGACTTCAGGCGAAGGCGCGCCCGAGATCCGGGTCATGGTGCGTGATTTTGGCCCAGGGATCGCCCCGGAACATCTGCCGCGACTGACTGAACGGTTCTATCGGGTTGACGTCGGCGACAGCCGCTCGCAGGGCGGAACCGGACTCGGTTTATCGTTGGTGAAACATATTCTTAACCGTCACAGGGGCCGGCTTTTGATCGAAAGCGTGCCCCGACATGGCGCCACTTTTACCGCCTGTTTTCCCCAGCCAAAAATCGCGTTTGCAGTCCAAAATTAAGTTGAATCAAGACTTTAGTCTTGTCATCGGACTGTCATCTAACCTTCGTAAAAGCAAAACCGATCGCTCCTAAACGGTCCGGCGTGAGCGCGATCGGGCGCAATGGCGCTTCGCTCACCAAATGGAGATCAGCATGAATTTCGTTAAGGCTATCGTCGCTGCCGGCCTGGTCGCCGCATCGACGTCGGCGTTTGCCGCCGACATCACCGGAGCGGGTGCGACGTTCCCGTTCCCGATCTATTCGAAATGGGCGGACTCCTACAAGAAGGAGACCGGCAACGGTCTGAACTATCAGTCGATCGGTTCGGGCGGCGGCATCAAGCAGATCGAAGCCAAGACGGTGACCTTCGGCGCCTCCGACATGCCGCTCAAGGTCGAGCAGCTCGACAAGGACGGCCTGGTTCAGTGGCCGATGGTGATGGGCGCGATCGTTCCGGTCGTGAACATCGACGGCGTCAAGCCCGGCGACATGGTGTTCGACGGTGCCACGCTGGCTGACATCTACCTCGGCAAGATCACCAAGTGGGATGATCCGGCGATCAAGAAGCTCAATCCGAACGTCAAGCTGCCTTCGGACGCGATCACCGTGGTGCGCCGTTCCGACGGTTCCGGCACGACCTTCAACTTCACCAACTATCTCTCGAAGGTGAGCCCGGACTGGAAGAGCAAGGTCGGTGAAGGCACCGCCGTTGAATGGCCGGCCGGCGTCGGCGCCAAGGGCAACGAAGGCGTCTCCGGCAACATCAGCCAGACCAAGAACTCGATCGGCTATGTCGAGTATGCCTATGCCAAGCAGAACAAGCTGACCTACACCGGCTTGGTTAACAAGGCCGGCAAGACGGTCCAGCCGACCGTTGAGGCCTTCCAGGCGGCCGCTTCCAACGCCGACTGGACCAAGGCTCCCGGCTACTACGTGATCCTGACCGACCAGCCTGGCGAGAAGTCCTGGCCGATCACCGCCTCGACCTTCATCCTCATGCACAAAGAGCCGGCCGATAAGGCCGCCTCCGCGGAAGCCCTCAAGTTCTTCAAATGGGCCTTCGCCAATGGCGGCAAGGCGGCCGAGGAGCTTGACTATATTCCGATGCCGGAGCCCGTGGTCAAGCTGATCGAGAAGACCTGGTCGGCCGACATCAAGAGCTAAGCCCTTGCTCGTCTCCTCCCCCTCGCAAAGGGGGAGGAGATCGAGGTCTTCCAGCGCGGGAGCACCTTTTTTGAATTTATGACTTTGCGGCCCCCCGGCCTGCGCACTCCCAAAAGGCGCACCCGGGCTTGCCGGCTCCGCTTCCGCAAAATCGGGGTGGAAAAGCGACAGCGGGCACACTTCCAACGCGGCCCGGACAGCGTAAGTTAGACAGGGGATTGGCGTGGCAGACATGGCCGTTCAAAGCGACTCGAGCAATGTAATCGAAGCCGCCGGACCTTACGACCGCGCCAGGGCGCTGAATGCCTTCAAGCTCGGCGACGTCAGCTTCTACTGGATCACCCGTCTCGCCGCGATTTCGGTGCTGCTGATCCTCGGCGGCATCATCATCTCGCTGATCATCGGCGCATGGCCGGCGATGCGGGAATATGGATTTGCGTTCCTGTGGACGCAGCGCTGGGCGCCCTCGGCGGATCCACCGGTGCTGGGCGCGCTCGGGCCGATCTATGGCACGCTCGTCACCTCCTTCATCGCCATGCTGATCGCGATCCCGGTCGGGCTCGGGGTTGCGATCTTTCTGACCGAGCTTTGCCCGCAATGGCTGCGTCGCCCGATCGGCATTGCGATCGAGCTGCTCGCCGGCATCCCCTCGATCATCTACGGCATGTGGGGCTTCTTCGTGCTGGGGCCGTTCCTCGCCTACACCTTCCAGCCGTTCATGATCGGCCTGTTCGCCCATGTTCCCGTGCTGAATACGGTGTTCGCGGGGCCGCCGTCCTATCTCAGCCTGTTCAACGCCTCGCTCATCCTCGCGATCATGGTGTTGCCCTTCATCACCGCGATCTCGGTCGACGTGTTCAAGACCGTGCCGCCGGTGCTGAAAGAGGCAGCCTATGGCGTCGGCTGCACCACCTGGGAGGTCGTCCGCAGCGTGGTGATCCCCTATACCCGCGTCGGCGTCATCGGCGGCATCATGCTGGCGCTCGGCCGCGCGCTCGGCGAGACCATGGCGGTCACCTTCATCATCGGCAACTCCTTCCGGATCAACGGCTCGATCTTTGCTCCGGGGACCACCATCTCGGCGGCGATCGCCTCCGAATTCGCCGAGAGCGACGGCCTGCATCAGTCCGCCCTGATCCTGCTCGGCCTCTTGCTGTTCGTGCTGACCTTCTTCGTGCTCTCGGCCGCGCGGCTGATGCTGATGCGTCTGGAAATGAAGGCGGGGAAGTGACATGACCACGACCGTCAATCCGATCTATGCCCGCCGCCGCCGCTGGGACATCGTCATCCGCGCGCTCTGTTTCGGCGCGGCGCTGGTAGGCGTGACCTGGCTCGCGCTGATCCTGTTCACGCTGTTCTACAACGGCATCGCCGGGCTCAACCTCCAGGTCTTTACCGAGAACACGCCGCCACCGGGATCGACCTCGGGCGGCCTTCTCAACGCCATTGTCGGTTCGCTCATCATGACCGTGATCGGGGTCGGCATCGGCGCGCCGCTCGGCCTGTTCGCCGGCACCTATCTCGCCGAATATGGCAAGCATGACCGGCTCACCTCGGTGATCCGCTTCATCAACGACATCCTGCTCAGCGCGCCGTCGATCATCATCGGCCTTTTCATTTACGGCGCGGTTGTGGTGCCGATGCGCGGCTTCTCGGCGATCGCGGGCGCGCTGGCGCTGGCCGTGATCGTCATTCCGGTCGTGCTGCGCACCACCGAGGACATGCTGGCGCTGGTGCCAAATCCGCTGCGCGAGGCGGCGAGCGCGCTCGGCCTGCCGCGCTCGCTGGTGATCAAGCGGATCGCCTATCGCGCGGCCCGGTCGGGTCTCATCACGGGCGTGCTGCTGGCGACCGCGCGCGTCGCCGGCGAAACGGCGCCGCTGTTGTTCACCGCGCTGTCCAATCAGTTCTTCAGCCTCAATCTGACCAAGACGATGGCCAACCTGCCGGTGACCATCAACAACTTCGTGCAGAGCCCCTATGCCTACTGGAAGCAACTCGCCTGGAGCGGCGCGCTGCTGATCACCCT
>DATMNV010000241.1:0-2573 GCA_035568535.1 Bradyrhizobium sp.
GGATGAGCGCTCCGCCCGCGCCAGCGCGCTCGCCGACGCCAAAATGCGCGACGTCGAGGAACGGCGGCTGGCGGAAGAGGAAGCCAAGCGCCGCAACAGCAAGGAAGGCATCGAGCAGGCCGAACGCGAAGCCGCCGAAGCGCGCCGCAAGGCCGAGGAAGAGCGCCACCGGGCGGACGAGGAGGCCAAGCGCAAGGCCGAACTGGAAGCGAAAAAGCGCTTCGGCGAAGCCGAGGCCAAGACCGCCGCCGCGGCCCGCGCCGCGCTCCCCGCCGCGCGTGCCCCCGGTATCGCCGCCGACATCACCGACGAAGACGAAGGTCCGCGTCAGATCCGTCGCGGCCCCGGCGGCGCGGTCCGCCCCGCGGCGGCTCCCAAGACAACCGCCAAGCCGGCGCCGCAGAAGCAGCGCGGCCGTCTGACGCTGGTCACGGCGCTCAACGCCGACGACGTCCGCGAGCGCTCGATCGCCTCGTTCCGCCGCCGCACCCAGCGCCTGAAAGGGCATCAGTCGAACGAGCCGAAGGAAAAGCTGGTTCGCGAGGTGATCATTCCGGAAGCCATCAATATCCAGGAACTCGCCAACCGCATGTCCGAGCGCGCGGTCGACGTCATCCGCCTGTTGATGAAGCAGGGCGCGATGCACAAGATCACCGACGTGATCGACGCCGACACCGCGCAACTGATCGCCGAGGAAATGGGCCACACCGTCAAGCGCGTTGCCGCCTCAGACGTCGAGGAAGGTCTGTTCGACGCCGTCGACGATTCCACCGATACCGAGCCGCGTTCGCCGGTGGTAACCGTGATGGGCCACGTCGATCACGGCAAGACCTCGCTGCTCGACGCGCTGCGCCACGCCAATGTGGTGTCGGGCGAGGCCGGCGGCATCACCCAGCATATCGGCGCCTATCAGGTGACCTCGCCGGAGAGCGGCAAGAAGATCACCTTCATCGACACTCCGGGCCACGCCGCGTTCACCGCGATGCGCGCGCGCGGCGCCAAGGTCACCGACATCGTGATCCTGGTGGTCGCGGCCGATGACGGCGTCATGCCGCAGACCATCGAGGCGATCCATCACGCCAAGGCGGCGAAGGTTCCGATGATCGTGGCGATCAACAAGATCGACAAGCCCGACGCAAGGCCCGACCGGGTGCGCACCGAACTGCTGCAGCACGAGGTGCAGGTCGAATCGCTCGGCGGCGACGTCGTCGACGTCGAGGTGTCCGCCAAGAACAAGACCAACCTCGACAAGCTCCTGGAGATGATCGCGCTGCAGGCCGAACTGCTCGACCTCAAGACCAATGCCGCGCGTCCCGCCGAAGGCACCGTGATCGAAGCCAAGCTCGATCGTGGCCGCGGTCCGGTCGCGACCGTGCTGGTGCAGCGCGGCACCTTGAGGGTCGGCGACATCATCGTCGCCGGCGCCGAGATGGGCCGCGTCCGCGCGCTGATCAACGATCAGGGCGTGACCATCGACGAGGCCGGGCCGTCGGTTCCGGTCGAAGTGCTCGGCTTCAACGGCCCGCCGGAAGCCGGCGACCGTCTCGCCGTGGTCGAGAACGAGGCCCGCGCCCGCGAAGTCACCAGCTACCGCGCCCACCAGAAGCGCGAGAACGCCGCCGCCTCTATTTCCGGCATGCGCGGCTCGCTCGAGCAGATGATGTCGCAGCTCAAGACCTCGGGCCGCAAGGATTTCCCGCTGATCGTCAAGGCCGACGTGCAGGGTTCGCTGGAAGCGATTCTGGGTTCGCTCGAAAAGCTCGGCACCGAGGAAGTCGCCGCCCGCATCCTGCATGCCGGTGTCGGCGGCATCTCGGAATCCGACGTGACGCTGGCGGAAGGTTTCAACGCCGCCATCATCGGCTTCAACGTCCGCGCCCACAAGGAAGCCGCCGCCGCGGCCAAGCGCAACGGCATCGAAATCCGCTACTACAACATCATCTACGACCTCGTCGATGACGTGAAGAAGGCGATGAGCGGCCTGCTCGCGCCGACGCTGCGCGAGACCATGCTGGGCAACGCCCTGATCCTGGAAGTGTTCAACATTTCCAAGGTCGGCAAGGTCGCGGGCTGCCGCGTCACCGACGGCACCGTGGAACGCGGCGCCAATGTGCGGCTGATTCGCGACAACGTCGTCGTGCATGAAGGCAAGCTGTCGACGCTGAAGCGCTTCAAGGACGAAGTGAAGGAAGTGCAGTCCGGCCAGGAGTGCGGCATGGCGTTCGAGAATTACGGCGACATGCGGGTCGGCGACGTCATCGAGTGTTATCGCGTGGAGACGATCCAGCGCTCGCTGTGAGTCCAAGTCTCGCAGAGCGCTTTCGTCTTTTTCGTCATTGCCGGGCTTGACCCGGCAATCCATCCGCCGAAGGCGGACTCTTGAAATGAAAAGATGGATGCCCGGGTCAAGCCCGGGCATGACAAGGTGAATTCAATGCCCCGTCATCACAAGAAGGATTCCGCCCCCGGCGGCTCGCAGCGTCAGTTGCGGGTCGGCGAAACCGTGCGCCATGCGATCGCCGACATTCTTGTCAGCGGTAGCGTGCACGACCCCGAACTCGAGGGCCACATCG
>DATMNV010000242.1:0-40919 GCA_035568535.1 Bradyrhizobium sp.
AGCGACACAGTTGGGTGGATCGCTCCTTGCATGCTACAGAAGCAGAAGCGTTCGAACCCGGAAACCGATCATCTCCATGCCCATCGTCAACCGCGTCGCCGATCTGCAACCCGATATCCAGGCCTGGCGCCGCGATATTCATGAGCATCCCGAATTGCTCTATGACGTGCATCGCACTGCAGCATTCGTTGCCGACCGGTTGCGGGAATTCGGCTGCGATGAGGTTGCGACCGGCCTCGGCAAGACCGGCGTCGTCGGCGTCATCAAGGGCAAGAAGCAGGGCGGCAACGGCGACATCAGGGTGATCGGCCTGCGCGCCGACATGGACGCGCTGCCGATCCAGGAGGCGACTCATCTGCCCTATGCCTCCAAGACGCCGGGCAAGATGCACGCCTGCGGCCATGACGGCCACACCGCGATGCTGCTGGGTGCGGCGCGCTATCTCGCCGAGACGCGGAACTTTGCAGGCCAGGCGGTCGTGATCTTCCAGCCGGCCGAAGAGGGCGGCGCGGGCGCCAAGGCCATGATCAAGGACGGGTTGATGGACCGTTTCGGGATCGAGCAGGTCTACGGCATGCACAACGGCCCGGGTATCCCGGTCGGCTCGTTCGCGATCCGGCAAGGACCGATCATGGCGGCGACCGCCTCGATCGACATCAAGATCGAGGGCCATGGCGGCCATGCCGCGCGGCCGCATAAATGCATCGACTCCGTCATGGTCGGCACGCAGCTGATCACGGCGTTGCAGCAGATCGTGTCGCGCAATGTCGATCCGCTGGACTCGGCGGTGATCTCGATCTGCGAATTCCACGCCGGCGATGCCCGCAACGTGATCCCGCAGACCGCCGTGCTGCGCGGCACGGTGCGGACCTTGACGCGGGAGGTGAAGGAACTGGTCGAGAAGCGCGTGCGCGAGGTCTGCGCGGGCGTGGCGCAGATCACCGGCGCCAGGATCGATCTCACCTACGACCATGGCTATCCCGTCACGGTCAACCATGCCGCCCAGACCGATTTCGCGACGCGGATCGCGCGCGAAGTCGCGGGCGAGGCCAACGTGCACGAGACGCCGCCGATGATGGGCGCGGAAGATTTCGCCTATATGCTGGAGGCGCGGCCCGGCGCATTCATCTTCTGCGGCAATGGCGACAGCGCGGGCCTGCATCACCCCGCCTATAATTTCAACGACGAGGCGATCGTCTACGGCACTTCCTACTGGATCAAGCTGGTGGAGAACACGCTCGCGGCGTGATCGTTCGCACTTCAGGCGGCAACGAGGCGAGCTGGGCTGGGGAGTGTGAAGAAAAAAAGGCCCGCGCTGGTGACGCGGGCCTTTCGCCTTTGAGAGCCTTCGCTACTCAGAACACGTTGGCGAAGCAGAAATACAGGAAGCCCGAGAGCATCATCGCGATCGGCAGCGTCAGCACCCAGGCCATCGCGATGTTGCGCACCGTCGACCATTGCAGGCCCGAGCCGTTCGCCGCCATGGTGCCGGCGATGCCCGAGGACAGCACGTGGGTGGTCGAGACCGGCAGACCGTAGACATCGGCCGCCGCGATCGTCGCCGCCGCCGTGATCTCGGCCGCCGCGCCTTGCGCATAGGTCAGGTGGGTCTTGCCGATCTTCTCGCCGACGGTAACGACAATGCGCTTCCAGCCGACCATGGTGCCGAGCCCCAGCGCGATCGCGACCGCGATCTTCACCCAGGTCGGGATGAACTTGGTCGCGCTGTCGAGCGAGGCCTTGTAGGCGTTCAGCGTCGCGATATCCGTGGCTGACAGTTCGGCTTCCTTGTCCTTCACCAGGAAACGAAGGGCTTCGGAAACCAGGTACATGTCGTTGCGGGTGTTGCCGACGGCTTCAGCCGGAATCTTGGCCAGCGTGCCGTATTCGCTGACCTGCTTGGCGATGTCGCGCACCAGCACGGCCAATGAGGGGAAGGTGCCCCCGTTGATCTCACGTGCTGCGACATAGTTGGTCACAGCCGGCCGCGGGTTACCGAGCACCTGGTAGCCGGCAGCCTTGGCGTTGATGACCTTGCTCGCGGCCTCCGAGTTTTGGATGAAGGCCTCGACCTGGCTTTGCGGCAGGGCGCGGTTCAACGCATAGGCGGTCGGCACGGTACCGATCAGGATCAGCATGATCAGGCCCATGCCCTTCTGGCCGTCATTCGAGCCGTGGAAAAAGCTGACCAGCGTGCAGGTGAGGACCAGGATGCTCCGGATCCACAGCGGGGGCGGCTGGTTGCCGACCGGCTCGGCGAACAGCGCCGGCGTTGCACGCACCAGCGCGGTCTTCAGCGCGAACAAGAGGGCCGCCGCCAGCGCGAAGCCGAACAGCGGCGAAAGCAGCAGCGCCTTGCCGATATTGGCGGCCTGCGTCCAGTCCACGCCCGATGTGCCGTCACGGCCGCGCATCAGCGCGTTGGCAATGCCGACGCCGATGATCGAGCCGATCAGGGTATGGGAGGAGGAGGCCGGCAGGCCGAACCACCAGGTGCCGAGGTTCCAGATGATGGCCGCGATCAACAGCGCGAACACCATGGCGAAGCCGGCGCTGGAGCCGACTTGCAGGATCAACTCCACCGGCAGCAGCGAGACGATGCCGAAGGCGACCGCGCCGGACGAGAGCAGCACGCCGGTCAGGTTGCACAGGCCCGACCAGACCACGGCGATGTGCGCCGGCAGCGAGCGGGTGTAGATCACGGTCGCCACCGCGTTGGCGGTATCGTGGAAGCCGTTGACGAATTCGAAGCCGAGCGCGATCAGAAGCGCGACAAACAGCATGATGTAGGGCAGGTAGGTCGTGACCCGGGTGCCCGTCGCGTCGATATCAACATAAATGCTGTAGGCGACGAACAGCAGCGCGGCTGCCACCACCCCCAAATAAATAACACCCGTCAGCGGATGAAAGCCTTTGTCGAGATCAGGCCCTTTGTGCAGGGCAGGCTCGATTGAACCGGGTAACGCTGCTACGTCGCTCATTGGAATTTCTCCTAGTGCCCGCTTTTCCGAAGTCCGCAACACGTCACTGCGCCGACCCTTCACGAACTTCGGAAAGGGATGGGCGCTTGCAAACTTAGAACTCTGGTGCCGCTGCGGCACCAGTCCCCAATGCCCCCGATTTTGATCGATGCATGTGACAGGCGGGTGAAACGTGACACTGGAACGCGCTATTCCCCACAGCACGGGAACGCGTGTGACTTTGCGGTGTAATAGTGGCTAAAAATCAAATCATGCGGCGCGCGCGGATTTTCGATAGTGTTCCGCGGCGATTTTCAGATCGTCGACAAAGCGCTCATATTCGCTTGCCTTGGCCGCTTCATCGGGCAGCCGCAACAGGTAGGACGGATGTACCGTCACCAGCGCCGAGATACCATCGGCGACATCGATCAGGCGGCCGCGGTTCTTGTTGATCGGCGTGGTCTTGCCGAACACGCATTGGGCCGCGGTTGCGCCCATCGCCACCACCAGTTCTGGTTTGATCGCAGCCAACTCACGCTCGTACCAGGGACGGCATGCCTTGATCTCGGGCGTGGTTGGCTTCTGGTGCAGGCGGAATTTTCCGCGTGGAAAAAATTTGAAATGCTTGACCGCGTTGGTGATGTAGACCCTGCCGCGGTCGATGCCGGCTTCCTCCAGCGCGCGATCGAGCATCTGCCCGGCGGGTCCCACGAATGGATGGCCGGCGAGGTCTTCCTTGTCGCCTGGCTGCTCGCCGACCAGCATAACCTTTGCATGCGGCGGGCCTTCGCCGAACACGGTCTGGGTCGCGTCCTTCCAAAGCGGGCAGGCGCGGCAGTGGCTCGCCTGCTCACGCAGGCTGTCGAGTGTGGGGCGTGCGGTCATGGGGTTGCTCCGAGGTCCGAAGTGGTTTCCTGAAGTCATTGGGATTGCTGGTAAAAAACATAAGATATTGATCCCGATTGACTCTCTCGGCGATGTTAGCTTACTAGAACGTATCATGAACAAATAGGCCGGTCCATGGTTCTCTAACAAACCGGGACGGCCACATCAGTTTCGAGGAAGCGGCGCATGATCAGCGCACGCACAAGCACGCTTGCGACTTTGCGCCGACGCATCGAAGGGATCGAGGCGTCCACCGGCGCAGCCGCGCCCAATCGTGTCGGGCTCGGCCATGCCGAGGCCGACGCAGTGTTGTGCGGCGGGCTGGCGACGGCTGCTGTGCATGAAGTGTTTGCCGAAGGCCATCAGAGCGCGGCCGCGACCGGTTTCATCGCGGGGCTCTCGGCGCGCGTCTCTGTGCGGCGGCCGCTGGTGTGGGTGCGGCAGGATTTTTGCGATCTCGAAACGGGCACACTCTCGATGAGCGGGCTTTCCGAGCTCGGCCTCGACCCGCGCTCTCTCGTCACGGTGCGCGCCGCCGATGTCGAGAGCGCGCTGCGGACCGCGGCGGATGCGCTCGCCTGCGATGCGCTCGGCGCCGTGGTGCTGGAAGTCTGGGGGCAGGCGCGGCAGCTCGATCTGGTCGCAAGCCGCAAGCTGACACTGACCGCGCAGGCTTCCGGGGTCACCGGATTGCTGCTGCGGATCGCAGCTTCGCCTTTGCCTTCGACCGCAGAGACCAGATGGATCGTGCGCGCGGCGCATTCGCCGCCGCACGTGCAATGGAGCGGATGGGGAGCCCCTCATTTCGACGCCGAGCTTATTCGCAACCGTCATGGCCCGACCGGGCGATGGATCATGGAATGGAAATGTGATGAGTGCCTTTTCAGCGAAGCGGCGGATCCTCAGCCTGTGGCTGCCACGCCTGCCCATCGACCGCATCAAGCGGCAGCTCGCGCAAAACAGCGCCTCGCCGGTTGAAGATGCCTCTCACCCTGCGGACGGTAGACTCCCTCTCCCGCTTGCGGGGGAGGGTTGGGGTGGGGGTCTCTCCGCGAGTGACACTGTTCGTGTGGAGAGACTTTCCCCCACCCGGATCGCATCTACCGATGCGATCCGACCTCCCCCGCAAGCGGGAGAGGTGAAGCGAAGCTGCGGCGATACACCCAGCGTCGTTGTGGCCAAAGAGCACAACGCGCTGGTGATCTATGCGCTGGATGACGCAGCAGCGCGCTATGGCCTCTCCGTCGGCCTGCCGCTTGCCAATGCCCGCGCCATCTGTCCGCATCTGCAGGTGTTCGATGCCGATCCGGCGGCGGATGCCAAGACGCTTGGCGATATCGCCGACTGGTGCGATCGTTTCACCCCGCTGGTCGCGCTCGATGCGCCGCATGGCCTCTTCCTCGACATCACCGGCTGCGCCCATCTGTTCGGCGGCGAGGCCGCGATCCTGCGGCGGCTGTGCGATGCGCTGACCGCGCAGGGGTTTGCCGTCAGCGCGGCAATCGCCTCCACCTCGATCTGCGCGCGAACCATGAACCGCCATGTCCATGGCTGCATCATTGCCGACGGCGAGGAAGCTGAGGTGATCGGCCCGCTGCCGCTGTTCACGCTCGGCGCGGAGGAGACGATCACGGGCGGCCTGCGCCGTGCCGGCCTGAAAACCATCGGCGATGTCGCCTCGCGCGCGCGCCACGAGATCACCGCGCGCTTCGGCGCGGCCTTTACGACAAGGCTGGAGCAGGCGCTGGGCGAGGGCGATGCGCCGATCAGCCCGCGCAAGCCGCTGCCGGATTACATCGTCGAGCAGCGCTTTGCCGAGCCGGTCTCGACCGAAACCGTGATCGCGGCGACGCTGTCGCGACTGGCCGCCACGCTGATTGCCTCGATGGAGAAGCAGGGCAAGGGCGCGCGGCGGCTGGAGGCGAGCTTCTTCCGCACCGACGGCGTGGTGCGCACGCTCCTCGTCGACACCAGCCAGGCGGTAACGCGCGCCGCCATCATCGATCGCCTGTTCAAGGAGCGGCTCGAAAGCTTAAGCGATCCCCTCGATCCCGGGTTCGGCTTCGATCTCATTCGTCTCTCCGCGAGCCACACCGAGATCGTGGTGCAGCAGCAGCGCGATCTCGACAGCCATGTGCACGACAATGACGAACTGGCCGCGCTGATCGACCGCATCGCCGCGCGGATCGGCGGAAAGCGCGTGGTCGTGCACCTGCCGCAGGACACGCACATCCCGGAACGCGCGGCGCTCGCCGCACCCGCGCAGCATCATCTCACTGCTGCCACATCAGCCGGCTGGCCGGCGCGCGCGGCAGGCGAGCCGCCGCTTCGGCCCTTGCGTCTGTTCGACAAGCCGGAGCCCATTAAAGTTCCGCTCGCGACCGTGCCCGACGGACCGCCGCATCAGTTCACCTGGCGCCGCGCGCTGCATGCGGTGGTGCGGGTCGAGGGGCCCGAACGCATCGCCATGGAATGGTGGAAGCAGGACGGCAAGACGCTGACACGCGATTATTTCCGCATCGAGGATGCCGAAGGCTTGCGCTTCTGGATCTTCCGCGACGGGCTCTACGAGAGCGAACTCAGGGACGAGGAGGGCAGGCCCGTGCCCGCCAACTGGTTCGTGCATGGGCTGTTCGCATGAATATTCTCGGCGTTGAGCCAACGCCCGACTATGCCGAGATCGGCCTCACCACCAATTTCTCCTTCCTGCGCGGCGGCTCGCATCCGCAGGACTATGTGCATCAGGCGAGCGAGCTGTGCCTTGCCGCGATCGGCATCGCCGACCACAATACGCTCGCCGGCATCGTGCGCGCCTATAGCGAGCTCGAAAATCCGGAAGTCAGGCACAAGCCAAAGCTGCTGGTCGGCGCGCGCATCGTCTTCATCGACGGCACGCCGGATATCCTGGTCTATCCCCGCGACCGCGCTGCCTACGGCCGGCTGTGCCAGCTGCTCACCCGCGGCAAGCGTGGCTCCGACGCCGAGAAAGTCGAGAAGGGCGAGTGCCTCCTGAAATTCGATGATCTTCTGGAATTTGCCGAAGGCCAGCTTCTGGTATTGGCGCTGCCGCATCGCTTCGACGCGACGGCCGCGTCAAAAATCCTGGCGCGGTTGAAGCAGACCACCGCCGACGGCGTCTGGCTCGCGGCAAGCCTGCTCTATCGCGGCGATGACCGGCGCAGGCTGGCGCAGCTGCATCGCCTCGCGCTGGCGGCGCATGTGCCGCTGCTTGCGACCAACGAGGTGCTCTACCATCATCCGGCGCGCCGACCGCTGCAGGACGTGCTGACCTGCATCCGCGAGAAGACCACGATCGAGGCTGTTGGCACCAGGCTGCAGGCCAATGCCGAGCGGCATCTGAAACCCGCGGAGGAAATGGCGCGGCTGTTCCGCGATTTTCCGCAAGCGATTTCGGAGACCGTCCGCTTCGCGGACCGCATCGGCTTTTCGCTGGATCAATTGAAATACCAATATCCGGATGAGCCGGTCCCTCCCGGCAAGACCGCGCAGCAGCATCTGGAAGACCTGACCTGGGCCGGCGTCGCCCAATATTTTCCAGATGGCATCAGCGCGACGTTGCGCGCTACGCTACGCAAGGAGCTCGATCTCATCGCCGAGCTGAAATACGCGCATTATTTCCTGACCGTGAACGACATCGTTCACTACGCGCGCAGCCAGAGCATTTTGTGCCAGGGCCGGGGCTCGGCGGCAAATTCGGCGGTGTGCTATGTGCTCGGCGTCACCTCGGTCGATCCGACCAAGGTCGATCTGTTGTTCGAACGCTTCATCTCCAAGGAGCGGCTGGAGCCGCCCGACATCGACGTCGATTTCGAGCATTCGCGGCGCGAGGAGGTGATGCAATATGTCTATCGCCGCTATGGCCGCCACCGCGCGGCGATCATTGCGACCGTCATCCATTACCGGCCGCGCAGCGCGATCCGCGATGTCGGCAAGGCGCTGGGGCTGACCGAGGACGTCACTGCCGCGCTCGCCGATACCGTGTGGGGAAGCTGGGGCGATGGCCTCTCGGAGATGCAGGTCCGCCAGGCCGGTTTCGATCCCAAGAACGCGATGGTGGTGCGCGCCGTCGAGCTTGCGACCGAGCTGATCGAATTTCCGCGGCATCTGTCGCAGCATGTCGGTGGCTATGTGCTGACCCAGGACCGGCTCGACACTTACGTTCCGATCGGCAATGCCGCGATGGAGGACCGCACCTTCATCGAATGGGACAAGGACGACGTCGATGCCTTGCACATGATGAAGGTCGACGTGCTGGCGTTGGGCATGCTGACCTGCATCCGCAAATGTTTTGATCTGATCGACGACCACAAGCGCGAGCGCTGGAAGCTCGAGACCGTCCCGCAGGATGATCCGAAGGTTTACGACATGCTGTGCAAGGGTGAATCGCTCGGCGTGTTCCAGGTCGAGAGCCGCGCGCAGATGAACATGCTGCCGCGTTTAAGGCCGCGCACTTTCTACGATCTCGTCATCGAGGTTGCGATCGTGCGCCCTGGCCCGATCCAGGGCGACATGGTGCATCCTTATCTGCGGCGCCGGAATGGCGTCGAGAAGGAACGATATCCCTCACCATCGCCGGAGCACGGTCCGCCGGATGAACTGCACCGGGTGCTGCACAAGACGCTTGGCGTGCCCCTGTTCCAGGAGCAGGCGATGCGGATCGCGATCGAGGCGGCAAAATTCACGGCCGAAGAGGCCAACGGGCTGCGCCGCTCGATGGCGACCTTCCGCAACCTCGGTACCATCGGCAAATATGAATCCAAGCTGGTCGGCAACATGGTCGCGCGCGGCTATGACCCGGCCTTCGCGCGCAGCTGCTTCGACCAGATCAAGGGATTCGGCAGTTACGGCTTTCCGGAAAGCCATGCCGCAAGCTTCGCGCAGCTCGTCTATGTCTCGTCCTGGCTGAAGCATTATCACCCCGACGCCTTCTGCTGCGGGCTGCTCAACTCGCAGCCGATGGGCTTCTACGCACCGGCGCAGATCGTCGGCGATGCCCGCAAGAACGGCGTCGAGGTGCGCGAGGTCGATGTGTCCTATAGCTTCGCGCAGAACACGCTGGAGGAGAAAGTAGGCGATCATTGCGCGGTGCGGCTCGGCTTCCGCCAGATCGACGGGTTTTCCTGGAAGGACGCGGATGAGGAGCGGTTGAAAATCATCCAGTCGTCATTCCGGGGCGCTCCATCCACATCGTCATTCCGGGATGCGTCTGTCGTGGAATTGTGGCCGCAAACTCGATCTACCTCTCCCCAACGGGGAGAGGTCGGATGGCGAAGCCATCCGGGTGACGGGGCTCAGGTCCCACGAGAGAGCGTAACCCCTCACCCGGCGCTGCGCGCCGACCTCTCCCAAGGGAGAGGTGAAGCACCGCCGATGCCGCTACTTGACAAAGTCGAAGTCGACGACTGGGCCGAGCGCATCGTCGCCGCGCGCAAGCGTCGGCCGTTCACCTCGCTGGAAGACTTCGCGCGCGACACCGCACTTCCCAAGCGCGCGCTGATCCTGCTTGCGGATGCCGATGCGTTCCGCTCGCTCGGGCTCGACCGCCGCGAGGCGCTGTGGGCGGTGCGGCGGCTGCCCGACGACGTGCCGCTGCCGCTGTTCGAGACAGCAGCCGCGCGCGAGCAGCCGGACGAGCAGGCCAAACCGCTGCCGCTGATGCCGCTGCCGGAGCAGGTCGTCGCCGACTATCAGACCATCCGGTTGTCGTTGAAGGGCCATCCGATGCAGTTTTTGCGCGGAATGTTTTCACGCGAGCGCGTCATTCCGTGCCGTGACGTCTGCCACCGCAACGACAAGCTCTCCGTCCGCTGCGCCGGCGTCGTGCTGGTGCGACAGCGCCCGGGCAGCGCCAAGGGCGTGGTGTTCATGACGCTGGAGGACGAGACCGGCATCGCCAATATCGTGGTGTGGCCGAAGGTGATGGAGCAATACCGCAAGGAGGTGATGGGCGCCCGCCTGATCCTGGTCGAGGGCTACATCCAGTCGAGCCCCGAGGAGGTGACGCATCTGGTGGCGCAGCGGATGTTGGACCGCTCCCACGACCTGATCGGGCTATCCAATGACGCACTCCGCAAGGAGCCGGTGCCGATAGGTCCTGCGCTGATTGAGCCGCTCAACGACGATCGTCGCGACCACCCGGATAGTCCCGCGCAGAAAATCCGCCACCCCCGCAATGTGCGCATCCTGCCGCCCTCGCGGGATTTTCATTAAGCCGCGTGTAACCGCCCAGCCGATCACCGTGCCCTGGGTTGCGCGGGTCTGTACTGCTGCACGGGCGCGGCCGGCTGGCCCAAGGTGGCTGCGGACGGCGGCGTGAACGACATCTTCTGTCTGACGTCGGCCTCAATCGCCAGCAGTGCGGCAAGGCTCTGAGCCATCTGGTCCTGCCTGGCGGCGAGTTGTTCGACACTGCGACGCACCGTATCGAGACTGGACGCCGCCGGCGCGAACTGCTGCGCCGGGTTGGGCGATGCGGCGAGGACCGGCAACCTGGTCGGCGGCAGCAACCAGGCCAACGTTGGAGCCTGGGCGACCACCATCTCCCTTGCCATGTCACCATAGGACTGCCAGGCCAGCGTACCGCCGACGCCGATGAGAATCGTAACAACAAACCGGGTGAAGGTACGCAATATTCGTCCGCCGATCGAGGGCCGGGCGCTCGCCACCTGATCGCCCTTGCGACCGAACGAATGGAGGGTATGGACCGACGCCGTGGTGGGCCGCATGCCGCTGCGCTGATCGAGCCTCGCGTCCGGAGGGCGTGCAGACCTGCCGGACGAAGCTTGCGCGGCTGTCGGCCGTTCCATCTCGCCGCGAGGGCCCGGTGAGTGAACCATGAGCTCGTCAGGCCGCCATCGTGACGGTCGAGTCCATCAACGCCGCCCGGCAAAGTACGTCAGGGTCTCGTTCACCGCCGCAGGCGCAGGCCAGGATGTTTTTGGCGATCTCGGCCCGATTGTAGGGCGTCCGCAGATTCGGCGGCAATGACTGTATCACCTGATCCAGGACTTTGCCGAGAAGCGCGAGTTCTTCGGGATCGTACACAGCGCCTTCATTGGACAACATTGGCGTTGCTTTCCTTTGCTTGTCTTCGCGCGCTGTTTCTTAATGTTTGTTCAGCCGTTTGTTCCTGTTAGGGCGGAAAAAAGACCGTCCATGCGTCGCCCTTGGGCGGAAGCTGGGCATCGTCCGCCCAGGGTCACCTCCGCCACTTGCAAAGGGCGCAACCACAACCTATGTAGCTGGTTCTTCACGTAAAACGAGCGACCCAGGCATCCAACATGCGGCAGGCACAACGAGCATCAGTGCTGAAGACGGAAGGGCTAATGCCCTCGTCCGCCGCGGATTTGCTTTGGGCTTGATCGAACGTCTCACCTGACAATCGAAGCGCCCGGAGCGACGCGGCTCCTGGCGCCGAACGGGCTCCCGCGGTGCCTTGAGTCGTGCAAAGCAAGCACGGGAGCTCGAGCACCACAGGTGTCCCATGTCCAAAGAGAAGTTCACCCGCCTCAAGCCCAACTGCAACGTCGGCACGATCGGCCACGTGGACCATGGCAAGACGACGCTGACGGCGGCGCTGACGAAGGTCTCGGCCGATCACGGCTGGGGCGCGTTCGTCTCGTATCAGGACGTCGCCAAGGCGTCGGCCGCGCAAGGTACGCGTGACGACTCGAAGATTCTGACCATTGCCACGAGCCACGTCGAATATTCGACGGCGGCGCGCCATTACTCGCACGTCGACTGCCCGGGCCACGCCGATTATGTGAAGAACATGATCACGGGCGCGGCGCAGATGGACGGCGCGATCCTGGTCGTCTCCGCCGTCGACGGGCCGATGCCGCAGACGCGCGAGCACATCCTGCTGGCGCGCCAGGTCGGCGTGCCGCGCATCGTGGTGTTCCTGAACAAGTGCGATGTCGCCGATGATCCGGAGCTCGTCGATCTCGTCGAGATCGAGGTGCGCGATCTCCTGTCGAAGTACCAGTTCGACGGGGACAACGCGCCGGTCGTGCGCGGCTCCGCCATCGCGGCGCTGCGCGGCGAGACGGGTGCGCTCGCGGATCAGGCCATCCTGAAACTGTTCGAGGCGCTCGACAGCTATATCGAGCTGCCCGAGCGGCCGAAGGATCGCCCGTTCCTGATGCCGATCGAAGGCATCCAGTCGATCTCCGGCCGCGGCACGGTGGTGACCGGGCTGATCGAGCGCGGCACCGTAAGCCTTGGCGACGAGGTCGAGATCGTGGGCCTCGGCGAGACCCGCAAGTCGGTGGTGACCAGCATCGAGACCTACCGCAAGGTCCTCGATCAGGGGGAGGCCGGCGACAATGTCGGCTGCCTCTTGCGCGGAATCGACAAGGCTGTGGTGCAGCGGGGCCAGGTGCTGTCGCGACCGGGCACTGCTGCGCCGCACCGGACCTTCCGGGCGGAAGTGTACGTGCTGACAAAGGACGAGGGCGGGCGTCACACGCCCTTCTTCGGCAATTATCGTCCGCAGTTCTACTTCCGCACCGCCGACGTCACCGGCACCGTCCAGATCGGAAACGGCGCCGAGATGGTGATGCCGGGTGACAATGCCGAGCTCACCATCGAGCTCAACAAGGCGATTGCGCTGGAAGAGCGGTCGCGCTTTGCGATCCGTGAAGGCAACCGCACCGTCGGTGCCGGCATCGTGACGGAGATCGTGGAGTGATGCGTGGGGGCCGGGCTTGCCTGGCCCCCATTCACTTTGAAATCCATCTTGCCTTAAGAACTTGCCTTAGAAGATTTTGCGGTTCGCAGGCGTTTTGCCGGGCTGCGATCCTCCCGCGTAGCGACCTTCTTGCGCTTCTCCGAGTTCGCCTTCGCCACTTTGGATTTCGTCCCGCGCTCCTCCCGCGCGGCGACCCGCTTGTGCTTCCCCGAGCTCGACGACGCCTCTTTGGATTTCGTCCCGCGGTGAGAGGCATATTCCTTGCCGTCGACTGGCGCCACATGCGGCGGATCTCGATCCAGATACGGCCGGCCGATTCCAAACTCCTGCCCATGCGCGTCGACCCATTTCCAGAGGGCTTCGCTGGACGTCTGTCGCTGCGCGCGCGTCGCGCCGTTTACGCTCACGATATCGGCCGCAAGTCCGTGACCGTAACCGCCGCGGAAGCTGCCGCCATGGTAGGATCTGTCGTTGGCCGCCTTGAGGCCGGCCGCAATCGACTGGCGGTAGTCATCACGGAAGGCGCTGGTGATCCCGGGTGACAGGCCGGCTTGCTCCGCGGCGCGAAGCACGTTGAAGAGCTTCAGCTTGAAGCTCCGATCCATGCCTCCGATCACGTAGTCCATCATCGTCATGCTGACCTTGTCGGCCGCCTTCGGGTCCTTCCACCCAAAATCCTCATCGACAAGCCTGGTGGATGTCCGGGTGACCGTCACCATCTTGCCCTTCCTCTTGACCGTCACCTTGGTCTGCTCCTCCACCTTGATGGTGTCTTCCTTGGGCGTGCGCCGATAGAGCGCCCACAGGTAGCGGTCGATGCAGCTGTCGGCCACAAAGCACTCATCGAAAATCGCGACGGAGTTCAAAGTCCGCGCGTCCCGATCCGGCGCGCTGGTTGTTGCCGCCGGCACGGTCGGCGTTTCGGACGGCAGCTTCTCCGAGGGATCGGTGAGGGCGGCCACGACGATCGGTTCGGCCTCATGCGTTGCTGCCAGCGCGGGCGGCGTTTCGGATTGCGGCTGCTGCGTCGAGTCGGTGACACCGTCGACGATCGATTCCGGCTCAAGCGCTGCCGCCTGCACGGGCGGTGTTTCGGATGGTGGCCGCTGCGCGGGATCAGTGACGGTGGCTTCAACGATCGGTTCGGCCGTGTGCGACGCCACTGTCGGCTCGATGGGCAGGCTCGTCGGTCCCTCGACCGTCGCCACTTCCGCCTTGCCCGCGGCGGCGTTTTCAATGACCCTTGCCCGCGGCGCCGTTGCGACCTCTGCATTGGCAGCGAGAGAAGGTGCGATGCGGGCCATGATCGGCGAAGCGCCGCGGGTCTCGATTGCGACCGTGCCCCACGCGGCAAGCAAGCCAACAGCGCAGGCGGGCAGAACGTCCGTCGCAAATCGCCGGGGGGTCATGATGCCAACCTCCAAACGCTCCAACCGAGCCAGACTCGCAGCCAAGCACCCGAAGTAGCTTGAGTTTTTCGGATCATTTTGTGGGCGCGCAATGGCAAAGCCGCGGTTCCGCGGGCTTTCGTGGAGGAGTGTTGCCCGAATGCAACAGGGTCGCGCATTTTTGCGACGCGGATGCAATGAACAATTTGTCCTTAGGCCGCTTGCGAGGACTTTGCCGGGAGCAAGAGCAGAGCGGCGATCATGATGAGCAACGTGACCAAAGCCGCCAGTGAAAATGGTACCGCGAATGCGGCGGCCGCATCGGTCGTCCCGAGCGAGGCGCCGAGCGCAGCAATGCTGATTGAAAATCCCGCCTGGCGCACGATCAGCGTCATGGCCGAGGTCATGCCAGCTTGCGCAGGCGGCGCGAGGGCCAAGGCGACCCCCGACATTTGCGGGTTGGCCAACGCGGCCCCGACGCCGATGGTTAGCATTCCGGCCATTGTCACCGCCAGGCGCTTCACAGGGTCTGCGGCGAGGGCGGCGAACACCAGCAATCCGTCTCCCGCGACGATGATGCCGAACGCTACGATAAAGAAACGCCGCCATCCCCAAAGTGTAACAAAGCGACCACCGATCAGCGGTATGAGAAGCATTGGCAGCGTTGCCGCGAGCAGAGCCATGCCCGCCCCTTCCATGCTCATGGACAGGCCGGCGCTCAAGAACAAGGGTAAATAGACCAACAAAGCCCAATAGCCGAACTGGATCGCAGTCAACAGCGCGCCAACCGCGACCATGGCCGACGTCGCGAACACGCGGGGATCGAGCACCGGATGCCGACGGCGTCGTTGCTGCAAAACGAACAAGATCGCCACCGCAGCGCTGCCTGCGAGGCAGGACAATCGCAGGGCCAACGAGCCGTCGCGCCTCAGCAGCGCATCGATCGCCAGGCCCAGCGCTGTCGTCAGCAACGCAACACCCAGCGGGTCGAATGGACGCCCGTTTGGGTCACTCGTCTCGGGGACAAATTGCGGCACGGCGAGGGCCAGCGCCAAGCAGAAGGGGATGTTGGCGTAGAAGATAAAGCGCCAACCGAACCACGAGGCGAGCAGGCCGCCCATGGTCGGCCCCAAAGCCATGGCGACGCCGGAAACGACCCCCACGATGCCGAACGCCCGCGCCCGCTGTTCGCGGTCGGGAAACGTGCCGGCAATCAGCGCGAGTGCACCCGTGACCAGAAAGGCTGCCCCAACCCCCTGCACGGCCCGCGCAGCCAGCAGCAGCTGCCCATTCGCCGCCATGCCACATGCGATTGAGGCAAACAGAAACACGGCATTGCCGGCCAGCATCGAACGGCGCCGGCCGAAACGGTCCGCAAGCGCGCCCGAGGCAAGCAGAGCGCCTGTGAAAGCCAAGGCGTAGGCGTCGATGACCCAGGCGGCACCGTCAACGGAGAAGTCGAGATTCCTTGCGATCCCGGGCAGGGCGACAACGACGACGGTCACGTCGAAAGGCACCAGGAAAATGCCTAAGCCAAGAATAAGCGTGACGAAAACGGATCGTTCTCGTTTCACTTCGAATGTACCGACATGCATGCCGTCCCTTCACAACGGGATTCAAGTCAGGTGATCCAAATCGAGGGCCCGCTCTGCACCTCTATCCGCCAAAGCTGCTGACAGCGTGGTGTCAGCAGGACGTGAGGTGGTGCCTGGAGTTGTCTGGATTTTTCGTCGGCGGAGCGGACCCCGGGTCACGCGTCTCTTTGGCGTGGGTGCCATGTCGCTACGGCCGCGCGTTGGGCGTCCTGGTCTGGTCTTTTGCCGGCCACTGCTCGGAAAGCCCGGGCAATAGCCGCTCCTTGCCGGTCATCCGCTCGACGGTCAGGACATAGACGGTGATCACATCGAGCCGCGGGAAGAAGTTCTTCGGCCGGATCGAATTCGGCTTGCCGTACTTTTCCATCAGCCGCTCGCAGAATCGCTGCTTGGTCACTGTATCTTCCGCGATGCGAATTGTGCCGAACAGGATGACGCTTCGGTACGCCAGGCCCGAGTCGCACTCGAAGCGGCCATAGTCGAACACTTCATCCGGCTCGTCGAGTTCGAAACAGACCCGCGGCTCGCGCCGGACGTTGGTTTGCAAATGGCCGCGCGCGCTGGTCCCGTGCAGGAAGACCTGGTTCTCTGCCCAGACATACAAGAGCGGCACGCAATAGGGATAACCATCCTCGCTCACGGTGGCGAGCCGCCCGGCAAATCCGCGATCGAGTGTTCGCAGCATCTGCTCGTCGGTCATCGCCATGTCGGCGCGCCGCAGATTTGGGGCGCTCATTGCCATTCTCCGCGGATCGAGTGCGCGTCGCCGGTATCAGCGTCGTCTTGAAATTGCGTCCTGGCCAACGCATAACGTGCTGAATGGTCCTATTGAAAGGTCCACTTGATGCAAACGCGGCATACCATTCGGCCGCGCCGTTTGTCCGGTGCAAGATCCGGTGCAAGAGGAGAGGTGGCGTGAAGGAGCAGCGGCGGAGCTGGGCAAACCTCTACGCATGGCAGCTCACGCGCAGCGGCGACGCGCCGCTGTTCCGTCAGATCTACCGGCAAATCCGCTCGGCCATTCTGTCGCAGAGCTTGCGCCCGGGGACCAAGCTGCCCTCGACGCGCCAGCTCGCGTCGCAGCTAAAGGTCTCGCGTTCCGCCGTTGTATCGGCCTACGAGCAATTGCTGGCGGAAGGCTATGCCACCGGCAAAATCGGCTCCGGCAGCTACGTCTCGTCGGACCTTCCCGAGCCGGTTGAGGGGCAGGGCGCCAGGCGGCCTGCCAAGACGGCGGCCCGATCCGTTGCAACCGAAACGCCGCTGTCGGGCGACTTCGTCGACGTCACCGTGCAGGGCGAGGAGCGCCCGTTCAACCTCGGCCGCACCCTTGTGGATATCAGGACGATGGAATTATGGCGCAGGACCAGCGCGCGGGTGTTTCGTGCGCTCGGTCACGATCACTTTGGTTATTCCGACCCGCGCGGCTTGCCCCGGCTTCGCAAGGCCATCTGCGATTATTTGCGTGCCGCGCGCGCCGTTCGATGCGAGCCGGAGCAGATCGTGGTGACATCAGGCACCCAGCACGCGCTCGATCTCATCATTCGAGTCCTGCGCCAGTCCGATATGCAAGCCTGGATCGAAGACCCCGGCTATTCACTGACACGGCAGGCTCTCATCGCCGCGGGAGTGAAAGCCCGTCCAATTGCGGTCGATGGGCAGGGAATTGACGTCGGCGCGGGGATCAGTTCGGCGCCCAGGGCGCGCGCGGTGTTCGTTACACCGTCCCATCAGTTCCCAACGGGCGTCGTGCTCGCCATGGCGCGGCGCCTCGAGCTTCTCAGTTGGGCCCGCGAGAACAAGGCGTGGATTGTCGAGGACGACTATGCCAGCGAATTTCGCTATGGCGGGCGGGCGCTGGCATCGCTGCAGGGCCTCGACGACAGCGAGCGCGTGATCTATGTCGGCACCCTGAACAAGGCGCTGTTTCCCGGTTTGCGGCTCGGCTACGCCGTAGTCCCTCCTGCGCTCTCGAAAGCATTCGTCACTGCCCGCTATCTCGTCGACCGGCAGCCTTCGAGCCTCGCGCAGGCCGTGGTTGCGGACTTCATCGAGGAGGGGCATTTCGCGGGCCATATCCGCAGGATGCGCCTGCAGTACAAAGACCAGCGCGACGTCCTTGTCGCCGCCCTGCGGCAGCGGCTCGGCGGCGAGATCACCGTCGATCCGCCGGACCAGGGAATGCATCTCGTCGCCTATCTGCGGCGAGGCCGGTCCGATGTCGCGATCGAACGCGCGGCGGGCGACCGTGGCGTCATCGTTCGCGCGATGAGCAGAATGTATGCCGCAGCACCGAAACGATCGGCCCTGGTGATGGGGTTCAGCGGATATCCGCGCCGGATGATCGCGCCCGCGGTGGCGCGATTGGCGAAGGTTTTTGCTTAAGCCGCCGCCTCGGCCTCTTTTCGCCAAACGAGCGACCCGGGCAACCAGAATGCGGCAGTTTCTCGCCGCGCCAAGTCATGGCGGGCAGCGCGAGCGGGGTCAGGAAAACAGAATGCGATCCTTGATCTTGTGGGGGACCGTGAAGTCGTCGTCCCACCACGGCTTTTCGCCGGCGGCGGGTGGCCTGGCGAGATGCAGCTTCTGACCCTTTTCATGCGCCTTCTTCTGGGCGACCCGGAACGAGTAATGGTCAAACAGGCTGAGCGCCTCGATCATGTAGGATGTCGCGATGCGCCGATCCCGGACGAGCACCAGGTTCTCGCCGTTCTCGCGATCGGCAGGGTTGGAGAAGTTGTAGGAACCGAGATAGACGCGCCCGGTCGGCTTGTCGAAGTCGATGACGGTGAACTTGTGGTGCATACGCGTGCCCTTGCCGCCTATCGGCTCGGACTTGAAGGGCTCCGGTACGTTGGCGCCGAGTTCTGCCGCGAAGACGGGCGCGACGTTGCCGTTTGGATCCTGCACGTCGAGACCGCCGACATGCTTGTCGGAAATGCCATAAACGAAGATATTCTCGTTGGATGTAACGGCCTCGATGGCGTCGCGCACGGCGCCTTTCGTCTCGAATAGGAACGCAAGCGAGTAGAGCACCGACGACGTGGCGCTCTTGAGATCGGCCGCGATCTCGCCAAGCTTGGCATTGGCCGCGCTGTGCGGCGAAAATGCCACCTTCGCGTCGATGCCGGGAAGGCCGAGGTCGTTCCAGCCGGCAGACGGCTTGGCGCCGAATCCCGCGACGTCGTTGTTCTTGGCGGGAGGCGGGGTGAAGTACCCATCGAATGCCCGAAAGAACAGATCGACGGGAGTCTGGCCGGTCAGTACAAGCGCGTTGTTCGCCTGCACGTAGAAACCGCGCCACGAAAGATTGGTCGAACCGCACACGACCTTTTTCACGGTCGGGCCGTTCACGGCAATGGTCTTGTTGTGCTGCAGGTCACCCATGTGTTGGCGCAGCACGTTGTTGCGTCCCGCGGACGCGACCAGACGACCTTCGGCCTCGGTCTCAGCGGTGCCCGGGCCTCCATGGTCCTTGCTGTCGTCGATGATGACCTTCAGCGAGCTACCGAGCCTTTCCAGTCGGTCGACGATTTCAGGCAGATTGAAGTCGTAGCCAACGACGCGGACCTCGGCATGGTCGGCGATGGCCTGATCGAGCGTCTGCAGGATCGCCTCGCGCGCCTCGAAACCCATCCACGCAAGCGCCTCGGTGGCGTCGGGATGGGTCGGCTTGAAGTCGAGACCTTGGGCCGCGACCGGCGCGACCAAAGTCTCGATCGGACCGTGTTGTCCGAAGTGGTCGACGAAGGCCTGCGAGGAGACGAAGCCGCGTGTGAAGGTGACGTTGGCGATGCCGGGAAAGGTCTCGCGCGCAAGCTGGATGGCGGCCTCCTGCCGCTCGCCTTGACTGAGGCTACCCTGCGCATCCATGAACATCGGCGTCACGTGGTATTTGAAGTCGCCGGCGAGATCGGCATTGCGCGGGAAATGCACCCAGCGGAATTTCTGGATCGGCGATTGAAGCGTCGAGAGCGCGGCAGGATTGACGTTGCCGCTCGCATCGAGGAAACCGAGCCGGTTGTTCAGCGGGAAGAATTGGCTGCCATTGGGCTCCTGGAACTCGATCGCGAAGCCGACAAAGTTCTGCGGCGGCTGGCCACTCTTCCAGTTCATGCCGAGCAGTGTCATGCCGTCGCCGCGGTGCAGCTTCAGCGTGAACGGCGCATTGGCGTTCGTGCCCAGCACCTCGAAGCCCGAAGGAACGCTCGCTGGCGAATTCGCGGCGGCGGGCGCTGCGGGCCGAGGCGCAGGAGCAGCCGGCGCCGGCGTTGTCGTCGTGACAGGCGCCGCGGGCTGGGCAGGTGCTTTGGGTTTCGGGTTGGAAACCTTGGTTGCGGCTTTCCGCTTGGTCTTTGCTGCCGGCTTTGACTTGGCTACCGGCTTTGACTTGGCCTTCCGTGACGCCGCCTTGGCGCGTTTCGCCTTCTTGGCGCTGGATTTGGTCTTGCTCTTGGTCTTCGCCGTCGTCTTGGCTTTTGCCTTGGCCTTCGCGGATTTCGACTTTTTCCTGGCAATCATGTGTAACCCCTCTGCTACGAATGTCGGTCGGCCAGGTCGCGTGACGAGGCGGACTAGCCGCAACCAAAATCAATGGACAGGTCGAAACTGGCGATCAAATATGCCCGCTAAAATTGCATCATACACCGAACGACACCGAAACGCCAAGTGCTCGTGCGTGTGGGTCATATTGATACGCCGATCCGCGCTAATGGAATCCAACATCCTAGACGATCGTCCGGTGCGCACGACGTGCCTGCGACAGCTCAAGGAGCAGAGGCGGAAGGCATTTCAGTCTTGATTTCCCGGTGTGGGATTGCTTGGATTCCACCATGCGATCTCCGCGTGAAATCCTGATTGAACTCTGGCGCTCGGCCTCCGGCGAGGCGTCTGCGCTCGATACGGTCACGCTGACCGGCGAAGAGCCGATCCTGCCGTCCTCGTTTCGCGTCGCGGCCGCGGCGCAGGCTTCGATCGCGGCGAGCGGGCTTGCCGCCGCCGAAATCTGGAAACTGCGCAGCGGCGAGGGGCAGAAGGTCGCGGTCGACATGCTTCATGCCATCGTCGAATGCCGCTCGGAGCGCTATTTGCGCGTCGATGGCAAGCCGCCGCCGCCAAGCTGGGATCCGACCGCCGGCATCTATACGACCCGCGATGCGCGCTATGTGCGGCTGCATACCAACTTCAGGCATCATCGCGCCGCCGTGTGCAACGTGCTGCAATGCGAGCCCGAGCGCGAGAAGATCCAGGCCGCGCTGAACGAATGGGACGGCGAGGCGTTCGAGACCGCGGCCTATGCCGGCGGCGCCGTGGTCTCGCTGATGCGTTCGCACGAGGAGTGGTCGGCGACGCCGCATGCGAAAGCCTTGGCCGCGCTGCCGCCGCTCACCATCGAGAAGATCGGCGAGGCGCCGCCAAAAGCATGGCCCGGAGGCGAGCGTCCGCTTGCCGGGGTGCGCGTGCTCGATTTGTCGCGGGTGATTGCCGCGCCCGTCGCGGGGCGCACGCTCGCCGCGCATGGCGCCGACGTGCTGCTGATCTACGGCCCCAACGTGCCGGCGATCCCCTGGCTCACCATCGACACCGGGCGCGGCAAGCTCTCGGCCTTTGTCGAGCTCAAGAGCCGGGAGGGGCGGGGACAGCTGCGCGATCTGCTGGCGCAGGCGGATATTTTCTCGCAGGGCTATCGCCCGCAGGCGATCGCCGCGTTTGGCTTCTCGCCGGAAGAAGCCGCGGACATCAATCCGGGCATCGTCTACGTGACGCTGTCGGCCTACGGCCATGCCGGTCCGTGGGCCGGGCGCCGCGGCTTTGACTCGCTGGTGCAGACCTCGACCGGCTTCAATCACGCCGAAGGCCTGGCCGCCGGCATCGAGGGGCCGAAGGAATTGCCGGCGCAGATGATCGACCACGCCACCGGCTATCTGATGGCGTTCGGCGCCATGATGGCGAAAGCGCGCCAGGCGCGCGAGGGTGGCAGCTGGCATGTCCGCGTGTCGCTCGCGCAGACCGGACGCTGGCTGTGGAATCTCGGCCGCGTCGCGAATGGATTTGCACAAGCGGACATCGCGAGCGAAGCCGTCGCGCCGTACCTCGAAGATGCAGAGTCCGGCTTCGGCCCGCTCCGTGCGGTGAAGCATTCCGCGATCCTTGCCAAGACACCGGCGTTCTGGGCCCGGCCTGCGGTGCCGCTCGGCTCGCATCCACCGCAATGGTCTGCGCAACGCGATAGCTGAAATCGCGTTACAGCTGAAACACCTCCGTGAGACGTGACTGGACCGTGTGCGAATGCGCTGGATAGCGTCTCCGCGCCTTTTGATAAGCACTGGAGAGAGCGGATGGCGTTTCCGAATCCCGATGTCGAAGAGTTTCGCAAGATGGTCGTGCCACTCCTTGCCGAGTTGCGGAGCAAGGCACCTCCGGAACAGCGAGTGATGTTCGACGCCAGTATGGAAGGCATTCCGCTCGCCGACGGCTGCGTGGTCGAAAGCCTCGATCTCGCCGGGGTCCCTGCCGAGAAGATCACGCCACGCGGCGCGGTTGCGGGCAAAGCACTGCTCTATCTGCATGGCGGCGGCTATGTCATCGGCAGTCTCAAGTCCTACCGTCATTTGGTGTCGCGGTTTGCGGTCGCCGCGCGCACCGCCGTGTATCATCTGGACTACCGCCTGGCGCCGGAGCATCCCTATCCCGCGGCGCTGGAAGACGCGATCAAGGCTTATCGGCAGCTTCTGACGATGGGAGTTGCGCCGCAGGAAATGCTGGTCGGCGGCGACTCCGCCGGTGGTAATCTCGCGGCCGCGCTCGTGTTGAAGGTGCAGGAAAGCAGGTTGCCGCAGCCGGCCGGTCTTTATCTGTTGAGTCCGTGGCTCGACATGACCTCCGCGGGCTTGTCCTATGACAAGGTCTCCGCGCGTGATCCGATCTGCTCGAGGCAGGTGATGGAAGCCTATGCCGCCATCTTTCTCGGCAGCAAGCGCGATGACCATTTCACCTCGCCGGTGCGTGCGGAGCTCGCCGGCCTGCCGCCGATGCTGATCCAGGTCGGTACCGAGGAGGTGCTGCTGTCGGATTCGCTGACCCTTGCCAGTCGCGCGGCGCTGGCCGGGGTCGATGTGACCTTGCGTGTCTGGGCCGGGATGCCCCACGTCTGGCCGATGTTCCATCCCTTCGTTCGGGCCGGGCTGCCTGCGATCGAGGAGGCCGGCCAGTGGATGCGCCAGTACCTGCAGGCAGCGAGGCTTGAGGCCGCCTGAGCGCCTCGCATCCCGAAACGTCAACCCGCGCTGCGGCTCGGCACCGACAGGGCGGAATGGCCGGCGCGGTAGCTCCGCTCGCGTCAAACGGCCACACGCAGCACGGCGGTCCTGCTGACCTTCGCGACTTGAGCGAGTTGGCGAAAGAATGCAAACTGGCTTTCTCGGTCTTTGCATTTACCGGCCCTCACCGTCCTGCAATTCATTATTCGGCGCCATGCGCGAGAGTATCGAGACGATCGTCATCGGCGGCGGCCAGGCCGGCCTCGCGATGAGCTATCACCTCACGCGGCTCGAACAACCGCATGTCGTGCTCGAACGTGGCCGGGTCGCCGAGCGCTGGCATAGCGAACGCTGGGACTCGCTTGCTTTTCAGTTCACCAACTCGATGCTTCGTCTACCCGGCCATGTTTATTCGGGATCCGCGCCGGACGATTTCATGGCGCGAGAAGGTGTCGCACGTTTTATCACGGACTACGCCATGAGGATCGCTGCTCCTCTGCGCTGCGGGGTTGCGGTTACCTCGGTGCACCCGACAGATCAGGGACGATTTGTCGTGCAGGCGGGGCAACACACGATGGAAGCGGCGAATGTGGTGGTTGCGACCGGGCCCTATCAGCTTCCGTCAGTTCCGCCATGCAGCGGATCGTTTCCCCGCGCGATTTATCAGGTCACGGCGAACCGCTACACCCGGCCCTCCGATCTTCCTCCCGGCGGCGTGCTCGTCGTCGGATCGGGCGGCTCCGGGTGTCAAATCGCAGAGGATCTTCGCGACGGTGGACGGGAGGTGTTCTACGCTGTTCGCCGACATCGGCGATGGCCACGTCGCTACAGGGGCCGCGATGCCGGCTGGTGGATCGAAGAGAGCGGCATGACCGATGCGACCGGCGATCGCATGCCGCCGGAGTGGCGCAATTTCAGGGCGCCCTTGATCACTGGCGTGCGGGGCGGTCACACCATCGATCTCCGTCAGATCGCTACCGAAGGGGTTACGTTGCTCGGCAGCCTGCTGGACGTCGGTGATGGCCGACTGCGCATTGCCGGCGATCTGAATGCCAATCTGAAGGTGGGCGACGACACGTTTGTGCAGTTCGTTCGAACCATCGATGAGTTCATCGAGGGGAAGGGAATTGATGCGCCGGCCGAAGCCGGTTTTGACCCGTATTTGCGCCAAACACCAAAGACATTGCCTGAGGTTGAGACGCTCGACCTCCGCGACGCCAGGATTACGACCGTGGTTTGGGCGACAGGGTATCGCTACGATTTCGCGTGGATAGAGTGCCCTGTGTTCGACCAGCAGGGGGCACCGGAGCAGCGCCGCGGAGTGACGGGTGTGCCCGGCCTTTACTTCCTTGGTTTGCCGCGCATGTACAAGGTGAAGTCAGCATTTCTCTGGGGAGTGGGCGAGGACGCCGAATATCTCGCAAATCACATTGCGGCCAGGACGACCAATCTCAACTGACAGCTCTGAGTGCCGGGCCGCTAGCGCCGCGGCTTTAGCTCGCTGAACGTATTAGTCGCGTGGACTAGTTTAAGGAAACCAACCAGCGGTGTCATCTACCGCGCGAAGGACCCCTTTCATATCAGCTAGCAAGCCGCAGCATTACCAGGAAACTCGTCATGCCCGGCCCTGTGCCGGGCATCCACGTCTTTGGTGCAACTTGCAACAAAGACGTGGATGGCCGGGCCAAGCCAGGCCAAGCCCGGCCATGACGAAGCTGCTTTTCCGTCCAAGCTCCATGCAGACAGCGGCCTTAATAATATACATAAAAACTGTACAGACAATATGTACAGGTAAACTGTATATATGCTATGTCGGAAACATGAGCAGGACGTCCCGGACTTCCGAACCGCCGCAACTCGCCGCCCTTGCGGGTGAACTGCGGGTCGTGATCGGCAAACTCATTCGTCGCGCGAGGGAGCAGTCGAATGCGGGGGATTTCACCAATGCGCAGAAATCCGTTCTTCTGCGGCTGGAGCGCGACGGTCCCGCAACCGTGTCCATGCTCGCACGCGCCGAGGGCGTGCGCCCGCAATCGATGCGAATAACGGTTGCTGCGCTGGAAGCGGCGGGCGCCGTGAGCGGGAAGCCCGATCCCCAGGACGGCCGGCAGACCTTCCTGAGCCTCACTCCCGCGTTCGCCAGGATCCTCAGGAACGGCCGCGCGGCGAGGGAGGACTGGCTGTTCCGCGCCCTCCAGGCGCAACTCGCGCCCCGTGAGCACGAGCAACTCGCCGCGGCGGTGAAACTGCTGAGCCGGCTTGCGGACTTCTGATCAAATGGAAGGTGAACGATGGACTGGTTGAATCTCATCTCGTATTTCTTCGGCGGCGTGTTTCTTGGCAATGCAATCCCCCACGTCGTCAGTGGATTGACGGGGCGTCCCTTTCAAAGTCCTTTCGCCAAGCCGCGCGGGGAAGGACTTTCCTCTTCGACCGTCAACGTGCTGTGGGGCGTTCTCAATCTCGTCATCGCCTACATTCTGATCTGCCGTGTCGGAGACTTCAGCCTGCACTCCACCGCCGACGTGGCAACTCTTGGGCTGGGCTTTCTTCTCATAGGCCTCTTCGCCGCCCGGCACTTCGGTCGTTTCCACGGCGGCAACTCGCCCGGAGACGCGAATGGCTGAGGAGCGGCCTGAGACCGCGCAAGCCAGTCCGCAGCTTTGGAGGATTTCGTCCGTTGCCGTGCTCGGGGCGTTCCTGTCCCAAATGGACGCCACGGTCGTCAACGTCTCGCTTTCAAGCCTCGCGCTGGAATTGCACTCCACGCTTTCGAATATCCAGTGGGTGACGAGCGGCTATCTGCTCGCGCTTGCACTCACCTTGCCCCTGAACGGCTGGCTGGTCGACCGCATCGGAGCCAAGGCACTTTATCTCTGGTGCTTCTCGGCATTCACGCTGACTTCGGCGCTGTGCGGCCTCGCCTGGTCGGCGAATTCCCTGATCGGGTTTCGCATCCTGCAAGGCATGAGCGGCGGCCTGCTGGCGCCGATGGCGCAGTTGATCATGGTGCGCGCCGCCGGCGATCGAATGGCTCGTGTGCTCGGCTTCGCCGCCACGCCGATCCTGCTTGCGCCGCTTCTCGGACCTGTCATCGCGGGCGCATTGTTGCACTTTGCGTCCTGGCGGTGGCTCTTTCTGGTCAACCTTCCTTTCGGCGCGCTCGCGCTTGCCCTCGCCGTTTTGTTTCTGCCCTCCGACCGGGACGAGAGGAGGCCGCGCCATCTCGACCTCATCGGTCTCGGTCTGCTGTCTCCCGGGGTGGTGCTTTTTCTCTACGGATCGGAGCGCGCGTCTGACCCTAGCGGCCTTGCGGCGCTGGCGCTTTCCGCGCTCCTGCTGATCGTTTTCTTCCGCTGGGCGATCCAGAAAAAGCAGGACGCCATCATCGACCTCGGGCTGTTCAAGGACGACATTTTTTCTGCCGCCGTCGTCACGCAATTCCTGTCACAGGGGATCTCGTTCGCAGGTCAGATGCTGATTCCCGTGTTCTTGACCCGTGCCAGCGGTCTCTCGCCGAGCGGCGCCGGCTTGCTACTGGCCGCGCAAGGGCTCGGCATGATGTGCGTCTATCCCCTGGTGGGATCGCTTGTGGAACGCTTCGGCAACCGCAATGTCTCGGCCGGCGGTGCAGTGACGGCGTTCGTGGCCACTTTGCCCTTCATCTATCTGGCCGCTCACGACCTTGCCGGTACACTGGCCGCCGTCGCCTTGTTCGTTCGCGGCATGGGTTTGAGCTGCATCGGGGTTCCGTCGATTTCGGCCGCCTATTCGACGGTCAAGCGCGAAGCCCTGCCGATGGCCACCACCACCCTCAACATCGTCATGCGCATGGGCGGACCGACGCTGACGACGATATGCGCGACATTTCTCGGATGGCGCCTGGCCGCGCAGACGTCTGCGCCGGGCGCAGGGGCCTATGGCGAGACCTTTGCTCTGCTCTGCGGACTCCACCTCGTTTTGCTCGCCGCCACCATGCGGCTTCCGTACCGGGTTCGCAAAGCGCCGGCGCAGGCCGGCTTCCCGGCCTGTGACAAAGCGAAATAGCCCATGGGGCAGTGAGCCCACCAATGGGCACTAGCCCATAAATCCTGCCCACTTGGTTTGTGGTTGACGTTTCCCACTTCCTGGTTCCTGAATCGGACCAGGGATGGAAACCGCGGGGGAGCCACCATGCGGATGGAAGAAGCAGAGGCGCGCCCTCCGAGCGGGACCTCGGAGGAAATCCTCGGCGAGATCAGGGAATTCTGCCGCGCGACGCAGACGGCGGAATCGACCTTTGGCCGCCTCGTGGTCAATGACGGCAAGCTGGTATCTCGCCTGCGCGACGGCGCCAAGATCACGACCGGTACGCTCGACAAGGTTCGCGCTTACTTGAGCGAGCATCGCCCCGCGCCTGCGGGCGGCAATGGCGCAGCCGCGACCGCAGCCAGGCCCGCCGGCGGCGTTGCAGCGAGTACCGACATCGCGCCGCCCGGTTTCCGCTTCTTCGACAACCGGCAGAAATATCTGCTGTTCGTCTCGACCTGCAGCGAGAAGACCGAGATCGCCAACCGCGTCTCGCTCGAATTGGCAAGCCTGCAGCCATCGCCGCCGGCGCTGCGGCTGTTCGATGCCGGCGTCGGCGACGGCACCGTGCTGTCGCGGGTGATGCGGGCGCTGCACGCGCGCTTTCCGACCATGCCGCTTTATGTCGTCGCCAAGGAAATCTCCTACGAAGACGTGCGCATGATGCTGGAGAAGATGGCGGATCGTCTGTTCGAGCATCCCGCGACCGTGCTGGTCGTCACCAACCTCTATTACGCCGAGGCGCCGTGGCTGACGCCGCGATCGGTGACCTCGGCGCAGGGGCTGATCTGGAAGGACGTTGCGCTCACCGGCAACACCGCGCACGGCTTTGCCGAGCAGATCGGCGAGCTCGAAGGTTTTCTCGCCGAGAACTGGCGCGCCGGCATCAGCCCGAAGACCGGCAATCCCGTCTACCAGCGCCCGATCGTGCTGACCTTGCGGCGCGAGGATCATTCCTTCCTGCTCGATCCGATCATGCCGCGGCCGGGCCGCGTCATGGCCGACTACGACATGGTCATCGCCTCGCAGCCCTATCGCGCGCGCATCGGCGTCGAGTTCAAGGCTTCCAAGGTGGTGACGCCGCTGGTGCGGGCGCTACGGCCCGGCGGCCGGCTGATCGGCATCCATTCGCACGGCCACGACCCCGGCATGGAGATCATCGAGCAGGTCTGGCCCGGCGAGGATCCATTCAAGACCGACCGCTATGCGCTCTTGCGCCAGGTCAAGCACGAGCTGGGTTCTGCGGCGCGCCACTATAATTTCAACGCATCGTCGGATGCGCGCTCGATCTTCCGCTACCAGATGCACACGCTGCCGGACGAGGTGTCGGGGCCGATCGGCACCTCGACGCTGTTTGCGGCCTGGAACGCTGCGATCTATGTGGCGCAGATCGAGGACGACCGGCTGTCGGAAGTGGTGCGCGACGGCCGCTATCTCGAAGCCACCGACCGCGTGCTGAAGAAGCACGGCGGCCTCTGGTTCAACGACGAGACCTATGTGATCTCGCGCCGCCGCGCGCCGGCTTGACGGAAGGAGAGGGCTGTGACGGCGTCATGCGAACTCGTCTCGATGCTGGCTTCCGCCTCGGTGGAGGTCTCCTCGCATGGCCATCAGCTGGCCGAGCTGCGCGACCATTTTGCCGCCGGCATCGACGTCACCATCACCTTCCTGCCCGGCGATAATTTCCGCTCCAATGTCGAGACCGCGGTGGGCTTGCGCCGCGCCGGATACAATCCCGTTCCCCATATTGCGGCGCGCGAAATCCCCTCGCGCGAGGCGCTCAATGATTTTGTCGCGCGGCTGCGTAGCGAGGCCGATGTGCGCCGCGTGCTCCTGATCGCCGGTGACGTCGCCGCTGCCAGGGGACCGTTCAAGTCGAGCCGTGATGTTGCCGCCACGGGCCTATTGCGAGCGCACGGCATCACCCATGTCAGCGTCGCCGGCCATCCCGAAGGCCATCCCTTCCTCGACGAGGCCGCCAGCTTCAGGACATTTGAGGCGTGGCGCGACTGGTCGGGCGAGACCGGGATCCGCGTCGATATCGTTACCCAGTTCTGTTTCGAGGCCACGCCGATCCTGAGCTTCCTCGGCGCGATCGAGGCGCGCAACATCAAGCTGCCTGTCATCATCGGCCTGGCCGGGCCCGCCACGCCGGCGACACTGACGAAATTCGCGCTCCGCTGCGGCATCGGCAATTCCATGCGCGCGCTGCGCGCCCAGATCGGCCGCTACGGCCGGCTCCTGGTCGACAACGGACCCGACGATGTCATGCGCGGGCTCGAAACCGCGCCGAAGGAGATGACCGCGGCCATCGCCGGATTCCACATCTTCCCCTTTGGCGGACTGCGCAAGGCGCGCAACTGGCTGTGCGAATATCCTGGGCAGGCGCATCAGCCGCCCTGCGCCGTGGCTTCAGCGTCTCATCCAAACCCGTAAAGCTCGCGTGCTCACGC
Organism: Bradyrhizobium sp.; assembly: GCA_035568535.1. GTDB lineage: Bacteria > Pseudomonadota > Alphaproteobacteria > Rhizobiales > Xanthobacteraceae > Bradyrhizobium. Next base: position 29,319 of record DATMNV010000242.1, read on the forward strand.
GCCGACGGCGCGGCGTATCTCGGCGACCAGTTCCGCGATGGGCCGCGCACCATCGAGCCGCAGCACCGGACAGGGCATGCCGACGATTGGTGTGCAAATGCGCTATAGCTGCATGGGTTGCCCGAATCCGGGCGCCTTCTCTCACGCGCAGGCCAAGCCGGATGCCAAAGTATTTTTCCGATCCCGAAGCGATCGCCGATGACATCATCCGCGACGTCGGCAAGAAGCTTGTCGTGGGGCTGCCGCTCGGGCTCGGCAAGGCCAACCACATCGTCAATGCGCTCTACGCCCGCGCGAGCGCCGACCGTTCGATCGACCTGACCTTCTTCTCGGCGCTGACGCTGGAGAAGCCGAAGCCCGAAAATCTCCTGGAGGCGCGGTTCATTACGCCCGTGATCGATCGGCTGTTCGGCGGCTATCCCGATCTCGCCTATGCCGCGCCGCTGCGCTCGGGGCGGCTTCCACCGAACATCCGCGTCATCGAGTTCTTCTTTCTCGCCGGGCAATGGCTGCATGTCGCCCAGGCGCAGCAGAACTACATCTCGGCGAATTACACCCACGCCGTGTCCAATCTGCTTGCCTCCGGCCTTAACGTCGTCACGCAGCTCGTGGCCAGGCGCGTGGTCGATGGCGTGCCGCGCTACAGCCTTTCCTGCAACACCGACACCACGCTCGAGGTGTTGAAGGCGCGCGCCGAGGGCCGTGCTTCCTTCAGGCTGGTGGCACAGGTCAATTCCGAATTGCCGTTCATGCCGGGGCCTGGCGATCTTCTGGGCGACGAGTTCAGCGCGGTGCTGGAAAGCCCCGCGACGGATTTTCCGCTGTTCGCGCCGCCGTCGGAGCCGATCTCGGACGCCAAATATGCCATCGGCCTGCACGCGGCGGGCCTGGTGCGCGACGGCGGCAGCTTGCAGATCGGCATCGGGCAAATCGGCGATGCGCTGGCGCAGGGCCTCATCGTGCGCCACAGGGATGATGCCCAATTTCATTCGATCATGACCCGGCTCGCGCCGGGCCGCACGCCCCTGGAGTCCGGGCCGTTCGAGCAAGGCCTCTATGGCGTCAGTGAGATGGTCACCGAGGCCTTCATCGGCCTGATCGACGCCGGCATCCTCAGGCGCGCCGTCGACGGCGTCATCCTGCACGGCGCGTTCTTCCTGGGCCCAAAATCGTTCTACCGCGCGCTGGGCGAGATGAGCGAGGGGCAGATCGCGCGCATCCAGATGATGCCGGTCTCCTTCACCAACGAACTCTATGGCGATGAGGCGACCAAGCGCGCCGCGCGCGTCGACGCGCGCTTTGTCAACAGCACCATGATGGCGACGCTGCTCGGCGCCGCTGTCTCCGACGGCCTCGACAACGGCCAGGTCGTGAGCGGCGTCGGCGGCCAGTATAATTTCGTGGCGCAGGCCTTTGCGCTTGTCGGCGCCCGCTCGCTGCTGGCGCTGGAATCGACGCGATCATCGCGCGGCAGGACGCAGTCGAACATCCGCTGGAACTATGGGCACGAAACCATCCCGCGGCATCTGCGCGATGTCTTCATCACCGAATATGGCATCGCCGACGTCAGGGGCAAATCCGACGCCGACGTGATCACAGCGATGCTGACGATCACGGACTCGCGGTTCCAGGACGAACTGGCGCGCGCCGCCAAGGACGCCGGCAAGCTGCCGAGGAATTTTGAGCTTCCGGCACGGGCGCGCGAAAACACGCCGGAGCGGATCACGGCCGCGCTGAAACCGGCGCGCGAGGCGGGGCTGTTGCCCTCCTTTCCGTTCGGCAGCGATTTCACCGAGGTCGAGCAGCGCCTGATTCCGGCGCTCCAGATTTTGCAGGACGCGCAGCATGCGCCGCTGCATCTGGCGCGGTTGCTATGGCGAGGCATGATGTACCCGCCGGGCGCGGCTGAGCAGCAATGCCTGGCGCGGCTGGGGCTCGACAAGCCCACGTCGTTTGCCGAACGGATGTATCGCGCGCTGGTCAGCGCGGCGCTGAAAGAGAGCAGGGCCGTCTAACGCCGCTGTCGTCCCCGCGAAAGCGGGGACCCATAACCACAGGCGCTTGTTGCTGCGTCGCGCTGGGGCTCCGGCCTTTGCTAGCATAACCGGTTGTGGTTATGGGTCCCGGCTCGCGCTTCGCTTGGCCGGGACGACAGCGATTAAAGCGTGCTACCTGTTCTTGTTCACCGGCTTGCGCTTCTCGATGAACGCCGCCATGCCCTCGGAGCGGTCTTCCAGCGCGAAGGTCGAATGGAACAGGTTGCGCTCGACATTCATGCCTTCGGACAAGGTCGTCTCGAAGGCGCGGTTGATGGCTTCCTTCGCCATCGCCGCCGCAGGCCGCGACATCGCGGCGATTTTTTCGGCCGCCGCCAGAGTCTCTTCCATCAGCCTGTCCGCCGGCACGACGCGGCTCACGAGGCCAGAGCGTTCGGCTTCCGCCGCATCCATCATGCGGCCGGTCAAACACAAATCCATCGCCTTCGACTTGCCAACCGCGCGCGTCAGCCGCTGCGTGCCGCCGATGCCGGGGATGGTGCCGAGCGTGATCTCGGGCTGGCCGAACTTCGCGGTGTCGGCGGCGATGATGATGTCGCACATCATCGCAAGCTCGCAGCCGCCGCCGAGCGCATAGCCCGAAACCGCGGCAATGGTCGGCTTGCGGCATTTGGCGACGCGGTCGCCGCCAACAGCGGCGAAGTCGCTCGCGAACATGTCGATGAAACCCTTCGGCTGCATCTCCTTGATGTCGGCGCCGGCGGCAAAGGCCTTTTCGCTGCCGGTCACCACGATGCAACCGATCTTGTCGTCGGCCTCGAGATCGTCGACCGCCGCTGCAATCTCGCGAAACACGCCGAACGACAGCGCGTTCAGCATTTTCGGGCGGTTGAGCTTGATGATGCCGACCGCGCCCTGGCTCTCGACAATGATGTGCTCGAACGTACTCATGACCCACCCCGCTGGCTAACTGCGCGAGGCAATGTGCCTGCTGGCGGAGTGGGCTTCAAGTAGGCGGAAGGGTGAGTAGGCTTACGCCATGAACATCCGCGCGGCGGAAGCCACCGTCAGCAGTGCGCCGAAGCCGATGAAGATCTTTCCGATCAGCGAGGTCTCGTCCCAGGTCGCGTTCTGGCTGCCGGCGGCGACCGGATTGGCCCGCGTTGCCTGCGCTGGTGTCTCGGTCTGTGTCTGCGCCTGCGTCACCACGACCGGTGCGCGCACGTCGTCCTGGCGCGCGGCGCGATCGGCGTCGCTGAGCTGCTGGTCGGCTCCAACCGCCTGGTTGGCGGGGGCAGCCTGCGTGTCGGCCGGATTGGCCGGCGCCGTCACGGCTGCCGCATCGGTCTGCGGATCGGCGGCCCATGATGGAACGGCAAAGCCCACTCCGAGTCCGACGGCGAGGATGAGTGCGGCGCGCCCGCTTGCTTTGTGGATCATGTTGGCAATCTCCCCAATCTGCCAGTCTCTGTCCCAAGCGGGAGAACAAGACCCTGCGACATGACAGCAGCGGGGCAGAAAAAGGGAATCTTTGACCCACACCGGGCGAAAGCGGGGCAGTGCCCACGCGAGCCGCAAAAGAACATCGTTTAAAATCAATGCGGCGATGCGATGCGACGCAATCGATGTTATGAGCCCCGGGCAGGGGTGAGATGCAGAGCGGCACATCACCCCAAGGCGATATCACGACTTCGTGATTAGAACTTTGCCGCGTAACAAATTGAAACATCGATCGAATTGAAAGTTGGGAGCGCGCGTGCGCGAACGTGAAGACGAATGGACCGGCCTGATGCGGTCGGCCATATCCGGAGACAGCGCGGCGTATCATCGGCTGCTCAAAGCGGTCACGCCGGTCCTGCGGGCGGCCGCGCGCCGCGGCCTTTCGCGCGCCGGTCAAAGCGTCGATCAGTCCGAGGATATCGTGCAGGAGATCTTGTTGGCGGTCCATCTGAAACGGCATACCTGGGACGCGAACGCGCCGTTCGCGCCGTGGCTGTTTGCGATCGCGCGCAACAAGCTGATCGACGCGCTGCGCCGCCGCGGCCGGCGCGTGTTTGTCAACATCGACGATTTCTCCGAGACGCTGGCCGACCAGCCCGCGGCGGAGACGGCGTCGCCGACCGAGGTCGCAGCCCAATTGCAGTCGCTGCCGGCGCGCCAGCGCGAGGTGCTGCAATCGATCGCCGTCGAGAGCGCCTCGATCAAGGATACCGCCGCGAAATTCGCGATGAGCGAGGGCGCGGTACGGGTGGCGCTGCACCGGGGACTTGCAAGCCTCACTGCGAGGCTGAGGGAACAATGAGAATGGATACCGATCAGCTCATCAACACCCTTGCCGCCGACAATGCGCACAGCGGCCGTCCCGTCAGCTTCGTGCTGGCGCTGGCGCTGCTGGCCGCGGCCCCGGTGTCCATCCTGATGTTCGCGACGGAAATGGGGGTGCGGCCCGACGTGATGACCGCGATGCATAATCCGTTCTTCGATCTGAAATTCGCCGTCACGCTGGCGCTGGCGGCGGCTGCGATCACCATCAGCCTGCATCTGGCGCGCCCCGAGGCGTCGCTGCGCGGCTTCGTCTGGCTGCTGGCGATTCCGGCAGGCCTCCTGGTCGCCGGCATCTCCGGCGAGATGATGATGCCGCAACGGCTGCCGATGATGACGCGCCTGGTCGGCAGCAATTCGAAGGTGTGCCTGACCGCGGTGCCGCTGCTGTCGCTGCCGCTGCTCGCAGCTTCGCTGATCGGCTTGCGGCATGGCGCGCCGACCAGGCCCGCGCTCGCCGGCGCAATGGCCGGCATACTGTCGTCGGGACTGGCGGCGACGTTGTATGCGTCGAATTGCACCGACGACTCGCCGCTGTTCGTCGCGACCTGGTACACGCTCGCCACCTTGATCGTCGCCGCAATCGGTGCGCTGGTGGGATCAAAGGTGTTGCGGTTCTGAGGTATTGGTCGCCGACTCGGGCTTGATGGCCAGCACCGTGTTGTAGGGGTTGCCGAACACAAATACCTTCCCGGTGCGCCAGATGATCTCTTCCAATTCCACGAAGGTGCGCATTTTCAGCCGGTATTTCCACAATATCAGGTGTTGAATGAAGTTCCAGGTGAGGCCCCAGGCCCAGAATGGCAATCGCCGGTAACGGATCGGGCCAAAACCCAATCGGCGCATCTTGTAGACGAGAAGATTGGCGCCGACAAAATTGTAGCGCCAGTTTTCGAAGAAGGCGGTGACGCTGAGGTAATCCTCTTCGCGACGACAATGATCCAGCGAGCCCGGTGAGCGGATCAACAGCCGTCCTCCCGGCTTGAGCATCCGCCAGCATCGCGCCAGCCACGCATCCAGGTCTTTGCTGTAGCCTATCGATTCGAACGAATAGATCGCATCAAAGCTTTCATTCGGAAGATCCAGGCTGTCGAAGTCCGTGACGATCACCTGTCCACGCCCATCAAGTTTGGCAAATTTCCGCCGGCAGATGTCTGCCTGGACGGATGAATTGGTCACGCACACGATTTCGATATTGCACCGCCTGGCGAGGTATTCGGCCGCCGCTCCGGATCCGCACCCGAGATCCAAGAACCGCATCCCGTCCTTCGGCCTCAGAAGAACGTATTCGGCTTCGTAAGGCTTCGAAAAGGCCGTTCGAGGGAATACGCATGTGCTGTAGTTCGCCTCCTCGTCGCGGTACGTGCCGAACACGTCATCATATGTACGCTTCTCGTCATCGTGCTTGAGAAAGTCGCTGGGCTGCGGTGTCCACTCGGCCAGTTGGCGCTGTTCGAATTGATTCAGCTGATGGCCGATCCGGCTCGCGTCCTTCGGTTGAGTCACCAGGAGAAAAAGTACGTAATGAAGAAGGTTGTAGGCTACGAACAACGCAATGATGATGGCCGCTGCCAACTCAAATATCAGAACAATGTCCAAAGTTGCTCCCTGACCGCTGAAACGTTCTAAAAACCACAGGCATTCTCACGTCGATGAGGAGCCGTGCACAAGCAGCATTGTGCGCTATCTATTATACGATCTTATGTTCGTCTTGGGGAGCCCGATGGAGAAGCCGATAGCGCGCCGGGGATCAGCGTCTGCGAGACAGATGTTACCGGCTTGACCGCGGTCGCCATTTCTCCGCTGTCGTTCCGTGCAAGCGAGCAAAGCGAGCGCGACCCTGGACCGATAACCACAGGATCAAGTCGTCGCGCCGATTGTCGAACACGCGCGCTTCATGGATAGCCTCCGCCGCGCGGTTTTATGTTGCTTTCGGCTGTGCGTGACCCACGTCGTCACGGTATTCCGTCCACGCCTGCCTCAGGATCTGCACCGATGATGTCAGGAATATTCCCGCCATCACGGCCGCGACGGCGAGGTCCGGCCAGGCTGTCGCGGTGCCCCATACGCCGAGGGCTGCGATCATCACGATGATGTTTCCGATGGCGTCGTTGCGGGAACAGAGCCAGACCGAACGGACATTGGCGTCGCCGTCCTTGTAGGGAAGCAAGAGCAGGACGGAAGCGAGATTGGCCGCCAGCGCCATCACGCCGATGAGGCCCATGACCTCGGCTTTGGGCAGCCCGAGCACCAGCGACTGGTAGACGGTAGAGCCGAACACCCAGAGCGCCATGGCGCTCAGCGAAGCGCCCTTGAACAGCGCCGCCGAGGCGCGCCGGCGCAAGCTCGTACCGATGACGGCGAGGCTGAGGCCGTAGGTAACGGTATCGGCCAGAAAATCCAGGGCGTCGGCTTTCAGCGCCTGGGAGCCGGCCAACTGGCCGGCAATCATCTCCGTCAGAAACATCAGTCCGTTGATGCCGATCACGGTCCACAGGATGCGCTTGTAGCGCGGGTTCATGCCGTCGAAGACGGGCACGCCGCCGGAACAGCATGACGCGGATGGCGTGTGCGTGGAATGACCGGGAACCGGTTCCTGGCGCTTGCGAAGCGGCAACAGCAGAGCGGGGGGCTCGCAGCAGTGCGATTGCTCATGTTCGCAGCAAGGATCGGCCATCGGATGTTCCTTCCAATCTCCTATAAAGCCGCGAGACAGGAGATGTTCAAGGCCTTCATGCACCGATTGCCGGCGGCAGGGTTTCCTTCTGCCACAACCAGCCCGACAACATCACGGCGAGCGCAGCTCCCAGCAACTGGGCGCCGATGAAGGGCAGGACTCCCGCCGGCGCGATGCCGGCGAACGTATCCGACAGCGAACGCGCGATGGTCACGGCCGGATTGGCGAACGAGGTCGATGCCGTGAACCAGTAGGCCGAGGTGATGTAGAGGCCGACGGCGTAGGGAACCGCGCCGGGAGCACGCGCGAGGCAGCCGAAGATCGTAAGCAGCAGGCCAAAGGTTGCGACGCCTTCCGCAAACCATTGTCCCGCGCCGGCCCGCACCGTGAGCGAGGATTGCAAGACGGGCAGTTCGAACATCAGGTGCGCGGCGAAGACGCCCGCGATGCCGCCGGCGATTTGGGCAACGATGTAAAGGCCGCCGATGGCCCAAGTCGACTCGCCCAGATGAGCCAATTCGCCTCTAAAGGCGAAGGCCAGCGTCACGGCTGGGTTGAAATGCGCACCCGAGAGCGGCCCGAAAATCAGGATCAGCACGACCAGGATCGCGCCGGTCGGAATGGTATTGCAGAGTAGGGCGAGCGCAACGTTTCCGCCTGCGAGCTTTTGCGCCATGATGCCGGAGCCGACCACAGCGGCGAGCAGGAAGGCCGTGCCGAGCCACTCGGCGACCAGGCGTTGGCCGAGCGAAGGCATCAGGCGGCCGCCGAGCTTCGGGGGTCAGCGACGCGTTCGCCATCTTCCTTGACGAACACGCCACGCTGCGGCGGCAGCAGGTCCATCACCAGCTCTGACGGCCGACACAGCCGCACGCCATTGGGCGTGACGACCATCGGCCGGTTGATGAGGATGGGATGTGCCATCATCGCTTCGAGCAATTGCCCGTCACTCAGGTCTGGATTTCCAGGGCCTAATTCGTGGAACGGCGTGCCTTTTTCACGAAGCAGCGCGTGAGCCGGTATGCCCATGCGCGCGATGAGCTGCTCGAGAAGCGTCCGCGACGGCGGCGTCTTGAGATATTCGATGACGTGCGGCTCGACGCCGGCATTGCGGATCATGCCGAGCGTGTTGCGAGACGTGCCGCAATCGGGGTTGTGGTAGATGATGACGTCCATCGTGCGGCTTGCTCCCTAACGGTCAGGTGCGTTCCGGCATCTGCGTGGTGCCTTCCATGCGGCCGATCTCCCTGAGCTTGCCCCGCAGGGTCAACGCATCCAGCGAACGCAGGGGTAGGGCGGTGAAGATGCCGATCCGCTGATTGAGCAGTCGATAGGCTTCCTTAAACGCCAGGGAGACTTCCGCCGGATTGCCTTTGGCCTCGGCCGGATCGGCAATTCCCCAATGCGCCGTCAAGGGCTGTCCGGGCCAGATCGGGCAGGTCTCGGCCGCCGCGTTGTCGCAGACGGTGAACACGAAATCGAACTGCGGCTCCTTGAGGAATTCCGTCCACGACTTCGAGCGAAGACCCGCAACGTCATAGCCGAGGCTTCGCAGCAATTGCAGCGTCTGCGCGTGGACTTGCCCCTTCGGCTGACTTCCGGCGCTGTAGGCTCGGAATTTGCCGCCGCCCGCCTTGTTGAGGATCGCCTCGGCGAGGATCGAGCGGGCCGAATTTCCCGTACAGAGGAAGAGCACATTGTAGGGCTGGTGCGACATGGCGCGGCTCTAGGTGTTGCAGCAGGCCGTAACTTGCTTCGCAGCGGGCTGTCCGGCGCAGCAGGCGCCTTCCTTCTCGTGCGCAACACGCGCGCTGTTCTCGCCGGTGCCGTCGCCATAGACCGTGCTTTCACCCGTGGTGTGGAACGTCTCCCAGGCGATGCCGGCGGGGTCGTCGATCCACGATTTTTCGGACTGGGCGTAGCAACAGACGGTTTGGCCCTGCTCGATGACACTGCCGCCGGCCTGACGCAGGCGCGCATACACCTCTTGCAGCTCGTCGGTGTTCTCGACCTGGATTCCGAGATGATCGAGTCCTACTTCGCGCCCGCGCGTCGAAATGGCGAAATTGACGCGCGGGTCTTCGAGCATCCACTTGGCGTAATCGGATTTCACCACAGATGGCTGGGCCGCGAACAGAGCGGAATAGAAGCCGATGGAGTGCGTGATATCCTCAACGGAAACATGAACGTGGAGGCGCTTCATGGCGTGTCCTTTCAGGCCGCGACTTTGGCCCGCTTGCGCGCGGGTTTGCAGGCGACGGCAGGCGCGCACGACACGCCGCCGCAGCAGTTTTCGGTGAGAAAGCCGAGCAGGTCGTTCATCGTCTCATACCGCGCGGCGTAGATCATCGAGCGGCCTTCGCGACGCACGGTGACGAGGCCAGCCATCCGCAGCCGGTCGAAGTGAAAGGTGAGTGTGTTCGGAGCGAGGTTTAGCGCTTCGGCGACAGCGCCCGCTGGCATGCCTGCGGGGCCGGCCTGCACCAGCAGCCGGAACACATCGAGGCGGTTGTCCTGCGCAAGCGCGCCGAGCGCCGTGACGGCATCTGTCTTTTCCATATTTCAACGAATATAGAAATAAGATATGAGGGTCAAGATATCTTCGTTTGGGGGTACGCATTTTTGATGAGGAAAGGTTCTCTACCTGTCGTGCTGGCGCTCGGCACGGGCCAGACTTTGGCATGGGGATCGAGCTACTATCTGCCCGCCATTCTGGCCGACCCGATCGCGCACGATCTCGGCATTTCGAGCAACTGGTTCTTTGCGGCCTTTTCTGCTTCGCTCGTGATCTCGGGACTGCTTGGTCCGCGCGTCGGGCGGCAGATCGATCGCGTCGGCGGCCGGCAGGTTCTGTGCATTTCCAATCTTGTTCTTGCGGGTGGTCTGGCCCTGCTCGGTGCCTCGACCTCGGTCTGGACGATGTCGGCGGCGTGGCTCCTGCTCGGCATCGGCATGGGGCTCGGTCTTTATGATGCCGCTTTCGGGACGCTTGGACGCATCTACGGCAACGACGCGCGAAGCGCCATCACCGGTATCACGCTGATCGCGGGTTTTGCCAGCACCGTGGGCTGGCCGTTGAGTTCGCTCGGCCTCGAGACGATCGGATGGCGCGAGACCTGCTATGCCTGGGCGCTGGCGCATATGGTGATCGGCTTGCCGCTCAATCTTTCGCTGCCGCGCGCCGAGACGGCACATGTCACCGAAGGTCAAATTGAAAAACCCCACATTCCAATCGACCGGACGATGGTGCTGCTGTCGTTCGCTTTTGCCGCGGCCTGGACGGTAACTTCGGCAATGGCGGCGCATCTGCCGCGCATTGTCGAGGTCTTCGGGGCGACGCCGGCGCAGGCCGTGTTCGCCGGCATGATGATCGGCCCTGCCCAGGTCGCCGCCCGCGTGATGGAAGCGAGCCTCCTCAACCGTTTTCATCCGATCGTCTCCACGCGGCTTGCCTGCATCACCCATCCAATCGGTGCGTGCGTCATCGGCATCTTCGGTGGCGGAGCGGCGGCTGCATTTGCGTTATTGCACGGCGCGGGAAACGGCATCCTGACCATCGCGCGGGGCACGCTGCCGCTTGCGATCTTCGGCCCCGAGAACTACGCGTACCGTCTTGGGCTGATCGGCGCACCGTCGCGCATCTGTCAGGCACTGGCGCCGCTGGCATTCGGCCTGTTGATCGAGCCGATGGGGCGGCTGGTGGTCGTGGTGTCGGCAGGTCTCAGTCTCGCGGCATTGATCGCCCTGCTGGTTCTAAGGTTGCAGGCTGAGGCTCGTAACGTGACGGCCGTTGCCGAATAATATCGATATTTCAATGGGATCAGTCAGCTGATTTGCCCGACAGGCTGAATTTCCGAAATCCTGTCAATCCCCGTCTTGAAAAATATTTCGCTTTTTCAGAAGCAAAAATCAGGTGTATGGTTTGCGCCATCCCGTGCCCGATCAAGAGGGGCGCTTCGCGATCGTCACGAGTGTTGGGCGCGGGATGCGATGGACGTATTGGCGCAGTTGACGAACGCGCCAATGCGGACGGCAAAATCGTGTGGTCCTGATCTCCCGACGCTGGGATCAAGCTTGTTAATGATCGACAAGCGACGGTGGCTAACAAGCCCGGACACCGGGGAGAGCGCGTTATAAGCCGTACCCCATTGCGCAGGGAATGCTGTGACGTTGCGGCATACCTGTGGTGACTACACTCGTGTGCTTTCTACCTCTGCACACGAGGCTGCGGGTGTGGCCGCACGCCGGCATTCCCTGCGCCCTCTGTTCTTCGAGGGACGACGACGACGACGCAGAAACTCGGGCGCTGTTAGTGCCGCGGGAATGCTCAGGCGCGCGGTCGCCATTTCTCCGCTGTCGTCCCGGGCAAACGAGCAAAGCGAGCGCGACCCGGGACCCATGACCACAGGCCGTTCGGTAGGAGCACGCTGGGCTACATCGTGCCCAACGGGAATGTCAGTGGTTATGGGTGTGCGCCGTGACAAGGCGGCGCTTTCCAGTGGGTGTAAGTCCCACCCGGCAACCGCTCCAGCCGGAAGCAACCGGAGCAGCTATGGAGGTGACGAAATAGCTGAAGCCTTCGGAATGCGTGTCACGAATTGGTGA
>DATMNV010000243.1:0-2256 GCA_035568535.1 Bradyrhizobium sp.
GCGGGGCCGCTCGCGCGCGGGTCCATTTCCATGACGTTGCCCCCGGGACCCGGCGGGTCGCCCATCCCCGGCCCGCCACCGGGGCTCGGCACGGCCTGAATCGGCGAAATGGCCTCGGCGTGTTGTGCCTGCAGCGCGCGCGCCAGTCGCTGCTGGCGCTCGAGCTCCTCGCGCTCGATCTCGGCCTGGCTGCGCACTTGGATCTTCGACACGGTGGTCACCGTGTCGAACTTGATGCGATCCAGCATCGAGGAGAACAACTCAAAGGCCTCGCGCTTGTATTCCTGCTTCGGATTTTTCTGCGCATAGCTGCGCAGGAAAATCCCCTGCCGCATGTAATCCATGGCGGCGAGATGCTCGCGCCAGTGTTGATCGAGGGTGCGCAGCATCACTTCTTTCTCGATGTAGCGCATCACCTGCGGGCCGACGCTGGCCTGCTTCTGGTCGTAGGCTGCCTCGAGCGCCGCGAGGATTTTCTGGCGTACGCCCGAACCGTCGCCGGCTTCTTCGGCCTTCATCCAAGCATCGATCGGCAACTGCGGACCGAAGTCGCGTTCGATGGCTTGCGCGAGGCCCGGCACATCCCATTGGTCTTCAGGTGCGCCGCCCGGTATGTATTGGTCGACCAGTTGGGTCACCACATCCTCGCGGATGCCTTTGACCGCCTCGGCCACGTCTTCCGCGCTCATGAGGTCGGTGCGCTGCTGGTAAATCACGCGCCGCTGGTCATTCGCGACGTCGTCATATTCCAGCAATTGCTTGCGTGCATCGAAGTTGTGCTGCTCGACGCGCCGTTGCGCCCGCTCGATCTGGCGCGTCAGCATGCCGCTCTCGATGGCCTCGCCGGCTTTCATGCCGACGCGGGTCATGAGCGCCTTCATGCGCGTCGGGTCGCCGAATATCCGCATCAGATTGTCTTCGAGCGACAGGTAGAAGCGGCTGGAACCAGGATCGCCCTGGCGGCCGGACCGGCCGCGCAGCTGATTGTCGATGCGCCGCGATTCGTGGCGCTCGGTACCGACGATGTGCAAACCGCCGGCGGCCACCACCTGCTCGTGGCGCTTGCGCCAGTCGTCGTGGATCTGTTTGAGTTCGCCGGCGTTGGGATTCTGAATGGCGTCGATCTGCGCCTGCGGGCTGCCGCCGAGCACGATGTCCGTGCCGCGCCCCGCCATGTTGGTGGCAATCGTGATGGCGCCCGGCCGACCGGCCTCGGCGACGATGTGCGCTTCGCGTTCATGCTGTTTCGCGTTCAGCACTTCGTGGGGGATCTTCGCTCCCTGCAAGAGCTTGGCGAGCCGCTCGGAGGTTTCGATCGAGGTGGTGCCCACCAGCACGGGTTGACCGCGCTTCACGCAGTCCTCGATGTCCTCGAGAATCGCCTGAAACTTGTCCTGCTCGGAGAGAAACACCAGATCCGACTTGTCGGCGCGGATCATCGGTTTGTGGGTCGGGATCACGACCACTTCGAGGTTGTAAATCTGCTGAAACTCGAAGGCCTCGGTGTCCGCGGTGCCGGTCATGCCGGACAACTTGGCGTACAAACGAAAATAATTCTGGAACGTGATGGACGCGACGGTCTGGTTTTCTTCGCGAACCTTGACGCCCTCTTTGGCCTCGACCGCTTGATGCAGGCCGTCGGACCAGCGGCGCCCCTGCATGGTGCGCCCCGTGAACTCATCGACGATGATCACTTCGCCCTGGCGCACGATGTACTCCACATCGCGCTTGTACAGGGCATGCGCGCGCAGCGCGGCGTTCAGGTGATGCATCAGGCGGATATTGGTGGCGTCGTACAGACTTTCGCCGTCGCGCAGCAGCCCGATCTCCGCCATCAGCTCTTCGACCTTTTGATGGCCATCCTCGGTCAGCGTTGCCTGCTTGGTCTTCTCGTCGACCGCGTAATCGCCGGGACCGTCTTCGGCCTTCTGCCGGGTCAGGCGCGGGATCAGCGCGTTGATCTTGATGTAGAGCTCGGTGCTTTCCTCGGCGGGCCCGGAAATGATCAGCGGCGTGCGCGCTTCGTCGATCAAAATCGAGTCGACTTCGTCGACGATGGCGAAGGACAGCTTGCGCTGCACCCGGTCTTCCAGCCGGAATGCGAGGTTGTCGCGCAGATAGTCGAAGCCGAACTCGTTGTTCGTGCCGTAGGTGATGTCGCAGGCATAGGCCGCGCGCTTCTCATCGGGCGATTGGGCGTTCTTGATGACGCCCACGTCGAGGCCGAGGAAGCGGAACACCGGTCCCATCCACTCC
>DATMNV010000244.1:0-2144 GCA_035568535.1 Bradyrhizobium sp.
CGGCGCCGGCATGGTTCTCGCCACGGTCGTGACTTTGGCTTTCATGGGCGCTTCGTCCTTCAATTTATTGCTGGTCATCGGCGCCATCGCGGTCGGCGGCATTCTTGCCTGGGTCAGCGGCAAGCGCGTCGCCATGACCGATATGCCGCAAATGATCGCGCTGTACAACGGCATGGGCGGCGGCGCCGCGGCCGCGATCGCCGCCGTGCAGCTGTATCGCGGCGGCGAGCATGGCCTCGTGCATCTCATCATCGCCGCCGTCGGCGGCTTCATCGGCTCGGTATCGTTCAGCGGCAGTCTGATCGCGTTCGCGAAATTACAGGGCTTGATCACCAAGTCGGTGCGCTTCGGCGGCCAGAAATTCGTGAACCTGGCGATCTTGCTGGTAACCCTCGGCCTGGGTTTCCTGGTCGTCGCCGGCGCCGACTCCGGGCTGCCGCTGGCCGGCCTGCCCGCGGTTTCCTTATTCTTTGCCTCCTCCCTGTTGCTCGGCATCGCCATGACCCTGCCCATCGGCGGTGCCGACATGCCGGTGGTGATTTCGCTGTACAACGCACTGACCGGTCTCGCGGTCGGCTTCGAGGGCTTCGTGCTCGACAACGCCGCCATGATCATCGCCGGCACCGTGGTCGGGGCGGCCGGCACGTTGCTCACGCAGTTGATGGCGAAGGCCATGAACCGTTCGCTCGGCAATGTGCTGTTCTCGAACTTCGGCGAGAGTTCCTCCGCGGGCGGCGCCGGCGTCACCGGTTCTCAGAAAGCCATCGAAGCCTCGGATGCCGGGGTCATGATGGCGTACTCGCAAAAGATCATCATCGTGCCCGGCTATGGTTTGGCCGTGGCGCAGGCGCAGCACAAGGTTTGGGAACTGGCGCAGCTCCTGATCGATCACGGCGTCAAGGTGCGGTTCGCCATTCATCCGGTCGCCGGGCGCATGCCGGGCCACATGAACGTGCTGCTCGCGGAGGCCGGCGTGCCCTACGACTTGATATCCGACCTGGACGAAATCAACGCCGAGTTCGAAACCGCGGATGTGGCGCTCATCATCGGCGCCAACGACGTGGTCAATCCGGACGCCCGCGCCAACCGCTCGAGCCCGATATTCGGAATGCCGATCCTGAATGCCGACAAGGCGAAAAACGTCATTGTCATCAAACGCGGCCAGGGTCAGGGTTTCTCCGGCATCGACAATGCGCTGTTCGTGCTCGATCAAACGCGCATGCTGTATGGCGACGCCCAGGCGGCCGTGAGTCAGCTGATTCAGGCCGTCAAGGCCGCAGGCTAAGCTCGAAACGATCCCGGGTTTGCTGCGCACCGGAGGCCTGCGTCGCCATGAGAATTCTCGTCCTTGCGATTCTATGCGCCCTGGGCAGTGCGGCAGCGAACGCGGCGGCCATCGGCCGCCAGGCTCGCCTGCAGCAGCATGCCGAGAACGTCCGCATCGTCCGCGACAACTGGGGCATCGCGCATATCTATGGCAAATCCGACGCGGACACGGTGTTCGGTACGATCTACGCGCAAGCCGAGGACGACTTCGGCCGCATCGAACGGAACTACCTCGTCAGCTTGGGGATGCTGGCGCAGGCCGAAGGCGAGGCAGCCGTATACAGCGATCTTCGAGAGCGTCTGTTCGTCGACCCGCGCCGCCTGCGGCAGGCCTTTCGCGAGAGCCCAGCGTGGCTCAAGTCGCTGATGGTGGCTTGGTCGGACGGACTCAATTACTTTCTGTCGAAACACCCCGCCGTCACGCCGAAGGTCATCCATCGCTTCGAGCCTTGGATGGCGCTGTCGTTCACCGAAGGCAGCATTGGCGGCGACATCGAAAGCGTCGACTTGCCCAAGCTGCAGAAATTCTACGGCCCGCAGCCGCAGACGCTCGCCGCCGCTGCGGCGGTTGAGGCGGCGGAGCCGGTTCCCGGCGGCTCCAACGGCTTCGCCATCGCCCCCGTGCGCAGCGCGTCGGGGCATGCCCTGCTCTGGATAAACCCGCACACCTCGTATTACTTCCGCTCGGAACTGCAGATGGTCAGTGAGCAGGGACTGAACGTGTATGGCGCGGTGACCTGGGGCCAATTTTTCGTCTATCAGGGATTCAATGCACGCAACGGCTGGATGCACACCTCGTATGGCGGGGACGCCATCGA
>DATMNV010000245.1:0-15978 GCA_035568535.1 Bradyrhizobium sp.
GCCGCTATTTGCTGTTGACGTACTGTTGACGAAGAAGGATTTGCAGGCGATCGGGGCGAGAGTGATTCCAGAAATGCTGAGAAAACAGAGAGTTGGTGGTGGGCACGACAGGGATCGAACCTGTGACCCCTACCATGTCAAGGTAGTGCTCTCCCGCTGAGCTACGTGCCCGATTTCCAAATTAATGGGGTCGGGGGTCCCTATATCGGCTCCAAGCCGGGCAGGCAAGCCAAAGCCGCCCTATGGCGCTTTCGAGCGAAGTGGGCACCGGTTCGCGTTAAGAAAACGCGTCAAAACACAAACCAATGCCCGATTTGACGGCCGAATCAGGCCGCCAGCATCTTGTTCACTTCGCTGACCAATTCGCGCAGGTGAACCGGTTTCGACAGCACCTTGGCGTTCTTGGGCGCTTCCGAATCCGAATTGAGCGCCACGGCCGCAAAGCCGGTGATGAACATGATCTTGATGTCGGGGTCGAGCTCGGAGGCGCGGCGCGCGAGCTCAATGCCGTCCATCTCGGGCATCACGATGTCGGTCAGGAGCATCTCGAACGGCTCCTCGCGCAGCCGCTGATAGGCGGACATGCCGTTATCGTGCGGCGAGACCTGAAAACCGGCGTTTTCCAGCGCCTTGACCAGGAAACGGCGCATGTCGTTGTCGTCTTCGGCAAGGAGGATCTTGTGCATGGCGAGGAGATCTAACCTGACTGTCGGCGGACCAATACATTCACTAAGCCCGATGGACGGTAAATATCGGGTGAAAGGGGACCAGCCGAGCTGGCCCTTCGCAAGGTCATTTCTGGACCGGAATGCGGCTTAAATCAACGAAGCGCGGCCTTTTGATGCGTTCCAGCGCGACTTAAGACTTTTTTGCTTGGCAGAAGGGTTGTGATTACCGACAATGCGCGTTCATAAAAAGCCCACTGTCCTGGCAGGATAGGCCCGTCAGCGCGGCAGATGGTAGGGACGGCGCCCCGCGATGATTGTTTCTGATGGCGAACTGCCGCCTCCGTTCGAGATCGTGGAGCCGACCGAGTGGCGGGCACCGATCATCTTTAATTCTCCGCATTCCGGGTCGGTCTATCCGGAAGAATTCCTTAACGCGTCCCGGATCGACCTGCCGACGTTGCGACGCTCGGAAGACTCGTTCATGGACGAGCTGATCGCCGATCTCTCGGCGCGTGGCTTTCCGGTGGTGCGGGTCAACTTTCCCCGCTCCTATGTCGACGTGAACCGGGAACCCTACGAGCTGGACCCGCGGATGTTCGCCGGCCGGCTGCCGAGTTTCGCCAACACGCGGTCGATGCGGGTCGCGGGCGGGCTCGGCACCATTCCGCGCGTGGTCGGCGACGGGCAGGAAATCTACCGCGAGCGGCTGTCGGTCGACGACGCGCTGACGCGGATCGAGACTCTTTACAAGCCCTATCATCGGGCGCTGCGGCGTTTGATCAACCGGGTGCACCAGATCTTTGGCACGGTCGTGGTGGTCGACTGCCATTCGATGCCGTCGATCGGCGTCTCGCGCGATGAACCGCGGCGGCCGGATGTCGTGATCGGCGACCGCTACGGCACGAGTTGCGCGCCGCTGCTGCCCGACCGGGTCGAGGCGACCATGAGCCAGCTCGGCTATTCGGTCGGCCGCAACAAGCCCTATGCCGGCGGCTTCATCACCGAGCATTACGGCAATCCCGCCAGCGGGCTGCATGCGATCCAGCTCGAATTGAACCGCGCGATCTATATGGATGAGCGGCGGCGGGAAAAGGGACCGCGCTTCGCGCAGGTCGCCGCCGATTTCACGGCGCTGGCGGATGCGCTTGCGACCGTTCCGCTCGGCGACCTCGGCCCGTTCCAGGCCGCCGCGGAATAAAATCGTGAGAAGTCCGCTCTAGGTTCTTGTCAGTCCCGGTCCCACAAGCGCTCTCTCAGGCCGGAGCTGACAACACTTAAGTGTCTCTAGTGAGAAAAAAGGGCCGCTTGCGAAAGCAAGCGGCCCAAGTCTAGGGAGGAAACGCCCAAGGAGGGCAGCGATAGCGCGAGGCGCTACCGCACCGCAACAATATGCGACCGCGCTGCACAAAACGCAAGGGGTTTTAAAGGATTTCCCATGCAAATTTGGAAAGCCGTGCATACGTGCAACACCTTCAAGACGTCAAATTTTTGTAATATTTTTCAAGACGTTAGCAGAGCGTCGCGGCCGATCAGGCAAAATCAGCCAAACTACTTAGGCAATCTCTCGATTTCGTGATTGCAT
Source organism: Bradyrhizobium sp. (assembly GCA_035568535.1). Classification (GTDB taxonomy): domain Bacteria; phylum Pseudomonadota; class Alphaproteobacteria; order Rhizobiales; family Xanthobacteraceae; genus Bradyrhizobium. Next base: position 2,251 of record DATMNV010000245.1, read on the forward strand.
TTGTTATCGGAAATTATACGAGCGCGACCCAGCTGATTCGGCACTCAAAATACCAGACCGAGGCTCCCGCTCGGCGTGCGGATGGCGCAGGATTAAGCTACGCAAGGCGTCCGGATTCCTCCGCAGTTTGCGGCTTCCATGCACTTCAGGAAATTGACGTGACGGTCATCGACTTCTCCGCCTTCATCGGGCGCCTCGCGACCTCTTCCGGCGAAACCATTCTGCCGTTCTTCCGCACGTCGCTGTCGATCGACAACAAGAGCCAGAACAAGGATTTCGATCCGGTCACCGAAGCCGACCGCGCCGCGGAAGCGGTGATGCGGCGGATCATCAAATATCATTTTCCCCAGCACGGCATCGTCGGCGAGGAGTTCGGCAACGAGCGCGAAGACGCCGACTATGTCTGGGTGCTCGATCCGATCGACGGCACCAAATCCTTCATCGCCGGCTTTCCGATCTGGGGCACACTGATCGCGCTGCTGCATAAGGGCACGCCGGTGTTTGGCATGATGCACCAGCCCTTCATCGGCGAGCGTTTTTCCGGCGACAATGCCGCGGCCAACTATCAGGGGCCGTCGGGCGAGCGGCGGCTGCAGACGCGGCGCTGCGCCTCGCTGAGCGAGGCGACCTCCTACACCACGAGCCCGCTATTGATGAACGCCGCCGACCGCGCGATCTTCGGGCGGATCGAAAACGAGGTGCGGCTGTCGCGCTATGGCGGCGACTGCTATTCCTATTGCATGCTGGCGGCCGGCCATCTCGATCTCGTGGTCGAAACCGAGTTGAAACCCTACGATATCGCGGCGCTGATCCCGATCGTGACCGGCGCCGGCGGCGTCGTCACCAATTGGGAGGGCGGCCCGGCGCAGAACGGCGGCCGCATTGTCGCGGCGGGCGATCAGCGCGTGCATGAGGCGGCGCTGAAACTGCTCAGGGGTTAGAGCATGATCCGGAAAAGTGTGTAGCGGTTCCCTCGCGACAAACGCGGAACGCGTTTGCGCGGAGATCATGCTCAAACAAAAAGGTAGAGCGGGATGACGATTCGAAGAAAAGTCATCTCGCTCTAACCACGAGAAACTGTTCAAAAGGCTGGCAACAAAACAACAACCGCCAGCAATCAAAGGGAGGCATATATGAAGGTCCTCGTCAGGATCTGGCTGGGATTTGCGTTGCTGGTGCCGTCTTTCGCCGCGGCGGAAGATTTTCCCTCCAAGCCGATCAGGCTGATCGTGCCGTTCCCGCCGGGCGGCCCGAACGATATCATCGCGCGCGTGGTCGGCCAGCGCATGTCGGAAATCGCCAAACAGCCGATCCTCATCGACAATCGCGGCGGACAGGCCGGCGTGCTCGGCACCGACGCAGTCGCGAAATCCGCGCCCGACGGCTACACCATCGGCATCACCAGCGCGAGTTCACTCGCGATCAGCCCTACCATGGAAAAGATCGCCTATGATCCGCAAAAGGATCTGACGCCGATCACGCTGGTGGCGGCGGTGCCGGAAATGCTGGTGGTCGCCAGCAACGTGCCTGCCAAAAACATGGAAGAGCTGGTCGCGCTGTGCAAGGCGCAGCCCGGAAAACTCAATTTCGCCTCTGCCGGCGTCGGCGGCCTGCCGCATCTCGCCGGTGAATTGTTCAAGCTGACGGCCAAGATCGACATCGTCCATGTGCCGTATCGGGGGGCTGCGCCCGCGATCAACGACCTGCTCGGCCAGCAGGTGCAGATGACCTTCCTCGATCTGCCGGTGATCCTGCCGCAGATCAAGGCCGGCAATTTGCACCCGATTGCGCTGGGCGCAAAGACCCGCGCGTCACAGGCGCCCGACGTGCCGACCACGGCCGAAGTCGGCATGCCCGATCTCCTGATCGAAAACTGGTACGGCATGGTCGGCCCCGCGGGCCTGCGGCCGGAGATACTCGCGAAGATCAACGGCCTGGCGCGCGAGGCGATGTCCGATCCGCAGGTCAAGGAGAAGCTCGCCGACCAGGGCCTGACGCTGGTGCCGGATACGCCGGACGAATTCCGCGCCTATATCGTCTCCGAGACCACGAAGTGGGCGAAGGTGATCAAGGACGCCGGCGTGGAGACGACGAAGTAGCGCTCACGCGCAAATGCTCCACCAGCAGTTTTGCCGGCCGCGGCAGTGCCTTGAAACTGCGGGAGCAGATCACGAGCTTGCGGTTGGCCCAGGCGTCGCGAATCCGGATCATCGCAATCGGCATGATACGGACGCAACGACGGGCCGCCGCTTCAGGCACCACGGCAACGCCGACACCGGCCGCCACCATCTGGCAGATCGCGTCGAAATCGCGCAGCCGCGCGCGGAAATGCAGGCGCATGCCGAGCCGCGCGGCGTGCTTGGAGATGTGCCCCTGCAGCGCGGTCGCATTCGTGAGTCCGACGAAACTGCAGGCAGCCGCTTCCTGGAAATCGATCTGCCGCCGACCGGCAAAGGGACCTTTGCGCGCGGTGACCAGGGTCAGCCGATCTTCGCTGAAGGTGAAGCGTTCGACATTTTCCGGCAGCGCATGTTCGGCGGCGAAACCGAGATCGGCGGCGCCAGTCGCAATCGCGGCAGCGATATCCGTGCTTTCGCGCTCCTCGACGTCGACATTGATATCGGGATGTTCACGCAGGAAGGAAGCGAGCGCGCGCGGCAGGTGTTCCGACAAGCCCGTAGTATTGGCGAGCAGATGCACGCTCGCCCGCATGCCGGAAGCAAAGCGCGCGAGATCGCCGCGCATCGAATCGACATTGTGGATGACGAGGCGGGCATGATCGAGCAGGCTTTCGCCGGCGGCGGTGAGTTCGACACCGCGGCGGCCGCGCTTGAACAGCGCGACACCGAACGCCTCCTCCAATCCCTTGATCCGCGCGCTGGCAGAGGCCAGTGCGAGATGGGCGCGGTCGGCGCCGTGCGTGATGCTGCGGCTGTCCGCTACCGCGATGAAGAGGTTCAGGTCCACAAGGTCGAAGCGCATGGCGTTCACCCGGGAACATCAGCCTTCGTTATGACCGAAGGCTGGCTCCGTAACCTCCACATTGTGCCAAACACGAGGATCGGTCAATGTGCCTCTCATGCAAGAGAGAGGGCCTGACAGAGGAGGGTCCTGATCATGTCAGAGAGCCAACCGTTCCTGTTTTTCATCGCCGCCGTCTTCATGCTGGCGGGTTTCGTCAAGGGTGTCGTCGGCCTCGGCCTGCCGACCGTGTCGATGGGCCTGCTCGCGGTGACAATGGCGCCGAGCCAGGCGCTGGCCATCGTGATCGTGCCGGCGGTGGTCACCAACATCTGGCAGACATTTGTCGGCTCCTATTTGCGCGACATCATCCGCCGGCTGTGGCCGCTGCTGGTCGGCACTGCGTTCGGCATCTGGCTGAACCGGGGATCGCTGACCGGCCGATACGCGCACTATTTGCCCATCGCGCTCGGCATCCTGCTGGTGCTCTACGCGGTCATGGGCTTGAGCAAATTCGCCTTTACGATCGCACGCAGCAACGAGAAATGGATTGGCGGCATTGTCGGCGTTGTCACCGGCCTGATTTCAGCCGCAACCGGCGTGCAGGTGATCCCGTCCATGCCGTTCATGCAGTCAATCGGCATGAAACGGGATGAGATGGTGCAGGCCCTCGGCGTCTTCTTCACCGTGGCGACGCTGGCGCTGTCGATCAACCTCACCGCGTCCGGCCTGCTGAGCGCGTCGACCGCGCTGCCGGGCGCCATCGCGATGGGTTGCTCCTTCGCCGGCATGTTCATCGGCCAGGTCGTCCGCTCACGGCTGCCGGCGGAAGCGTTCCGCCGCTGGTTCCTGATCGCAATGATCTTTCTCGGGATCTACCTCGCGGGAGCTGCGATCTACAAACTTACCGCTGGCGCGCCTTAATTAGAGGCATCTCCGCGGTTCCCCGTGCGGTCGAACGCCGCGGCTTCGGACTTACACAGCAACTTTCAGCAAGGCAGACAGCAATCCTATTGCCTCCGGACAGCTCTTCAGTCAGATACATCGAAGGATTGCTGTCGATCGCCGCCGTCGGGTGGCGATTTCCGCGCAAGGGGCCGATGGAGAGACGTCTCGCCGCCATTGTTTGCGCCGATATCGCCGGTTACTCCCGCATGATGGGTACCGACGAGGCGGGAACGCACGCCTCGTTCAAGGCCCATCGCAGCGCGATCTATCCAATCATCCTCAATCATGGCGGCCGGCTGGTGAAAAATACCGGCGACGGCTTTCTTGTCGAATTCCCGAGCATCGTCGGCGCGATCGAGGCGGCGATCGAGATGCAGACAGTGATGGCGGAACGAAATCATCATTTGCCGGCCGAGCGCGCCATGCACTTCCGCATGGGCGTGCACATGGGCGACGTCATGGCCGACGAGGACGAGATATTCGGCGACGACGTCAACATCGCGGTCCGCCTGCAGGCGGTGGCCGCCTCCGGCGGCATCGCGGTGTCGGACAAAGCTTTTGCGGAAGCCGGCAAACGCCTGAGCGTGTCGTTCGCCGACGCCGGCCCGCATCGCTTCAAGAACATCGCCGATCCCATCCACGTCTGGACCTGGTCGCCGGAGGGCATGGACACCCGCATTTGCGAATCCAGCGACAATTCGAACGCGCCCGCGCAATATCGCAGCGCGATCGTCGGGGTGCTGCCCTTCGATAACCTCAGCGGCAGCGCCGACGAATATTTTGCCGACGGATTGACCGAAGACCTGATCCACGCGCTGTCGCTGCAGTCGTTCTACCGCGTGCTGAGCCGAAGCTCGACCTTCGCCTTCCGGGGCAAGAACGTGAGCACGCGCCTGATCGCGCGCGAGATCGATGCGACCTACCTGATCCAGGGTTCGGTGCGCCGCGCCGGCAGCAAGATCCGCGTCACCGCCGAGCTGATCGCGCCCGAGAGCGGCGAGCAGCTCTGGACCGGCCGCTACGACCGCGACATCGATGATCTCTTTGCGCTGCAGGACGAGATCACGACCAGCCTGTCGGCCGCGATCGCGCCGGCGATCTATCGCGCGGAAGCCGCCACGCCGGCACGGCATTCCGATCTCACCGCGTGGGATCGCTTCCTGAAGGGAATGTCGCACTATTATCGCGAGACCAAGGAGGATTTCGAAACCTCGATCGACCTGTTCAAGCAGGCCATCGCGCTCGACGGCGAGCTTTCGATCGCCCGCGCCTATCTCGCCACCATCATGGTGCAGGGCATGCATTATGGCTGGATCAGGAGCAGCCGCGAATTGTGGGCTCAAGCGGTGGAACTCGCCGAAAGCAGCGTTCGGCTCGATCCGCACTCGTCCTTTGCATTCTCGATTCTCGGCTATCTGCACGTGATGCAGGGGCGCTACGAAGCCGCGGTCGAAGCGATCAAGCGGGCCGTCAAGCTGAACCCGTATGACATGGGCGCGCGCGGGGTCCAGGGAATATGTCACCTCGTGGTCGGCGAGCATCGGGAAGCGATCGAGCTGCTTTCAATGGCGGTTCAGCGCGGCAACAGCGACCCCCGCTATCAGTGGGCGGCCTCAACCGCCTTCAGCCATTATATGCTCCACCACTACGACGCGGCGCTGTCCTGGGCGCGGGAAGCCCTGTACCTCAATCCCAATCACCTTCAGGTGCTGGCGCTTCGGGCGGCGGCGCTGGCGCAGCTCGGCCGGGCGGATGAAGCCACGAGAGCCGTTGAAGCGCTGCTCAGCCACTATCCGAATTTCGTCGTCGAACGGCATTTGCGGAATTTCCACTGGAAGCTGCCGGAAGACCTCGCCCATTACCGCGAGGGACTTTTGAAGGCCGGCGTGCCCTTCGGCAAGATTGAGCTGGTCGCCAAGCGCGCCGCGGACTCCTGAGCAGATTCAGCCGAACAGCGGCGTGCCCGGCACGAAGGCGTCGAACGCCGCCCAGAACTGCGAGCGGTAGCGATCCTGCTCCTGCAGGATCTCGTGCTTGGAGCCGGCGATGACGAGATGCGAGCCGGCGCGCAGATGATATGCGAACTCCTCGATCGCCGACGTCGACACCACAGCGTCATTGGAAGCCGCCAGCATCAGGATCGGCTGGCGGATCTGCGAGGGATAATACATCTGGCGGAAGGTGTTCATGGCGCGGAAGGACGTGTCGGCCCAGGCCACCGTCGGCGAGGCGATGCCGAGCGTCGGGTCTTCCTCCAGGATCGCGGCGTTGCGGGCGTAGCGTACGGGATCGCTGGTCACGGGATTGTTGACGAAGGAGCGCGTGCCGGTCAGCGTGTCGTCGCCGCCGGGGACGTAGCGGCCGCCCTGCCCGGCAAAGCGCATGGCGCGCAAGAGCAGCCGCACCGGCAGCGAGGTGGCGCGCCCGGGCAGATCGATCATCGGCGCCGACAGCACCATGCGGTCGAACCAGCGCTTGCCGGCATAGGCGAGCCGCAGCATCACCGCGCCGCCCATGGAATGCGCCAGCGCAAAAAACGGCGGCGGACAATCCGGCAGCACCACCTGCTGCACGAAGGTCTCGACGTCGATCTCGTAGTCGGCGAAGTTGCGGACATAGCCCTTGCGCGGATCGCGCAGGCGGCGCGAGGAATGACCCTGCCCGCGCCAGTCGATCGTGGCGACCGCAAAGCCGCGGTCGCGCAGGTCGCGCACGGTCTCGAAATATTTTTCGATCTGCTCGCCGCGGCCATGGAAGATGCACACCGTGCCCTTGCGGCCCGCCGGCGGCGCCCAGCGCGCGAAGCGCAGTTCGGCGCCGTCGGGCGTGCGGATGGTGCCGGAGACAAAGTTTTCCGGAGCGGGATTGGCGGGAATCGAGACGAGCGTCATGGGCGGGGTCGAATAGGAGGAAAAGGCTGAAAAACAAGGGCTGGAAGGGTCAAAAAAGGCTCACTTCCCGCCCTCTTGAACGCCGTCTTGCCTTCTCCCATATCACCAACGTGCAGGCCGCTACCAGTGTTTAGGGACATCGAACATCCCCAAACATCAAGGCTGCACAGGACTAAGCCCGGCCCGATGGCGGGCGGGTATCCCAACAGTCGCTCAATGGAGGACTTTTCCGATGCGTACCTATGACCTCACCCCGTTTTATCGTTCCACCGTCGGCTTCGACCGTCTCTTTTCGCTGCTCGACCAGGCCACTTCCGACGGCAGCCCCGGTTATCCCCCCTACAACATCGAGCGCACCGGCGATAACGCCTATCGCATCTCGGTAGCGGTATCCGGTTTCGCCAAGGAAGAGCTCTCCATCGTCGCGAAGGAAAACACGCTGACGATCAAGGGCGAGAAAGTCGCCAACGAGAACAGCAAGGACAAGGCCGAAGTGCTTTACCGCGGCATCGCCGCGCGTGCCTTTGAGCGCGTGTTCCAGCTTGCCGACTTCGTGGTGGTGAAGAACGCCTCGCTCGAGCATGGCCTGCTCCATGTCGATCTCGTCCGCGAGATTCCCGAGGCGAAGAAGCCCCGCAACATTCCGATCGGCTCGGCCACTACTGCCGCTCGGCAGGTGGTCGACGGCTCGGCCGACAAGGCCGCTGCCTGAGCGATCGCAATTTTCAGTAGCGTAGCGTAGTTTAAGAAAACGCCCCGGGAAACCGGGGCGTTTTTTTCGTCCTCGTCACTCCAGCCCCTGCGCCGCCGGCATTTGCTGGGTCGGCCGGATCACCGGCGCGGGCTTGGCTTCGCCGACGGTCGCGGCCAACGGCGGCGGTGAAGCATTCGCCTGCGAGGCGGCTGGTGCGGATGGGGGCACGCTCGCGGCCGGCGCAGGCGGCGTCGCGGGCTTGATCTCGATCGCCACCGATTGCTGTGGCTTCGGCGCAGGCATTGGCACGGCGCGGCTTGCAACATGCGGCACCGAGGCCGGCGGCCGCGGCACGCCGCGGATCACGGTCGGCGGTGGCACAGCGGCGTCGGGCCCATGGGCAGACATCTGCTCGGCCTCGAAATTTTCGCCGTAGGGACCGGGGCCGCCGTAGCCATAGCCGTAGGCCGGCAGGAAGCGGATGATCCGACCGTTACGGGCGTCGATTACAAGCCGTCCGTCCTGACCGTTCCGATCCATGGCGGTGATGGTGTAGACAAAGCCGCGCTGATGCGGAATGCCGAGCGGCGAGAAGCCGTTGTCGCGCAGCACAGCATAGACTTCCTGCGGCGGCAGCAGCGATTGGCCGTAACCGCCATAATTGTAAGCCGGCGGCGGCGCCGGCGGCACAGCACCATAGGGCCGCTCATACGGCCCGTCGAAATCGGAGATACCCCGATAGGGCGCCGGCATCTGAGCATTGGCGGCCGAGGCTGCAAACATCAATCCGGCCAATACGGCCAATCCTGCGAAACGCTTCATCGTTTCATTGCTCCTGCAAGCGCCCCCGCTAAGCCCAGAGTTAAGCTCGTCGGCAAATCTGGGCGGCGATTCCGGCGCTGCTTGGGCCGGATCGCGGCACGTTGGCTTCAAATCCGCGGCGGCACAGATCAGGTTTGCAGTTGCATGGGCTGCCTGCGGACTTTCCCGCGCTTGTGTGGTAGAGAAAAATAAGGCATGGTGGAGGTTAGGACAGCATGGCTGTCTCAAATTTCGTTGCGAAACCGGCATGGGGATTGCAACGAAAGTTCGGCCTCTAGCGCCGCAAAGGTACCAGGCAAAGCCGTTCTCCAGGGACGTTGGACGCTGCGCCTGAACTCTGAAAATACGGCTCGCTTTTGGGACGAGCGGTGACCCCCCAGATTTTTTCTTTGGGGTGCCGCGGAACGCCCAAGGTGCGCCGAAGACGCAAGCCAACGGGAAGGCCCTTCATTCGGGGAGACGCAACATGAGCGGATCGGAAATCGAGCGCGAACACATCGTGGCAGAAGTGCTGTCGGCGAGCGCGGATTCGAAACCGGCGGACCGCGAATTGCACACGTGGCGTCCTGCCGCCGAAGGCCTCTACGATCCGTCGCTGGAAAAAGATTCCTGCGGCGTCGGCTTCATCGCCAACATCAAGGGCAAGAAGTCGCATCAGATCGTCTCCGACGCGCTGAACATCCTCTGCAACCTCGAGCATCGTGGCGCGGTCGGCGCCGATCCGCGCTTCGGTGACGGCGCCGGCATCCTGGTGCAGATTCCGCACGCCTTCTTCAAGCGCAAGGCCGCCGAGATCGGCTTCCTGCTGCCCGAACCCGGCGAGTACGCCATCGGCGCGCTGTTCATGCCGAAGGAGACGGCATGGCGGAAGGTGATCCAGAGCATCGTCGCCGACCAGATCAAGGCCGAAGGCATGATGCTGCTGGGCTGGCGCGACGTGCCCAGCGACAACTCTTCGCTCGGCGTCACCGTCAAGCCGACCGAGCCCTATCACATGCAGGTCTTCATCGGCCGCAATGGCGCGGCAAAGACCGACGAGGAGTTCGAGCGACGCCTCTACATCCTGCGCAAGTCGATCTCGCAGGCGATCTATCTGCGCCGCGACCGCGGCATGGCCGGCTATTATCCGTGCTCGATGTCGTGCCGCACCGTGATCTACAAGGGCATGTTCCTCGCCGACCAGCTCGGCAAGTACTATTCCGACCTGCACGAGCCGGATTTCGAGAGCGCGCTCGCACTGGTGCATCAGCGCTTCTCGACCAACACCTTCCCGACCTGGTCGCTGGCGCATCCCTACCGGATGATCGCGCACAACGGCGAGATCAATACACTGCGCGGCAACGTCAACTGGATGGCGGCGCGGCAGGCTTCCGTGAGCTCCGACCTCTACGGCAAAGACATCAACCGCCTCTGGCCGATATCCTATGAAGGCCAGAGCGACACCGCCTGCTTCGACAACGCGCTCGAATTTCTGGTGCAGGGCGGCTACTCGCTGCCGCACGCCGTCATGATGATGATTCCGGAAGCGTGGGCCGGCAATCCCTTGATGGATGAGAAGCGCCGCTCCTTCTACGAATATCATGCAGCCATGATGGAGCCGTGGGACGGCCCCGCCGCGATCGCGTTTACCGACGGCCGCCAGATTGGCGCCACGCTCGACCGCAACGGCCTGCGGCCCGCGCGCTATCTCGTCACCAGCGATGACCGCATCGTGATGGCGTCCGAAATGGGCGTGCTCAAGATTCCGGAGGATCAGATCGTCACCAAGTGGCGGCTGCAGCCCGGCAAGATGCTGCTGGTCGACCTCGAACAGGGCCGCCTCATTCCCGACGACGAGATCAAGGCATCGCTCGCCGGGAGCCACCCCTATCGCGACTGGCTCGACCGTACCCAGATCCAGCTCGAGGAACTGCCGGCCGCGCCCGCCAAGGGCGTGCGCTCCAATCTGCCGCTGCTGGACCTGCAGCAGGCCTTCGGCTATTCGCAGGAAGACATCACCATCCTGATGACGCCGATGGCTTCGACCGGCGAGGAGGCCACGGGCTCGATGGGCAACGACACGCCGATCTCGGCGCTGTCGGACCGGCCGAAGCAGCTCTTCACCTATTTCAAGCAGAACTTTGCGCAGGTGACCAACCCGCCGATCGATCCGATCCGCGAAGAGTTGGTCATGAGCCTCGTCTCCATCATCGGGCCGCGGCCGAACCTGTTCGACCTCAAGGGCCTCGCCTCGACCAAGCGGCTCGAGGTGCGCCAGCCAATCCTGACCGACGCGGACCTCGAAAAGATCCGCTCCATCGGCGAGATCGCCGAGAGCCATTTCAAGTCGCGCACGCTCGACACCACGTTCCACGCGGGTCTCGGTGCGGCCGGCATGGAGCAGGTGCTGGACGAGCTCTGCGCGCGCGCCGAAGGCGCGGTGCGCGAAGGCGTCAACATCATCATCCTGTCGGACCGCATGGTGGGCTCCGACCGGATCCCGATCCCCTCGCTGCTCGCCTGCGCCGCCGTGCATCATCATCTGATCCGCACGGGCCTGCGCACCTCGGTCGGCATCGTGGTCGAATCCGGCGAGCCGCGCGAGGTGCATCACTTCGCCTGCCTCGCCGGCTACGGCGCGGAAGCGATCAACCCGTATCTCGCATTTGAGACCATCGTCGCGCTGAAAGACCGGCTGCCGGCCGCGCTCGACGACTACGAGGTCGTCAAGCGCTACATCAAGTCGATCGGCAAGGGCCTGCTCAAGGTGATGTCGAAGATGGGCATCTCGACCTATCAGTCCTATTGCGGCGCGCAGATCTTCGACGCCGTCGGGCTGAAGGCCGATTTCGTCGCGAAGTACTTTGCCGGCACGCATACCCGCATCGAAGGCGTCGGACTCTCCGAGATCGCCGAAGAGACCGCGCGCCGCCATGCCGACGCGTTCGGCGACGCATTGGTCTACAAGACCGCGCTCGATGTCGGCGGCGAATATGCCTACCGCACCCGCGGCGAGGACCACGCCTGGACCGCGGAGTCGGTCTCGACCCTGCAGCACGCGGTGCGCGGCAATTCCAGGGAGCGCTACCAGTCGTTCGCGAAGATCCTCAATGAACAATCCGAGCGGCTGCTGACGCTGCGCGGCCTGTTCCGGATCAAGAGCGCCGAGGACGAGAAGCGCAAGCCGGTGCCGCTGGCTCAGGTTGAGCCGGCCAAGGATATCGTCAAGCGCTTCGCTACCGGCGCGATGAGCTTTGGCTCGATCTCGCGCGAGGCGCATACGACGCTTGCCATCGCGATGAACCGCATCGGCGGCAGGTCCAACACCGGCGAGGGCGGCGAGGAAGCCGACCGCTTCAAGCCGCTGCCGAACGGCGATTCCATGCGCTCCGCGATCAAGCAGGTCGCCTCGGGACGTTTCGGGGTGACGACCGAATACCTCGTCAACTCCGACATGATGCAGATCAAGATGGCGCAGGGCGCCAAGCCCGGCGAAGGCGGACAACTGCCCGGCCACAAGGTCGACGCCACCATCGCCAAGGTGCGGCATTCGACGCCGGGCGTCGGCCTGATCTCGCCGCCGCCGCATCACGACATCTACTCGATCGAAGACCTCGCGCAGCTGATCTACGATCTGAAGAACGTCAATCCCGAGGGTCTCGTCTCGGTGAAGCTGGTCTCCGAAGTGGGCGTCGGCACGGTCGCGGCGGGCGTTGCGAAAGCGCGCGCCGACCACGTCACCATCGCGGGCTTCGAGGGCGGCACCGGCGCTTCACCGCTGACCTCGATCAAGCATGCCGGCTCGCCCTGGGAGATCGGCCTTGCCGAAACCCACCAGACGCTGGTGCGCGAGCGGCTGCGCAGCCGCATCGTGGTCCAGGTCGACGGCGGCTTCCGCACCGGACGCGACGTCGTGATCGGTGCGCTGCTCGGCGCCGACGAGTTCGGCTTTGCCACGGCGCCCCTGATCGCGGCGGGCTGCATCATGATGCGCAAGTGCCATCTCAACACCTGTCCCGTGGGCGTCGCCACGCAGGACCCGGTGCTGCGCAAGCGCTTCACCGGCCAGCCCGAGCACGTCATCAACTACTTCTTCTTCGTCGCCGAGGAAGTCCGCGAGATCATGGCCAGCCTCGGCTTCCGCACCTTCAACGAGATGATCGGCCAGACCCAGATGCTCGACCAGACCCGTCTGGTGGCGCACTGGAAGGCGAAGGGGCTGGACTTCTCAAAACTGTTCGTGCGGCAGAAGGAAGAGAAGGGCCAGAAGATCTACCACTCCGAGCCCCAGAACCATCATCTGGAGGCCGTGCTCGATCGCCGGCTGATCGAACGCTCGCAGGCCGCGCTCGACCGCGGCGCGCCCGTGAAGATCGACATCGAGATCAACAACACCAACCGCTCGGCCGGGGCGATGCTGTCCGGCACGGTGGCAAGGATCTACGGTCATGCCGGCCTGCCCGACGACACCATCACGGTGCACCTGAAGGGCACCGCCGGCCAGGCCTTCGGCGCGTGGCTTGCCAAGGGCGTCACCTTCGAGCTCGAAGGCGAAGGCAACGACTATGTCGGCAAGGGCCTTTCCGGCGGCAAGATCACCGTCAAGCCGCCGCGCAATGGCGGCATCGTGCCGGAAGAAAGCATCATCGTCGGCAACACCGTGATGTATGGCGCGATCGAGGGCGAATGCTATTTCCGCGGCATTGCCGGGGAACGCTTTGCCGTGCGCAATTCCGGCGCGATCGCGGTGGTCGAAGGCGCGGGCGACCATTGCTGCGAATACATGACCGGCGGCATCGTGGTCGTGCTCGGCAAGACCGGGCGCAACTTCGCGGCCGGCATGTCGGGCGGCATCGCCTATGTGCTCGACGAGGAGGGTTCCTTCGACAAGCTCTGCAATCTCTCGATGGTCGAGCTCGAGCCGCTGCTTTCGGAAGAGATGGTCAATGCGGGCACCTACAATCATTCCGGCGATCTCGAGTCGCATGGCCGGGTCGACGTGTTCAAGAACCTGCTCGATGCCGACATCGAGCGGCTGCATATCCTGATTACGCGCCATGCCAAGGCGACGGGCTCCAAGCGCGCCGCCGAGATCCTGGCAAACTGGAGGGAGTTCTTGCCGAAATTCCGCAAGGTGATGCCGGTCGAGTACCGCCGCGCGCTGCGCGAATTGAAGGCGAATGCCGACGCCGAGCCGAAAATCGCAATCGGGGCGTAAATCGCATGATCCCGAAAAGTGGCAACCGGTTTTCGGACAAGATCATGCGCAGATAAGTTATCCTCATGGTGAGGAGGCGCGAAGCGCCGTCTCGAACCATGAGGCCACCATCCGGGCTTTCATCCTTCGAGACGCGGCGAAGACGCCGCTCCTCAGGATGAGGTTCTGACACCAGAAGAGAAGAGCGCAGAGGCGTCAGGTTTAAATGGGTAAGG
>DATMNV010000246.1:0-8189 GCA_035568535.1 Bradyrhizobium sp.
CACCAGCTTCAAGACGCCGACGGATTCGATTTCCTATCCGCCCAAGATCATCTCCGAGCCTTCGGTCGAAGGCTATGTCAACCTGTTCACCACCCGCACGCGGCAGACGCCGGAATTTCTGGCAAGCCTGCCGCCGCCGCAAACCTGGTACGAGCGCCTGGTGCGCTCGCGCAACATGGTGATCGCCGGTCCCTCGAAGGTCGTGCCGCGCTTCATCAACTCGATGGTGATCGGATTTGGATCGACCTTCCTGGCGGTCTGCCTCGGTACGATCGCGGCCTACGCTTTTTCACGTTTCCGCGTTCCACTTGCCGACGACTTGCTGTTCTTCATTCTGTCGACGCGGATGATGCCGCCGATTGCGGTCGCGATCCCGATCTACCTGATGTTCCGGAACCTGGGGCTGACCGACACCAAGCTGGGAATGATCCTGCTCTACACTGCCGTGAATGTCTCGCTGGCGGTGTGGCTGCTGAAGGGATTCATCGATGAAATCCCGCGCGAATATGAGGAAGCCGCCATGGTCGACGGCTACTCTCGCCTGCAGGCCTTCTTCAAGGTGGTGTTGCCGCAGGCCACCACCGGGATTGCCGCGACCGCGATCTACTGCCTGATCTTTGCCTGGAACGAATATGCCTTTGCGGTCCTGCTCACCAGCGGCGACGCGCAAACCATGCCGCCCTTCATCCCCTTTATCATCGGCGAAGGCGGCCAGGACTGGCCGGCGGTGGCTGCCGCCACCACGCTGTTCTTCCTGCCGATCCTGCTTTTCACCGTTCTGCTGCGTCGGCACCTGCTGCGTGGTATCACCTTTGGAGCGGTCCGCAAATGAACAGACAGCTGCAGCGCCGTGCATCGCGATTTCCGTTGTGGCTGCATCGCGGCCCATGCGAGGCCGTCACGATGGGCCTGATCGGCCTGGGCGTCGTGATGTTGATGCAACCGTTCTCGCTGAACCTGTACGGCTATTCCTTTGTCACCATCCTCGCGGGAACGCTGGGATTCGTGATCGTCAGCCATTTCCCGGATTAGAGCCATGGCGGAGATCAAACTCGAGCAGGTCGCCAAAGCCTTCGGAGCGTTTACCGCCGTCAAGGGCGTCAGCTTCACGGTGGATCACGGCTCGTTCTTTGTCATCCTCGGCCCGTCCGGCTGCGGCAAAACCACGACCTTGCGGATGATCGCCGGATTGGAGCTGCCGACGTCGGGGCGCATTCTGCTCGATGGCGAGGACGTCACCGCCTTGCCCGCGTCGGCGCGGGACATCGCCTTCGTGTTCCAGCTCTTTGCGCTCTATCCGCACATGAACGTGCGCCAGAACATCGGCTTCCCGCTACGATGCCAGAATTTTTCGCGAATCGAGGTCAGGAAGAGCGTCGAGGAAGCGGCAAAGCTGCTGCGGATCGATCATCTGCTCGACCGCAGGGTCGGCGGTCTTTCCGGCGGCGACCGGCAGCGCGTCGCGCTCGGTCGCGCCATCGTGCGCCGGCCAAAAGCCTTCCTGATGGACGAGCCGCTGGGGGCCCTCGATTCAGAGTTTCGCCGGCTGATGTGCGGCGAGTTGCGCGAACTGCACGACCGGATCGACGCCACCTCGATCTACATCACCCACGACCAGCTTGAAGCCATGGCGATGGCGGATCGCATTGCCATCATGAACCAGGGGCGGGTCGAGCAGATCGGCGCGCCGCAGGAAATCTACGATCGTCCGAAGACGATGTTCGTGGCTGATTTCATTGGTGCGCCGCCGATGAGCTTTCTCAGCGTACGCGCGGCGCTGCGGCAGGGCGATCGCGTCATCTGGATTGACGGCGCTCGGGTGGAAATGCCGGAATTGTTCGAGGATCGTGCCGAAGGCAAATTCGCGCTCGGGGTACGTCCCGAAAACGTGTCGTTTGCCGACAGCTCGCGGCTGCGCGGCCGGGTGATCGGCGCGGAATATCTCGGCACGACCCAGATCGTCACCGTGACCACGTCGGGCGGACAGGTGAAGGCGCGGCTGCCGTCGGGCAAGCTGGTCCAGGTCGGCGAGACGGTCGGGCTCAAATTGCGGCCGGACAAGCTCTCGCTGTTCGACGCAACCAGCGGACAGGTGCTCTCCTCGGCACTGGATGCGGGAGCGCGCCATGGCTGATGTTTCGCTGGTCGATGTCAGCAAGCGATTTGGCGCGGTGGAGGCGGTCCGGAATCTTTCGCTTTCCATCGCAGATGGCGAGTTCGTCGTGCTGCTTGGGCCGACCG
Source organism: Bradyrhizobium sp. (assembly GCA_035568535.1). Lineage (GTDB taxonomy): Bacteria > Pseudomonadota > Alphaproteobacteria > Rhizobiales > Xanthobacteraceae > Bradyrhizobium. The sequence continues at coordinate 2,242 of DATMNV010000246.1, forward strand.
GCGCAGGCAAGACCACGAGCTTGCGGTTGATCGCGGGCCTGGAGCGGCCCGATCATGGCAGCGTGGTGATCCGCGGCAAGGATGTCACCAAGGAACTGCCGGCCGAGCGCGATGTCGCCTTCGTGTTCCAGCAATATTCGCTTTATCCGCATCTGACCGTCTACGACAATCTGGCCTTCCCGCTGCGCTCGCCGGCGCGGCGCATGGATGAGGCGCTCATCCGTCGCCGCATCCAGCAGGTGGCGGAGCTGCTGCATATCGAACAGAAGCTCGGCAATCGCGCCACCATGCTGTCCGGCGGCGAAATGCAACGGGTGGCGATTGGCCGTGCACTGGTGCGCGAACCCGCCGTCTATTTGATGGACGAACCGTTGTCCTCGCTCGACGCCAAGCTCCGTGCCGAATTGCGCCTCGAGCTCAAGCGTATCCAGCACGAGCTTGGCACCACCATCCTCTACGTCACGCATGATCAGATCGAGGCCATGACCATGGCCGATCGCATCGGCGTCATGAGCGAGGGAATTTTGGTTCAGCTCGGCACGCCTCGCGAAATCTACGAGCGGCCGAAGAGCGCGTATGTGGCGAGCCGGCTTGGAACGCCCGCCATCAACCTCGTTCCGGCAGAATTGTTGGCGGACCAGTCGCCGCCGCCGCAGGCGCGCACCGTGGGACTGCGTACCGAGCATATCCGGATTTTTTCAGAGGATCTTCCGGGGCCGCGCGCAAGGGTGCATTGGGTCGAGCATCTCGGCGACCAGAACCATGTGCACCTCAAGCTCGACAGCCATTCGCTCGTCACCCTTGCCGATCCCGCCCAGGAGCTGAAGGTTGGCGACCAGGTCTCGCTCGAATTCATGGAGCCGCTCTATTTCGATCAGTCCGGAGATCGGATCGCTACCGACAGGCCGCTCGCATGATGATCGATCGTGAAACGCGCAAGCGCCTGATTGTGGCTGTAGCCAACCGCGTCATCGCCAACGCGGACGAGTTGACCGATCTCGACCGCGCTATTGGCGACGGCGATCACGGCAGCAATATGCGCCGGGGCTTTGAAGCGGTGCTGGCCGCTGCCGACGAGCTTTCCGCCAGGAGCTTTGGCGAGTCCTTGAAGGGTGTCGGCACCATGCTGGTGATGAAGGTGGGCGGCGCTTCCGGTCCGCTCTACGGCACCCTGTTCCTGTCGCTCGGCAAGTCGCTCGCCGATGAGGTGAGCCGGGAACAGATTGCGGAAGCATTTGCCGCGGCGATCGACGCTGTGAAGGCGCGCGGCAAGTCGGAGGCCGGCCAGAAGACGATGCTGGACGTGTTCTTTCCAGTGCTTGCCGTGTTGCGCGAGGGCGGCGAGGGGGTCCCGGCACGGCTGAAGGCCACCGCTCGCCTCGCTGCCAAGAACACCATTCCGATGAAGGCGATCCGCGGACGCGCGTCGTTCCTTGGCGAACGCAGCATCGGACACATGGACCCCGGCGCACGATCCTCCGAGCTGATCGTCGACGCGGTTGCAGACGTCATGGAAGGTTGTGCATGAAGGAAAATGTCGGAATCGTCATTGTGTCTCACTCCGCGGACGTCGCCCGCGGGACGGCGATGATGGTCGAACAGATGGTCGGCCGCGAAGTTCCGCTCGGCTGGTGCGGCGGAGACCCGGATGGCGGATTGGGGACCAGCGTCGAGGCGATCATGGCAGCGATCGACAAGGCGTGGTCGGAGAAAGGTGTTGCCATCCTGGTCGACCTCGGAGGCGCGGAAACCAACAGCGAAATGGCGATCGAGATGCTGCCCGAAGCGCGACGCGGCCGCGTCGTCGTGTGCAACGCGCCGGTCGTCGAGGGCGCGGTGATGGCGGCGACCGAAGCGGCGTCGGGGGCGACGCTGGAAGCCGTGCGCCGCACGGCTGAAGAACTGACGCCGGTGTGATGCGAGACGATCGGTATGAATGAATTGAAGGCATCGGTTCTTATGCGACACGAGGTCGGACTGCACGCCCGGCCCTCGGTGAAGCTGACCAAACTTGCCAAAGCGTTCGAATCGAAGATCGATCTCGGGCTCTCGCCGAACGGACCCTGGGTCGACGCCAAGAGCATTGTCAAGGTCATGGCGACCAAGGCGCCGAAGGACTCGACGATCTATTTCCGTGCGGAGGGCACCGATGCGAAGGCCGCGCTTGACGCGCTGGTGATGCTGGTCGATGGAGATTTCCAGGATGGACCATAGGACGTATCGAGCCGTCCATCGAGTCGAGGGGAGATCCGCCGCCCCTGGCCTTGCGCTGGGGCCGCTTCTGCGCCTGGTCAGCGCCAGGCCGGAAACAGGCCAAGCCCGCTCCGCGGGGGGAGAACAGCAGGCGCTCGCCGATGCACTCGAGGCATCGCGGCTCGATCTTGTCGGGCTCGTGGGCAAGATAGAGGACGAAGATGCCGAAGCCATTCTCTCGTTCCAGATCGCGCTGCTCGAGGACGAGAACCTGGCTGCGCCCGCCTTTGCGCTGATCGCCGATGGCGAGATCGCCAGCAAGGCCTGGGCTGCGGCGATCGATCCTGAAATCGCCACCTATGATCAGGCCGATGATCCCTATTTTCGCGCCCGTGCCTCCGACCTGCGCGATTTGCGCGACCGCGTGCTGCGGCGTCTCGCCGGCGAAGTCGATCAGGCCGTGCCGTCAGGCATGATCGTCGCCGCGGAAGATATGCCGCCGTCGGTATTTCTTGCCACCGACTGGCGCGATGGCGGTCTGGTGTTGCGCCGGGGCAGTCCGTCAAGCCATGTCGCCATCCTTGCGCGATCGCGCGGCGTGCCGATGATTGTCGGCGTCGACATCGATCATCTCGAGAGCGGCGTCGATGCGGTGCTGGACGCCGACGCCGGCGCCCTGATTGTCGATCCCGATCCCAGGCTTCGGGCCGACTACGATCGGCGCCTCGCCGAGCAGGCGATGGCGCGAGGGGCGGCGTCCTCCGTCAGCGGCCCGGCGTTGACGGCAAGCGGCGAGCCGGTCGGGCTGATGATCAATGTGACCGGGCTCGCCGAACTCAGGGATATGGATCCGTCGAAAGTCGACGGCATCGGCTTGATGCGAACCGAGTTTCTGTTTCAGGAGCGCGACCGGCTGCCCACCGAGGAAGAGCAGTACCATATTTACAGGAAGATGGCTGAATGGGCCGCCGGCAAGCCGGTGACCATTCGCACCCTGGATGCCGGCGGCGACAAGCCGATTGCGGGCTTGACCGAGCCGGGCGATCTCAATCCATTTCTCGGCGTGCGCGGGGTGCGCCTGTCGCTGAAGCGGCCGGACGTCTTCCGCCTGCAGCTCCGGGCGCTGGCGCGCGCGGCGGTGGCCGGAAATCTGAAGGTGATGATCCCCATGGTCACGGTGCCGGAGGAGCTCGAGCGCTGCCGGGCGTTGTTGCGTGATGCGATCGATGAGCTGCGCGGCGAGGGGCACGAAGCCGCGATGCCGCCACTCGGGATGATGGTCGAGGTGCCGGCCGCGGCGCTCGCCATCGAGGATTTCAACGCCGACTTCTATTCGATCGGCAGCAACGATCTGATTCAATATGTCATGGCGGCGAGCCGTGACGAACCGCAGCTCGCCGATCTCGCGCGTCCCTCGCGCGCGGTTTTCAATCTGATCGGGCACGTCGTGAACCATGCGAATGGTTGCGGCCGCGAGGCGAGCCTGTGCGGCGACCTCGCGGGTGATCCGCAACAGGTTGCTTCACTGCTCGATCAGGGCTTGCGCAGCTTCTCGGTCGCGCCCGGCGCGCTCGGGCCGGTCAGGGCCGCGATCGCCCGCTATTCCGGCAAGGCCGCATGAGCACGCAAGCCACGCCGGAAAATTCGCAGGACCTGATTGGGGCCTACAAGGCCATCCTGCGCGACATCCTCGACCGGCGGCCGTCCGGCATGCGGCAGCGGCTCGCCGAAGCCCTCGGCAAGAACCGCAGCTTCATCACCCAGATCGCCAACCCGGCCTATCAGACGCCGATTCCCGCGCAGCATGTGCAGGCCATCGTCCAGGTCTGCCATTTCTCAGGGCAGGAAAAGGAGCGCTTCCTGGCCGCCTATCATCGCGCGCATCCGCGGCGATTGCTGCTGCTGAAAGAGCGCGAGCGGAGCCGGCGGCTCACGCTGATGCTGCCCGATCTCGGCAGCCAGCAGAAAAACCACAAGCTCGACACGCTGCTGGGCGAATTTGCCGAGAAAGTCGCAAGGCTGATCGAAGACACCTAGAACAATAAGAGTGGGGAGGAAGCGATGAAAAAGCTGATCAACGCCGTCGACGACGTGGTGAGTGAAAGTCTCGCCGGCTTCTGCGCGGCGCATTCCGACATCGTGCGCCTCGGCGAAACCGCGCCTTTTGTGCTGCGCCGTCACCTCAAGCAGGGCAAGGTCGCGCTGGTGTCGGGCGGAGGCTCGGGGCATGAGCCGCTGCACGGAGGATTCGTGGGACCGGGCATGCTGGACGCGGCCGTTCCCGGCCAGGTCTTCACCTCGCCGACGCCCGATCTCATTCTCGCCGCGGCCGAAGCCGCCGACACTGGTGGTGGCGTGTTGTTCATTGTCAAGAATTACGAGGGCGACGTCATGAATTTCGATATGGCGCGCGAGATGTCGGGCAAGACGGTCGCGACCGTGATCACCGATGACGACGTCGCGGTCGAGAAATCGACTTATTCGACCGGACGGCGCGGTGTCGCCGGTACGCTGATCGTGGAGAAGATCCTTGGCGCTGCCGCCGAGGAAGGGCGGAAGCTTGACGATCTGCAAGCCTTGGGCGATCGCGTCAATGCGGCGACGCGTTCGATCGGAATCGCGCTCACGAGCTGCACGGTTCCGGCCGCCGGCAAGCCGACCTTCGATCTCGGCGATGACGAAATGGAAGTCGGTGTCGGCATTCACGGTGAACCGGGACGCCGCCGGGTCAAGCTAAAGCCGGCGAACGAGATCGCAGCGGAAATGGTCGGCGCCATCACTACCGATCTGGGCGCCCGCGCGCGGGGCGAGACGATCCTTTTGATCAACGGCTTTGGCGGAACACCGTTGTCGGAGCTCTACTTGATGTACGACGCGGTTCGCAAACATCTCGAACCTGCCGGTTGCAAGATCACGCGGTCGCTGGTCGGCAATTTCGTCACCTCGCTCGACATGGCGGGCTGCTCGGTGACGGTATCGCTGCTCGATGAGGAGATGAAGCGTCTTTGGGACGCGCCCGTTCATACCGCGGCGCTGCGTTGGGGAGCGTGACCTCCCGCGCGGGTAGTCCGATATGGCCTCACTTGGTACCGAACATTCGGTCCCCGGCATCGCCCAATCCCGGCACGATGTATCCGTGATCGTTCAGCCGCTCGTCGACCGCGGCCGTCCAGATCGGGATATCGCCGTGTAATTTCTCGAATTGCGCGATGCCTTCGGGGGCGGCGAGCAGGCAGACAAAGCGAATGTCCCGGGCCCCGCGCGCTTTCAGAAGCGCGGCTGCGGCGCAGGCAGAGTTGCCTGTCGCCAGCATCGGGTCCATCAGGATCACGGTGCGGTCCGACAGGTCCTGCGGCGCCTTGAAGTAATACTCCACCGCCTCCAGCGTCGTCGGATCGCGGTAAAGGCCGATATGGGCGACACGCGCCGACGGAATCAGCGCCAGCATGCCGTCGAGGAAACCGACGCCGGCGCGCAGGATGGGGGCGAGCGTCAGCTTCTTGCCGGCGATCTGCGGCGCCTTCATGGAAGTAAGCGGCGTCTCGATGTCGACCATCTCCAGCGGCAGGTCGCGGGTAACCTCGTAGCAGAGCAGCATGCCGATCTCGTTGAGCAGCTCGCGAAAGCCCTTGGTCGAACGGTCGCGGTCCCGCATCAGCGACAGCTTGTGCTGAACCAGGGGGTGGCTCACGTGATGAACGTTGTCGGCCGCCATGAAATCTGCGCTCCCCTTGTTGGGACTTATCGTCCCGCCC